>JBAXIP010000001.1:0-58109 GCA_037138315.1 Actinomycetes bacterium
AAGCCCGTAGCGGTCGCTCAGGGCACCTATATGCGCCCCAAAAATTCGGCGTCCGCGTAAGGCCGTCACCTAGGATTAAGAAATGTCTACACCCGCAGGTAAGCCCGTCATCACCGTTCCCGCAGGGGACCCGCCCACAACATTGGTTATCGACGACATCGTGACCGGCGATGGCAAAGAGGCAACTGCTGGTTGTCGACCCGTCATGCATTACGTCGGCGTCGCCTGGAGCACCGGACGCGAATTTGATGCTTCATGGGATCGCATGGAGACATTCAGTTTCAAGCTCGGCGCCAGTGAGGTCATTGGCGGCTGGGATCAAGGCGTTGCTGGCATGAAGGTTGGCGGCCGTCGTCAGTTGACAATTCCGCCCGAACTTGGGTACGGCAGCCGCGGCGCTGGCGGCGTCATCAAAGGCAACGAAACGTTGATCTTTGTCGTCGATCTCATCGACGTGCGCTAAACCAACAGCGTTGCCAGAACCCCAGTAGGAGCAGGCTTTTCTTGATCTGAAAACGAAGTGTTCTTCGTTTTCAGATCAAAGTGTCATAACGGGTATTATGGGCAGAATTACTGATGCTGGTCCGAAGGCGACAAGGTCCGATCCCGTAACGGCCGAGCTGCGTCCAAGATCCATTCCATGGCTTCTTTCAAACTTGTCACCGTCGGCTTGCCGGCTTTCATTTCTCGTTCGGTGTCATCGACCGCACATGCCAAGACATACAGATCGTCGTACAACGAATCAATCTCTTGTCTGGCGACAACCAATTCGTCTTCACTTAATTTCAATTCTCGAGCCCGCTGGCGACCTACCCAATCCCATTGACGACAGGCCTGACTACAGAAAACCCTTTTTCGGCCGGCGCCTTTTTGCTCGGGCAATACTCGGCGACACCAACGGCATCGCGGACCACTCTCGGCCCGCACCCGTACCCCTGTGGTTGATTTCGTCATGACGAAATACTTTCATATGCGTCGATGATTTTGGGTGAATGAGTCGTATTTAAATCAGGAAGCGACAGACTCACAGCATGAATACATCGTCGGGCATTCCGCCAGCACCCGAACGTCGCTTTGCGAGTGACAACAACGCAGCGGTTCATCCGCTGATTCTTGAATCTCTTGAACGTGCCAACCGCGGGCACGCAGTTGCCTACGGCGACGACCCATGGACTGCCCGCGCCGAAGAAGCATTCAACGAACTTTTCGGACAACAAGTGTCGACCCTGATGGTGTGGAATGGAACAGGAGCCAATGTGCTCGCATTGGCCACGCTCCTCTCCCCTGCGGGGGCAGTTGTATGTAGCGATGCATCACATATCAACGTTGACGAAACGGGCGCACCAGAGCGAATCCTCGGAGCGAAGCTCATTGATGTTCCGACAACTCAAGGCAAAATCACGCCCGATCAAGTGTTGAATTTGCAACATTTCATAGGTGTCGTTCATCATGTGCAACCGAGTGTCTTATCGATCACGCAAAGCACCGAATGGGGCACGATGTACACACCCAACGAAATCGCCGCTCTTTGCGAAGCGGCGCATTCAATGGGAATGAAAGTTCATCTCGATGGTGCGCGTATTGCGAATGCGACTGCTGCTCTTGGCGGAACTCAACAGGCTTTGAAATCTTTCACGATTGACGCTGGTGTTGACGTCATTTCGTTCGGTGGTGCAAAGAACGGAATGATGTACGGCGAAGCAGTGATTTATCTCGATCCTGAATTGGCGCGAAGCGCTCCTTATGTCCGCAAGCAAGTCACTCAACTCCCGTCAAAAGTGCGCTACATCTCGGCCCAGTTTTCGGCACTACTCACCGATGATCTCTGGATCAAGAACGCCCGTCATGCCAACGAGATGGCGACCCACCTATACGAAAAGACCGTCGGTCTTTCGGGTGTACAACTTGATGGGCCGCCCGAGGTCAACAGCATCTTCCCAGTTCTGCCAGCAGCCCACATTGAGGCTTTACGGGATTGGTCATTTTTCTATGATTGGGACTCCCACCACCAGCAGGTGCGCTGGATGACCGCCTGGGATACCGAGTTCGCCGATATCGACCAATTCGTCGCAGGTATCCGCCACTTCGTCAATTGACCGGTTTTTACCTATGAATTCTTTTTGACTCAACGGTCAATTACATCTAGAGTCATCTTGTTGTTGTTGGCGGTGTGTTGCCGGCGACATGGGGAATTCCATAAAAGTTTGAGAATTTGCAAGTTTTCACCACCAGGGGGTCGTGTGGCAGCTGTAGAAATCATCATTACCCGTCAGCAGACGGACGACGCATGGATGGATACTGGAGCGTGCCGAGGCATGACCCATCTCTTCTTTCCCACCACCGCCGAAAGGCCTCAGGCTCGCGAACGTCGCGAGGCTTTGGCTCGCAATGTTTGTTCGGGTTGCAACGTCCAAGACGTTTGTCGCGACTTTGGTCGCGACAACCACGAGTACGGCTTATGGGGCGGCGAAAGCGAAGACGAACGCCATGAGGCCGGATTCCGCCTCATTGCGCCCATTGGCATTCGTGCCAACGCCAGCTGAACCCGCTTGACACACTGCGCCGCGCGGTCTTGCCTCAGGTGAGACAATAAATCCATGAGCCATCTTGGGTATCGCCAAGCCCTTGATGCGGCGTGGTCAGATTTCGGAGACGCTCGTTCGATCATCGGTATTGATGACACCAGCCCCAATGTTTCAACCAATTCGGTTTTTCGACTTCATCTAAACGACGGAACCCGAGTCTTCGCCAAAGTTTCCAATTACGGGTCTTATTTTCTTTTTGCCGAAGACCACGATCGTTTGTTTCGTTGTACCCAATTAATTCAGGGAACTCGCTTTGATCATTTTCTGGCTCCTGTTTTAGAGAAAGCTAACCGGCCGTTCACTTACTACGACGGGAATTTGTGGGTGGCCTTTTACGGCGAAGCAAACAAGCGCGACATGCTTCCGCCACAACTCAATCGAGAACAGTCCACTTGCTTGGCCCGAGAAATTGCCCAATTTCATCTTGTCTGCGATTCAATCGCCACCGATATTCCGGCGACATCTAACAGCATAAAATCTGATGCCATCCATCTACTGGATTTACTATCTAGTCCTTTCGCTCCGAAGAATTTTTCTCTACCTCCCGAACACATCGGCGTCTTACACAAGCACACTCACGACTTTTTGATCGAACTTGAGAACATCCGTTACGACTCTTGGAAGCGCATTCCCATTTTGGTTGATTGGAATTTGGAAAATTTCTCGGTTGATAATCACGATTCATCAGCACAACCGTTCACATTATTTTCACGTTGGGACTATGACTGGTTCCGCGTTGAGTCGCGCCTCCTCGACTTTTATTTTTTATCTCGCGTTTCGTCATCGACAGGTGATCAGACCCAGTGGTCCTACTCCCCTCACACTTTGGTTGAACCAGAGTTCATTGAATTCATCCGCGCCTATCACGAGGTTTTCCCTCTGACCGAATCTGATATTCGATTCCTTCCCGAGGCTTACCGATTTTTCATCCTGAATTACGTCGTTCGCGAAGGCGCTCGATTCTTTCGTCCAGATCTGTGCACCAAATTCCGCAGCAATGCCGCCCGTTCATATTTGCCCGCGATCGACCGACTGGATCTGACTCCACTTCTGCGGGCCATTTCGTCATGACGAAATGGCCTTCGTTCCTTTGCCGCGATCACTCGGCGCCGTGTTTGTCTCCATACGGCATGGTTCACTAGAGCCATGCCCAACGGTTCGCACACATACGAAGTCGTCGTTCTCGGAAGCAGCAATCTCGACCTCGTCGCCACGGTCGAGCGCCTCCCCTCTCCTGGCGAAACAGTTCTCGGTACCAATTACGCCGAACACGCCGGCGGCAAGGGACTGAACCAAGCTGTCGCGTGCCGTCGGGCCGGAGCCGACGCCGCATTCATCACATGTCTCGGCGCCGACGCTGCTGGTGAAACCTTGCACCGCCTGATGACGTCCGAGGGAATTGCCGCGTATGTCACCGACTACGCCGGTCCAACTGGTCGGGCACTGATTTCTGTCGATGAACAAGGCGAAAATTCAATTGTCGTGGTGCCTGGTGCAAATGCCGAACTGTCAATCAGCGTCGTTGACGCCCATCGCGATGTGATCAGCCGTGCCGGTGTTTTGCTCTGTCAATTAGAAGTTCCGATTGATGCAGTCGAGGCTGCCCTCGCGATCGCAAAAGTTGGTGGAGCGCGCACAATTCTCAACCCGGCTCCAGCAACGAAACTCAATCGCTCAGTACTGCAGCTCTGCGACGTGATCATGCCCAATCAACATGAAGTTGCGTTACTTGGTGGAGCGACATCTCTTCTTGAAGCTGGTGTCTCAATCGTCGTCATAACGCTTGGTGCTCGCGGCATCAAGATCGTCACCAAAGACGGAGAATTACAAATTCCTCCTTTCGCAGTGCGGGCCATCGACACAACTGGTGCGGGTGACGCCGCCTGTGGCGCCTTAGCGACCGCGCTTGCCCACGGAGCCGACATCACAACAGCAGCACGCCGAGCATCTGCTGCGGGAGCGCTTGCGGCAACGAAGAAGGGGGCGGTCCCCTCATTGCCAACTCAGTACGACATCGACGCTCTCGTCAATTAATTGAAAATCATTGACTTCGAAAAGCCACAGCAGCCCAGACGCCGTATTCAATGCGATCACATTCTTGAAGTGGCAGGAGTGCTTGCGCCACATGTTCGTAATGCTCAGTTAGGACACCACTGATCACCAGCAGGCCATCAGGCTTGGTTAACCGTTTTAATTCGTCGCTTAGTTCAATCAATGCTGGTGCCAAAATATTGGCAACCACTATGTCGGCCGGAAACCCAATGACCGCAACTGGTTCAGTTGTGACTGTCCATCGATCGTCAACATGATTGAGTCGAGCATTCTCTTGGGATACCGCGACGCACGAAGGATTGATATCCATTCCGATTGCTCGTACCGCCCCAAGTCGCAGGGCTCCAATTCCGAGAACACCACTCCCACAGCCGACGTCAATGAGAACATCACCAGGCTTGACATACTTTTCGATCATCAGCAAACTGCTCATTGTCGTGGGGTGGTCGCCCATTCCAAAAGTGCTTGCGGGTTCAATCGGAATCACAATGGCCTGATCGGGATGCGCCAAAGACGACACTACTTCAGCAACTTCTTGATCGTCACACCACACGGGCGCAATCACGATTCGCTCGCCGATCATTGTTGGTCGAGCAAATTCTCGCCATTTGTTTGACACAGCATCGTCTACCGTTGTCGTCGACCAATCCAATTCAACTGGCAACGACCTCATGGCTTGCTCAACAACTTTGATGTCGTCACCGAGCGATGTTTGCAGTCGAACAATTCCGTCTGGGTCCCAATGTTCTTCGATGGCGACAACACCCAAAGACCACAAGAGGTCACTCACAAATTCAACCTCAATAGAAGTTGTGCGAACGATCATCGAAAGCGTCATGACGAAATAGCTGAAGGATCAATCAAGACGGCGAAGTTTTTCTTTGTACAACTTGGCGCGAGCAACATATGATGCGGCGCCCAATTGAATATCGGCAGCACGTGCCTTATCGAGTTTGATCACTGCTGGTGCGCCAACCGCCAACGCACCACTTGGTATTTCTAAACCATTCAAGACAACCGAGTTAGCCCCAACCACGGCACCCGATCGAACGATGACGCGATGCAACACAATTGCGCCGTTGCCAATCAAAGAACCATCTTCAATCGTGCAACCTTCAAGGTGCACGATGTGGCCGATCACGCAATCGTTACCCACAACTGTTGGAAAGACATGCGTGGTGTGCAGCACCGAACCATCTTGAATTGATGTACGTTCGCCGATAATGATGTCGCCGTCATCGCCGCGCAAAACCGCTCCCGGCCAGATCGAACTGTGTGCCCCAATCGAAACCGAACCGATAATGACGGCTTCGGGATGGACATAGGCATCGGGATGAATCGTTGGGGTGCGGTCCCCCAGGGCATAAATCGGCACTTGGTGAAATTACCAGCACTCCCCCAGTTCCTGCGGACATGAACGCACCGCTGGGCGATCCCGATAGGGTTGGCAACCATGTCCCGCAGGATTGAAATCGAGTTAACAAGTTCACGCCCCGATGGGTCCTGGACCTGGCGCGCCGCAGGTGCCCGCGAACCTAAGGGAGTTCTTGAAGGAACTCTCTTATCGCAGGGATCAAAGCCCGGAGATATTGTCAAAGCCGAAGCAGAATTCGACATTGATGGCATCACGATCGTCAGCATCACCCAAAGTCGCGTCAAAGTTGACAAAGTTGAAAAGATTGCTCTTGTCGGAAACGACAAGCCATTTGAAGCGGTGACCCAACAACTCGCCAAGAAAGATCGTGGCGATCGCGGTGACCGTGGCGATCGACGTGATCGTGGTGACCGACGAGATCGTCCCGCACGCGGTGACCGTCCAGCACGCGGTGACCGTCCAGCACGCGATGGCGCTGCTCGCGATACTGATCGTCGTCCTCGCCGCGACAACGCTGGCACTGACGACAAGCCACGTGGTCCCCGTCGTCCCCATTTTGAAGCTCCGCCTGAATTGCCTCAGCGACCCAAAGCCAAGCGCTTAAAGGCTGGTTCGGCCAATCGCAAAGCTGTGCTGTCTGAACTTCCCGAAGATCAGCGACCCATTGCCGAACTGGCATTGCAGGGAATGCAAACAGTTCGTCAGCGCCTCAAAGATGCCAACGCTGCTTTGGCTGCCGAAGGCAAGCCAACCATGCCCGAGCAAAGTGTTCTGCAGATGGCCGAAAATCTTCTTCCCCGTTTGCGCGTTGCCGATTGGCTCGACCGTGCTGAAGCGGCGCGTAAAGATTTAGCCGAACTTGATCTACGCGACTTGCGGAGTGTTGTCGCCGCAGCCAATGATCCGGTCATTGAACGGGCCGAAAATTGTCGCGATCTCGTCGCCGAATTACGTACCGGACTCACGGCCCGTGCCGATCAGGAATACCAGAATTGGCTACAAGATATTGATGCTGCACTTGGTGTTGGACGAATTGTGCGAGCACTCAAGTTGGCTGGTCAGCCTCCGAAGGCCGGAGCGATCTTCCCCGATGAACTCGGACGTCGCCTTGCCCAAGCCACTTCGCAAAGCCTCGTGGCCGATGCCTTAGCCGATCGTTGGATTGCTGTCCTAGAGGCTGTGGCTTTTGCACCAATCCGTACCCAGGTCACGGTGACATCTCAGCCCGAGATAATCACCCCAGACTTGGCTAAGACGGTCGAACGTCTTGGTGGGTTGCTTCCTCAGATTGCGGCCAGCCTCGGCATCACTGTTGCATCAACTAGTCATGCGCCCAAACCTCTGCGCGCGGTTCGACCGCCCGCTAAAAAGTTGCCGCCGAAGCCGCCGACTGCCCCCAAGGTCGCAGTCGTTACCGAAGCAGTTGCAGAAGTCGTTGCAGAAGCAGTGACCGAAGCTCCAGCCGAAGTAGCCGTTGAAGCAGCAGTTGAATCTGCGCCTGAAGTCGTTGAGACGCCAGTCGCCGAGGCTCTATCTACCGACGAGGGTTAGTTCAGGGCGGCATTGTGCCGCTACGGTCAAAGGTATGAGCGACACAGCAAGACCCGACATCGTCACCTACAGCACCGAAGGCCGCGTTGGCATCATTACTCTCAATCGCCCCGACGCCCGCAACGCCATTAACGGCGACGTGGCGCGTGGTGTTGAAGCCGCCATTGATCAATTAGAGGCCGACGACGAAGTGTGGGTCGGTATTTTGACCGCCAACACCGAAGGCCAAGAACGTCCAGTGTTTTGTGCCGGAGCAGACCTCAAGGCCATCAACGCTGGCCAAGCCGGAGATCTCAACACGAAGCGCGGCGGATTTGCCGGATTCGTGTATCGCGAACGTCGCAAGCCGATCATTGTCGCCGTCGATGGACTCGCCACTGCCGGTGGTTGCGAAATTGTCTTGGCCGCCGACCTCGTGATTGCCACAACTCGTTCGTCATTCGGCTTAGCCGAAGTCAAGCGCAATCTCATTGCTGGTGCTGGTGGACTTTTCCGTCTTCCCCGAGCAATCGGACAAGCTGCCGCCATGGAAGCAATCTTGACCGGCGATCCCATTCCTGCCGAACGCGCCTATCACCTTGGACTTGTCTCGCGTTTAGTTGCCCCTGGCGAAGCGATGAACGAAGCCCGCAAATTAGCTGCGCAGATTGCAACCAGCGCACCTCTCGCGGTGTATGCCAGCCGTCAAGTTGTCCTTGCTGCTGCGTATCAGACCGACGATGAACTCAAGAAACTCACCAATTCTTTATTCGCTCAAGTAATGGCTTCATCTGACACCAAAGAGGGACTCACCGCATTCATTGAAAAGCGCACACCAAACTGGACCGGCAAGTAGACCGCTTGCTGTTACTGATTTAGCGGTCGCGACACAATAATTTTGCGAGCGACGATTCCGGCTCTTTCGTACAAGTTTTTAGTTTGACGATCACCAGGTAGCGCATTTCCTTCAATTGCAACACATCCCAAGTTAATGGCGTGTTCGATGGCGTGCTGCAATAATGCATCGCCAAATCCAAGCTCACGAGCATTCTCGTCAACAAATACTCGCTCAACCGAACACACCAATCCGTGAGTATCTATTTCTTCAAAAGTGCATCGAAGAAACCCGACGACATGTTCGTCAATGGTCCCAACCCAACTGTGATCAATTACATCATCTGGATGCAGAAATTTTGCAGGCGCATGCTCAATTAACCAGTTGCGTCCACCTCGTTGAGATGCCACGATCTCACGAGCCGTGACATCTAATTCAACAATGACCGCCAGATCGTCATGCGTAGCATGACGAATCACTGGCTCAATGCTCATGAGCGGTTATGCAAAAAGCGGGCAGGTGTCATCGCCCACCGGACACATTGGTGCGCCTTTACGAACGAGCAAGAAGCACTGCGTGCACATTCGTTCATCGGCCCGTTTCGGCTGAATCCCACTTTCGGGATCATTTGACAACTGAGCGTCTTCTTCTTCCTCTTCAGGTTCTTCTTCGTCGTCTTCACTTCGTCCCTTGACGCGTGCCGCTAAAATGACGCCTAAGTCTTCTTCGATGTCGTCTTCCCCGACGAGCTCATCATCATCGTCTTCTTCCTCGTCCTCAGCGACATCCTTTTTGGACTTCTTCGCCTTCTTTTTGGCCACCAAGGGAACAATTTCGGCCTCGGGGTCTTCCCCTGCCAAAACCGTGTCTAAATCCTCGACACCAAGATCTTCGTCTTCCTCGAGTTCGTCATCATCAAGCAACTCATCAGGGTCAGCCTCTTCAATGGCTTCCTCTTCCTCAAGGAACTCCTCATCAAGTTCTGGATCCAAATTGTCATTATCTTTTGCCATGAGATTTCCTGATACTCCTGAAGTTTGCCCACCAAAAAACAAAGATGTGAGCGCGGATAATAGGCACTAATTGAGCCCTAACTGTTGGATACTTGGGTGACACTAGTCACGAGCATTCATAACGACGTACTTATTGATCCCCACGACGGGATTCGGCCCGACGTTCGGCGGCCAGACGTTCGAGTTCGGGGGCCTCAACAGTGAGGTGAATCATCGCTTCGGCAATCGCTTTATGTCCAGCTTGCTCGCCAATCAGTCGATGCATTTCGAGGGCCACTCGGCGATAGGCAGGGTGACCTTGGGGCGACGAACGTAATTCGAGCATGTGCATGGCTTCGCGGGCATTGAACTGCATGACGTAGCGCACGCGATAGGCCATTGAAACGGCGTACGAGGCCTGCTGAGGGAAATCAGGCTTCATGGCATCAAAGAGACTTGCGGAGCGGCTCATGACCTCGTCAAAGGCAACTGTCTGTCCGGCTTCATCAATGAGATCAGGGCGGGTGTACCCGTGATTGGGAGTCAACGGCTGCCATTCGATCGTCAAAATACGGTGCCGCTGCATATCTCGAAAAGCGCCGTAGTCCGACAAAACATCAAACCGATAGTCGGTACGTTCAAAGGCTCGACCGGGACGATGCCGACGATTTTCGCGATCGCCAATGTACGCCTTCAAGATGGCGACTTTTTCGGCATGGCTCATCCGTTGCACACGTTGCATGATTTGGGTCTCAGGCAAACTTGTGTGCGAATAGCAAATCGCACCAATTAATTTGTCCTCGCCCTCTGGATCAAAATCTGTCAACACGACCGGTGGACTGTGATCAACGGGTGTCTCGGCGAAGAGGCCTTGAACAAGTTCACTGGTCGATTCACGAGTGTCTGACAAGTAATCACTCCACCGACCACCACGATCGGCAAGATCGACGCGCTTCAAGAAACTCGGAATCACTTTGCGGAGTTCTTCCAACATCAAATCAGCGTAATGACGAGCTTCTGGCAACGGATGCGCACGCATACGGATCAACATTGCCTCGTACGATTGTCCGCTGCCGTAAATACCAACATTAGATAATGAGGCTGCCGGTAAAACACCACGCACCGCGTCAAGCGCTTTGGCACGGGTGGCCATACGGAAAACAAAATCACTATCGGCGGGATCGCGCTTAATACTTGACCGCACATGATCGGTGACTTTTTCCATTAAGTGTGAATACGAATCGAACATGCGATCCATATCGCCGACATAACGAGTACCGAATTGAGAATTCAACACCTCAGGGTCACGGTAGAACCGATAGCGACCAGCAAGACGCGCGTCGTAGGCGATATAGCGCGTACTTTGTTCAAGGTAACTTGCGAGTCGACCCCATTCAAGAATCTTGGTCAGAACATTCGAAGCCTGTTCGCAAGCCAGGTGCACACCACCCAGTTGAGCAACCGAATCATCGCCGTATTCAAAGAAAACTTTTTCGTACAACTCTTCAGCTCGTTCAAGGCCGATCGTTGCATCAACACCTTGGTCGCCAGCAATATCTAATTCGCCAACGAATTCATCTAAGAACAGTCGGCGCAGGCTTTTATGGGTGCGACTGTACCGGGCAAATAAAGCACCTTTGACCACCTCGGGCAAATTCACCAGGGCGAAAACTGGACCGTCCAAATTAGTGAAATAACGTCGTAAAACTTCCGACTCCTCGGCGGTGAATTCCTCTGGGGCATAGACAGTCACGACTTTTCACGCTAGTTCGTCAAACGGTGCCGAGGGTGGAATGGTCTTACTTTCAGTATCCCAAAACGTCCACTTCAGATGAAACTAGTGAAAACTCCTCGTGCGCTTGTGCCCGCAATTCAGCATTGGTCCATAAGTCGACCACTGTCATCGCCATGGCCTTGGCCCCAACGAGGACTCCCTCATCTCCGCTTTCTGATCCGGCGTAATGGGCGAAATCCTCCGTATGAATTGCGACCCCGTCGGGAGCAACTTTGACCATTGGGTGAATCGATGGCAACAGGTACGAAACGTTGCCCATATCTGTCGAACCCATGACGGCCCGACCATCGGTTCGCGGGTCACAAACCACGCGCCCAAGTAATTTCATGTTGTGCACAAATGAATTGACTACTGCCATGTTGTCGCGAACATCGGCGTAAGTGTGATCGTCCCATGTCGCCGACATCGCACATCCACACGCGCTTGTCGCACCCTCGAGACAATCGAGCACTCGTTGCTTCAGAGGCTGCAATGTTGAAATCGTATTTGACCGGACATACCAAGTGGCAGCAGCGCGACGAGGAACAATATTCGGCTTCTCGCCCCCTTCGGAGATGATGCCGTGAATACGTTCGGTCGGGCGAATATGTTGACGCAACGCAGCAACGTTCATGTAGCCAAGGACAGCAGCGTCGAGCGCATTTCTGCCTTCCCACGGAGCAGCCGCAGCATGCGCCGCTCTACCCTCATATGTGACATCAACTGTATGAATCGCGATGGAATCCATTTTCAGGAGATCAGCATCAGCTGGGTGAATCATCATGGCAGCGATACCCGAGACGAAGGCACCGTTTCGCGCCATGGCAATTTTGCCTCCCCCACCCTCTTCGGCCGGAGTACCAAGAATACGAACACGACCACCGAGATCTTGTGCCATTGAAGCAGCGACGAGACCTGCCCCAAGACCAGCTGCAGCGATGACATTATGACCACAACCGTGTCCGATCCCCGGCAAAGCGTCGTATTCCAATAACACCAAAACTTCAGGAGCAGCGGGGTCGCCGACTACTGCTTCAAAAGCCGTATCGACTCCATAGGCATGCGGTGTGACATCAAGCCCGTATTCGGCGAGCACGCCAGTTAAAAGATCGTGAGCATAGTGTTCGGCATAATTCAGTTCGGGATGAGCATGAATATCGTGACTGACCGCAATGAGACGATCAGCGAGATTGTCGACGGCCTCAATGATCTGCTTGTTTGCTGCATTCATAGGAAAACCTTACATCCACAAAAATGCTTCATCGTTACACACTTCGATGCTGAGACTTCTCACCCGTCCAATGAGTTGACGATCAATCCACAAAATCTGTTGCGAGCGACCTTCATCGTTCCAGACAAAATTCTTCACCGACTTCGTCTGAATCAATGGGTGAGGAAGATGAGAACCGGTGCCCAATCGCGCCCGTGCCGTCAACCGTTGTCGCAGACCCATGGCCTTATCCACTTGAGTCATCTCAACTCGACCATCGTTGGGATGACCGCGTGGCGCAACATCCCAATGACCCAGGAATTGAGCATTGGCAACAATAATCAACGAACCACGCAACCAGCCTCCCTTCATATTTGGAAACCTCAAGACGACAGTTGATACCGCAATTTTCGACACTATTGACTCGTCATCAAGTCGTAGTTCAACTTTCATGATGTCGATGGGTAAACACATCGCAGAATCACCAGCGACGACTGTTCGGCTCTGAGCACCAATGGTGCGCCACATATCGCCCCCAGTGACGACGACATTTCGATGTCCTTCTCCGATACACGCCGACAACTCACTATCAGAGGCAGCGATACACAGTCCTTGTGGGGCCGGTGCTTCGCTGCCCCACTCCTGTCCATTCTTAATCACCATCAGATCTCACTATGAAATTTCTCCAGGGACCGACGTTGATGCCGCAACAACTCCCCGCATCAACAAGTCGGCGGCAGCTTCAGCATGACGACGTGTTTGTGGAACAGGAGCCATGGTCCCGATCTGCCGCAAGAGGTCAATAAGTTGCTTCATGGTGCGCACGAAATCTCCGCCAGATAATTCTTCAGCTTCGACGACTTCGGCGAAACCCTCACCAGCAGCCCATGCATAAGCAATTGCAATGTAAGTAGGGTCAGGTGCTCGGTGTTGATTGAGGGATGCCGCCTCTTCTGTTGTTTGCAACTCTCGACTGACCGATTCAATGCGACGCCATTTTTTGCGAACCTCTGCTGATGGAAACCAGGGAGCCGGAGGTGCTTCGCTTGAACGATGTTCGTAAACGAATACCGAGACTAAAGCAGCCAACGACGCCGGATCTAAATCATCAAGATAACCGCGATCAAGACAGTCAGCGACCAATAGATCGCTTTCATGGAAAGTACGAGCAAGCACTTCGCCTTTTTCTGTCAAGGACCAACCCGAGACATAGTCCCAGTCCTGAAGAATGCGCAACACCCGTTCAAATTTTCGGGCAACTGAGTTTCCTTTGCCGCGCACTTGTTCTCGCAGTTGGTCAACGTCGCGAGAAACGCGATCGGCTTGAGCCGCTGCCTTCAAGCGGTCGCGCAAGTCAGGGTCGTCTTCAACTTGATGCACTGCTTGTCGGCCTGGTTCAGGTGAACTCCATTCACTCGCAACTTCTCGGGCCTGATGCAATCGAGTAATCACGACCTTTTGAAAATCGGGTTGCGTCGGAGCAAATGGTTCAGGAAGTTCAATCAGACCAAGTGCTCGGGGTGGTTCATGAAAGTCGCGCGACGAGAGATTCAGTGTCGCCCGCTTCACCGTCAAAACAGAGAGTTTCACACCACCAGAACGATTTGCAGTCGACAAAACAACAGCGCGACCTGGAGTTTTACCTTTGTCAACATAAATAACCGAGCCTGGCCGCAGCCGAGCCATTGCGAACTCAATAGAACTCTCACTTCTAATTCCCAATGTTCCTTCAAGTCGCGCTCGGTAGTCATGAATATCTCCAAATGGACTTTCTGCCGCAAGACGAAGTTCTGACAGTTGTTCTAAGCGACGGTCAAGACGAGTTTCAATCTTGACGACATCACGATCGGCTTGATATTGGGCAAAGGAAAGATTTAACAAGTGGCGCGCTTCTTCGCTCGAGTACGAGCGAACCAAGTTGACTGCCATGTTGTACGTCGGTCGAAATGACGATGTCAACCTAAATGTACGCGAACTCGCCAGCGCGGCGACTTGATCAAAAGTCACAAAAGGATTCCACAAAACAACCGCATGTCCCTTGTCATCCAAACCACGCCGACCTGCACGTCCAGTGAGTTGTGTAAATTCGCCAGCCGTCAAAAATTCGTGGTGTTCACCAGTGAACTTGGATAATTTTTCAATCACTACTGAACGTGCCGGCATATTGATACCAACCGCCAAGGTTTCGGTCGCAAAAACAATCTTGACGAGACCCTCAACAAAACAGGCTTCAACTGTTTCTTTAAAAGGCGGCACCAATCCAGCGTGATGGGCCGCGATACCCGCCTCCAATTGAGCCACAAATTGTGGGTAACCCAAGACATCAAGATCATCGTCGTCAATATCGCCCAAACGGCTCGTAACAATTTCTTGTATGCGTCGACGTTCATCTGGTGATGTCAAACGTAAGCCTTGCTTGAGACATGATTGCGCCGCCTCGTTACAACCGTTTCGACTGAATATGAAGAAAATTGCTGGAAGAAGGCCTTCTTCATTCAAGCGATCAACAACTTCAAGACGACTCGGCGTATATAAAGCCCGCCGTGGTCGGCCCTTGAGCTGTCCCCGACCACTCACTTTTCGAGTCTGCTCTTCGAGGCGCGTTGCCTCAGGATTTGGTCGACCAGAAACCAACGTTGGGAAGAGGTGCTCGCGTTGTGCGGTTTTGTCCCCGACCATGTACAGATTCTCAAGTTCAACGGGACGCTTTTCTTCAACGACAAACCTTGTCGGACCACGAACCGTACTGATCCAATCGGCAACCTCATGAGCGTTGCTCACCGTGGCTGAGAGGCACACCAACTTCACTCGGCGAGGCAGATGGATTATCACTTCTTCCCAAACTGGACCGCGAAAAGTATCTTGAATGAAATGCACCTCATCGAGCACAACTACAGCCAAGTCGTCTAAGGCACGAGACCGCGCATAAATCATATTGCGCAAAACTTCCGTGGTCATAACCACGATTGGCGCTTCTCCGTTCACTGCGTTGTCACCGGTGAGAAGTCCGATTTTGTCCCGCCCGTACAACTCAACAAGATCGTTGTATTTCTGATTCGATAAAGCTTTGATTGGAGCGGTATAAAAGGCCCGCTTTCCATCTGCCAACGCGCACGAAATTCCGTACTCCGCTACGACAGTCTTACCGCTACCAGTTGGGGCAGCCACCAAAACAGATTCACCAGCATCAAGCACGTCCATCGCCTCAATCTGAAAACGATCAAGGGGGAAGTTGTAGTGGGCGATCAGCGCCGGCCGGTCAGTCCGCACCCTCACAGTCTGCCTCGTAGGACTCGTTAATTAGCGTCTTAAGCGTCAACGGGACGATTACGCGTTCCGAGATGACCGATCAAGATGGAAATAAAATAGAAGATAATCAGCGGAACTGACAGAAGGCCCAAAGTGATGGGATCGCCCGACGGCGTAATCACCGCGGCAATCACCACAATGGCCACGATGGCGACTCGCCAACCTTCAATTAACTGTCGTGGTTTTAAGACACCGACTAGTTGCAAGAACACCAACAACACAGGGAATTCAAAACCGATCCCGAAGGCCGCCACCATGAGTCCCACGAAACTCACATACTTTGAAATCTGGAAAGCCTGTTGGACATCGCTCCCCGACCAAGAGATCAACCACTCAAGGCCCTTGTCTAAGGTGAAATAAGCGAAAAACCCGCCGAGCAAAAAGAGCACGACCGACGAAAAGACAAACGGAATTGCGTAACGCTTTTCTTTCGCGTGCATTGCAGGAACAACAAATCGCCAGATCTGCCACAACACCACTGGCAGTGCCAAGATCAATCCGCCGTACAGAGAGATCTTTAAACGAGCATTAAATCCTTCAAGTGGTCCGAGCGAATAAAAGTCACAGTTTGAAACAAGATCAGGACGTCGTTGACAAACGTTGTCATATGGTTGACGCAAGAATCTCAAAACTGGTTCATAAAACGCCAGCACGCCCATCATTCCGATGGCGATGGCTAACACTGCTCGAATAAGTCGCGAACGTAATTCGGCCAAATGTTCGGTCAAAGTCATGGCATCTTCAGTTGATGCGTCTTTCTTTTCCTTGTTCTTATTCCCGAAAGGTAATTTCACGAGTTTTCACCATCAGCCTCGGGCAGCGGGACGACTTCTGGCATCGCTGTTTCAGGCTTTTTAGTTTCAGGCTCATCCTTGAGGGGTTTTAAAACCGCATCACGCGTCAACTGTGCGGTCTCGCGCAGCTCTCTCATCGGTTCATCAAAAGCATTTTTGAACTCACTTTGAAATCCGTTACTAATCTTTCGAATCTCGCTGTAGACCCGACCAAACTTACGAATTGCCTCAGGAAGCTTTTCAGGACCAAGAACAATGAGCGCCAACAACAAGATGACGACGATCTCGCTACCCGACAGGTTGAACACAAAATGAGTCTAATTACCAAGGGTCGAGATAAAGAGCCCCACCGTGGAGTACTTGCTGGAATTCCTTGACCATGCCATCATCTTCATGTGCAGCAACGGCTTCCTTCTCTGATCGACCCCCCGATTGCCTTCGCTCACCGTGGAGCTCGGGCCTACGCTCCTGAAAACACGATTGAGGCTTTTCAACTGGCACTGCGCCTTGGTGCCACCGGGCTAGAAAGTGATGTCTGGGTCACTTCAGATGGCATCGCCGTTCTCGATCACGACGGAATTGTCCGTCGCCGTGGGCGCAAGATCCCCATTTCAGAGATGGCACAGGCAAACCTGCCCATTCATATTCCAACAGTCGCGGCAATGCTTGATGCCGTCAGCGGCGATTTTGATTTTTCATTGGATGTCAAAGATCCAGCGGCCTTGGACGCCACTCTTGATGCTGTCCGGTTGGTGAAGCCTGAACTTGAACCACGACTCTGGCTCTGCCATCACAAATGGCAAGTCGTGGCTAGCTGGCGGTCTCTCACTGCAGCAAAACTTGTCGATTCAACACGCCTCAGTCGACTGAAGGAAGGCCCCGAACGTCGCGCCGCTCAACTACACGAATCTGGAGTCGACTGCATCAACATGCATCACACCGATTGGAATGGTGGACTAGTTACTTTGTTCCATCGTTTCAATCGTTATGCCCTTGGTTGGGATATGCAGCAGGGCTATGTGCTCGATGATGGAATTCGTATGGGACTCGATGGCGTATTCAGCGATTACACCGATCGCATGATTGATGCCTTTGCCCGCAATGTTTAAGTGCTACAGCCAGGCCCACGCACTTGCGGGCCAAATGACCACGAAGGCCCGACCGCGAATTTTTCCGGTGTTAATCGGCCCAAAGTCGCGACTGTCAAAACTTTGTACCCGATTGTCGCCCATGACAAAGACCATGTGTTCTGGCACCTCGATGGGGGCCATATCTGTGTGCGAACCACAACGCGCGCTGGGTTCAATTTGCGATGTTTGTTCTGGGTTCAAGTAGGGCTCGTCCACTTGTACTCCGTCGATATACACGATGCATGAGCGAATTTCTAAAGTCTCCCCAGCCAGACCCATCACTCGCTTAATGAGATCATCGTGTTGGGTCTCGTTGGTGACACGATCAAAAACGATCACATCGCCGCGGTGAATATCGTGGAGTTTGTAGGACAATTTATTGACTAGAACGCGATCTTGAGGCATCAAGGTCGTCTGCATACTTGGTCCATCGATGTAGTACTGCTGGAACAAGAACAGCCGAATCAACATCGCCGCACCAATAGCAATCACGACCACAAAAACCCATTCCCAAACCGCCCGCATCTGTGAGCGCTGCTTCTCACTCAAATCAGCACGAATGGCCTCGCCAGTTTCAGCATCATCGGTCACAACCAATGCGCTGTCCTCCGAGATTTCAATTCCTTCACTCATCAACCTTTAACCGTACAGCGTCTGGCCGGCCCAGGCATGACGCCTCAGAGTGATGCGATAAGTTTTTCGACTCTTTCGTCCCGACTTTTGAACGGGTCTTTACACAAAACGGTTCTTTGCGCCTGGTCATTCAATTTGAGATGGACCCAATCAACTGTGTAATCACGTTTTTTCTCTTTGGCGGCTCGGATGAACTCCCCTCGCAAGCGAGCCCGAGTCGTCTGTGGAGGGACATCCATGGCTTCAAGAATGTCGGCATCTATGCAGACTCGCTCGACTAAGCCTCGACTCTGCATCTTGTAGAACAAGCCGCGACTCTGAACGACATCGTGATATTGCAAATCAATAAGTTGCGCCTTTGGATCCCCCAATTCAAGGCCGTTCTTGACGCAATACGAATCGATCAACTTATGTTTAATCACCCAATCAACTTCTCGGTCCAAAGAAAGTGGATCTACCTCAATCGATTCGACACAGTATTTCCACATTTCAAGAGCCTTTTGCTCATTGGGTTGAAAACCTCGAGTCTCAGCAAAATCAAGCGCTGAGTTGAGATATTCGCGTTGAATATCAAGCGCACTCACCTCGCGTCCGTTAGCCAGATTGACAGTCTTACGACACGTGATGTCGTGGCTGAAGTCGCGGATAGCACGAATCGGATTTTCAAGAGTCATATCTCGTAATGAAAATTTCGGATCCTCCATCATGCGCAATAAACAAGCGGTTGAACCGACCTTCAAAAAATTGGAATATTCACTCATATTTGAGTCTCCAACGATCACATGAAGCCGACGATACTTTTCGGCATCCGCATGGGGTTCGTCACGTGTGTTAATAATGGGGCGGCTACGTGTAGTTGCCGAAGACATCGTTTCCCAAATGTGATCGGCCCGTTGTGTGATCGAGTAAACCGGTCCTCGGGCCGTCTGCACAATCTTCCCAGCTCCAGTGAAAATCATTCTGGACACCAAAAAGGGAATGAGTACCGAATTATGCAAACTCGCATCGTCTTCCCGAGACGTCAGATAATTCTCATGACAACCGTAACTATTTCCTGCTGAATCGGTGTTGTTCTTAAACAAGTAAATAGTTCCGCGGATTCCTTCTTCACGAAGTCGTTCTTCGGCCGAACCGACCAAGTTCTCAAGAATCCGCTCTCCGGCTTTGTCTTGTACGACCACGTCGTAAATCGAGTCACATTCGGCAGTCGCGTATTCGGGGTGTGAACCAACATCGAGATAAAGACGAGAACCGTTTTCAAGAAACACATTTGAACTTCGACCCCATGACACCACTTTGCGAAACAGGTAACGGCTGACCTCATCGGGGCTGAGACGACGTTGACCGCGCAAAGTACAGGTCACTCCGTATTCATTCTCGAGGCCATAGATCCGTCGCTCCACCTACAGCAAGGTAGTCGCCTTTTTGCTAGTAGCAGAACTTGTCTGACCAACAGAATCAACTTTTCAGCCAGACACTCCCCGACCTTGCACCGAGACATCGGCGGTCAATGAGTGAGGGTCTTGTTCTCGCAAGCACCGCACTGCCCAAGTCACGATGCTCTCTTCTTCAACCGCCGTCGCGCCTGGTGGCAAAGTGATATTGAGCAATACTTGCGTACCCTGATGGCGCACAGCGATTGTTGGCATTTTGCCTAAACGAATGACTGCGGGCAATGTTGCAAGCCGTGATTCAATAGCGGTCACAAGTCGAGGTCGCGCCCCGGTATCAAAATCTTCGACTGCTTCGATGACAGCGGTTCCCGCTGGGGTCGACCATGCAGCGAATGGGCTCTTTGATTCGGCGAAAGCTTCAATCACGGGAATGTGTCGGCGAATCGCGCAGATGGCTCCCATTTCGCGTAAACCTGGCTCGGTTTCAGCGTCTCGCACAACAAGCGCAACATCACAACCGAGTGATTCAACTGGACACATTGACGAGTTACTTGCACCGACGCACAGGGTGTGGCCTTCTGGCGGGAAGCATCGCACGACTTCGTGGCCCCGTTCGCCGAGTTGCCCCGCGAGGACGACGCCTTCCGATTGATCACCATCTACAAGCAAAATTCTCATAACCACACGATGACATCAGCAAAGATATTCAAGAAGCGCCACTCGTTGATTTGTACAAGGACCAAAGTCACGATCACTCGTCATTAGTTAAGAATTGCTACTCCTGAAGTTTGGTGACTTCTGCATCATCAAAACGTTGAAAACAGCGTCGATCTTCGCCGCGTCGCAACACTGCGACTTCAAGGTCACCGGCGTGCAATACGCGATCTGGACCTGACAAAGCTGATACGCACTTCTTCACCGCTGTTGCCAAATCGTCATCTGGCTTCCAAGAGTTGCGCAAACGTTCGGTAATTGACTCAGCGTCACCACCAAGCACGCTTAACCCACGCTCGTCCATCAGGGTTCCGTCATACATGATGTGGAATAACTGATCGGACGCTTGATCAACACCGACCTCAGCTAACAAAATCTCGACTTCATATGGCTTGACATCGTGCGTAAAAGTTTGACCCAATATTTGGGCGTATTCATTAGCCAGACTTCGAGCTTCAACATCATCTCGTGAGTACTGGTACCCACGAACATCAGCATTACGAACACCAAAACGACGGAGTTGATCGAATTCGTTGTATTTGCCAACACCCGCAAAACCGATGCGATCATAAATCTCGCTGACCTTACGCAATGTATTTGACGTGTTCTCAGCAACGACAACGATCCCATCGTTGTACTGAACAGCGACTAAGGCTCGTCCACGTGCAATTCCCTTTCGCGCGTAGTCCGCGCGATCCTTCATCAACTGCTCGGGAGCGACATAGAAAGGTTGGTTCATGATGTTGTTCCTTCACGTTGCGAACGTTGCTGTTGAACAAGCGTCTCAAACCGTGTTGCTAAATCGCTATCTTCGCAACGCTCCCAACCATCGGCGGAAATCGTCGCAACAACTGGGTAGATACTTCGAAGAACATCCGGACCGCCCGTAGCCGAATCAACATCGGCTGCTTCCCACAAAGCTCGACATGCCAAGTTGATCGCATCATCAGCGTTCATCCCTGGCCTAAACCCGACCTTCAACACCGTCGAGGCTGGTCCACCACCAGATCCGGTCGCCACAAACTCACGCTCTTCATAGCGACCACCAGTGATATCAAAGTCCCATAGGCGACCTGTACTTCGCAATAAGTCGTATCCCGCAAAAATCGGAACAACCGCAAGGCCTTGCATCGCACCCGAGAGATTCGCTCGCACGAGTTGGGAAAGCTGGTTGGCCTTACCTTCAAGACTGATGGGTCGACCGTCAAGCTTTTCAAAATGCTCAAGTTGAAGCTGGAAAATCTTGATCATGTCCATGGCGATACCAGCAGTGCCAGATATCGCTACTCCACTATGACGATCAGCGGGAACAACTTTTTCCATCTCACGATTTGAAATCCGCGAGCCCATTGTTGCTCGGCGATCTCCGGCCATGACTACCCCATCGTTATAACGAACTGCAAGCACGGTTGTTCCGTGTGGCGCCTGGAGCGATTGAACGTCTCCAGAATGTGCGTACGTAAACGGGTCGAGTCCTACCTTACGCAGCAACGATGTGAAATTGCTTCCTGGATCATTTTCAAGACTAAAGAATGGAACGACCACGATTCATTCGCCACCCTTTTGGATGTACGACTTCACGAAATCTTCAGCGTTACTTTCTAAAACATCATCAATCTCATCAAGCAAGTCATCTAGCTCTGCTTTCAACTTCTCACCTTGTTGGCTGGAAGCTTCTGTAGATACGACTTCTTCCGATACGCGCTCAGAGTTGGACTTTTGTTTCTGGACTCTCTCAGCCATCATTCCCTCTCAGTAATTGATTCGTAGTAACAATGAAAACTTGACATTTCGTACGTGTGGAAAATATACCGACGGTTTCTACGAGTGCTGTGATCTTGGCAGTCATTTCACCCAAAGTCACTTTTCTGCACCTAAACGATCGAGCAATTCAAGCAAAGTGTCGCTTTCTGAACAAATCTGCCCCACCAAATCCTTAGTGCCCCGGAGAGGTTCCATCATGGGAACTCGGCGCAATGGCCCTCGTCCGACATCAAGAACTAAACAGTCCCAGTTAGCCGAAACAACTTGATCAGGCCACCGCTCAAGACACTGGCCGCGAAAATATGCACGCGTCGTATCGGGTGCGTGTCGAATAGCTCTTTCGACTTGAGACGTTTCAACCAAAGTTCGCAAACCGGCACGAGTTGCTAAGCATTTATCTGCTCTCATATCGTGATACTGCAGATCAATGGCCTTGAGACGCGAGTCACCGTTTGAAAGACCGTGACGAGATTGCATTCCATCAACGATGCGTTTTTTCGCAATCCAATCGACCATGTCAGCAACACTGTTCGGGTCCTGCTCAAGACCTGTTAACACTTCTTCCCACAGATCAATGATTCGCCGCCCAACGATTTCGCCACCAACAGACTCAAAACCAGCCGACTTCACATAACTCACTGACTTATGGAAAAGAGCCCACTGAATGTCCATAGCGGTCATACGCGAACCATCAGCCATGAGCAGTGTTTGTTTCAATGTTGGGTCGTAACTCACTTGGCGAATTGCCGACACCGGATGGGCCAAAGTCAGATCTGCGCCAAGCACATCATCTTCAATGAGCGACAAAATGAGTGACGTCGTCCCGACCTTCAAGAACGTCGCGACCTGCGACATATTGGCATCGCCAACAATGACGTGTAAGCGCCGATACTTCTGCGGATCGCAGTGCGGTTCATCGCGCGTGTTCACAATGGGCCGTTTCAAAGTTGTTTCAAGACCAACTTCTTCTTCAAAGAAGTCAGCGCGTTGGCTCAATTGGAAAGGTACCTGCTCAGTGGAAACTCCAAGCATTTCCGATCCGACCTTGCCGGCCCCAGCGAAAACCTGACGGGTGACGAAATGCGGAGTGATTTGCGAAACGATTCTTCCAAATGGAACATCTCGAGCAACCAGAAAATTTTCGTGACAGCCATAACTATTTCCTTTGCCATCGCTGTTGTTCTTATATAGAAGCATCTCAACACCTGAAGGCAAAGTGCGGTTCACAGCCGCCATTGAACGGCGAATGATTTCTTCTCCTGCACAGTCGTAAATCAGCGTCTCCCAAGCGTTCGCACATTCGGGAGTTGATATTTCGGGATGAGCATGGTCGACGTAATAACGCGCGCCATTTGTAAGTACTGCGTTAACGAGATGCATTTCAACTTCCGGAGGCATTGCAGATTCAAGCGAAAACCCTCGAGCATCAATTTCGGGTTGTTCATCATCAAAATTCCACGCGGGAACATCATGTTGAACGTCGCTCGAGTTCGACTCAATGTACGCATTAATCAATAACGATGAAGCCAGAACCGGATTTGAGTCGGTTCCCCGAGCCAAAATTCCGTATTCAGTTTCAATTCCAGAAACTTTGACGATGGCCATCTAGATCACCGCATTCAGGTGAACTGTCATTACAGATACTGACCAGTTGCGCTTCGTTCAATTGCTCGTCCGCCAGCGACAGAACGATCGCTGCCTTCGTTCACCAAAGTGCGAATGAAGACAATGCGCTCGCCCTTCTTCCCTGAGATCTTGGCCCAGTCGTCAGGGTTGGTCGTATTGGGAAGATCTTCGTGCTCACGGAACTCTTGGCGGATTGAGTCCAAAAGATCTTGCGTACAAACGCCACGAAGACCACCAGAAATGACGCGTTTAATGGCCAACTTTTTGGCACGGCGAACAATGTTCTCGATCATCGCGCCAGATGAAAAGTCACGGAAGTACATCACCTCTTTATCTCCGTTGGCGTACGTCACTTCGAGGAAACGATTGATTTCATCCTCGCTATACATCCTGCTCACGGCTTGAGAAATCATTTCTGAGATGGCTAGTTCAAGGCTTCCGTGCTGAGCAACTTCAGATTCAGCGATCGGAATTTCGCTGGTCAAATAACGACTAAATATTTGTACCGCGGCGCGATCGGTCGGTCGCTCAATTTTGATCTTCACATCAAGTCGTCCAGGGCGCAAGATCGCGGGATCAATCAAGTCTTCACGATTTGTTGCACCGATCACGATGACATTTCGCAAACCTTCAACACCATCGATTTCAGCCAGCAGTTGCGGAACGATGGTTGATTCCATGTCGGACGAAATCCCGGTACCACGCGTACGGAACATCGAATCCATCTCGTCAAAGAAGACGATCACGGGCCAACCCTCTTCACTCTTTTCTCGGGCTCTTTGAAAAACCAATCGAATTTGGCGTTCAGTCTCACCGACGTACTTATTGAGAAGTTCTGGACCCTTGATATTGATGAAATAACTGCGACCCTTATCGTCGCCAGTTCGAGCCGCTACTTTTTTAGCCAAACTATTGGCAACAGCTTTTGCAATCAGAGTCTTTCCGCACCCAGGCGGCCCGTAGAGCAAAATTCCTTTTGGTGCAGGTAGTTGATGTTCGGCGAAGAGGTCGTGATACAAGAACGGCAGTTCAACAGCATCGGCGATTTGCTCAATTTGGGAATCGAGACCCCCAATGTCGACATAACTAATGTCGGGCACTTCTTCGAGCAGCAAGTCTTCGACCTCTGGGCGGGGCAATTTCTCGAGCAGTAAATTGGTTCGACTATCGCGTCGAACCGTATCACCGCTACGTAAATGCATTCCTCGTAACGCATCGGCCAATTCGCAGACCATCTCGTCGTCAGTGCGACCCGTGACGATGGCGCGGATGCCGTCTTCGAGTACTTCTTTAATTGTGACGACGTCTCCTGAACCCTCAGACTCGCGTGCCGTCACAACATTGAAACTCTCATTCAAAACAACTTCTGAACCACGATGCAATAACTCGATATCAATATCGGGATGCACATTGACGCGCAGTTTGCGCCCACTAGTCAGCACATCAATCGTTTGATCTTCATTTTTGCCGACGACAACGCCGTAGGCAGAGGGAGGCTGCGACAATTTGTCGACTTCATCACGCAAAGAGACGATATTTTCTCGAGCCTCGCGCAAGGTGTAACTCAATTTTTCATTTTTGGCCGATTCTTGAGCTAGTTGGCCCTTCATTTCCATCAGGCGTTCTTCAAGTTGACGGACTCGCAGCGGAACATCAGCTTGCACCCCAGTCAAGCGCAGTCGTAACGCCGCAATTTCAGCCTCTAACGTCGCTCGATCGTCGTTGAGCGTTCCGCTATCTGAGCGGGGAGCGTCAATGTCCTCGTTCATGCCCTCGTCTTTCCACCAGTGCCTACCCCTGCGAAGTTACACCCCCTTGACAACTTTGGTCTTGGCGAGGTCAGAACTCAATCATTTCTCCCCAGCAATTCACAAGTGCTCAGGTCAAGGGGCATATTTTCCGACAAAAGTTCATACTGGGGTGACCGAGAAAGCGGTGTTCGGGCTATTGCCCATGTAAAGTATTCAGACCAGCGGTTAGGTACCGCGAAGTTACCCGAGGAGCAAGCGAGCGAACATGAAGGTCTGGATTGATCAGGATCTATGCACAGGCGACGGACTTTGCGAAGAAATCTCGCCCAATGTTTTCACTCTGTTAGATGATGGTTTGGCATATGTCAAAGAAGGCGCCACGGTCTATGCAACGGCTAAAGGCCACGCACAGGGTGCTGAAGGTCTCGCCAATATCGCCGATGGAGAGCTTGACGGCGTCATCGAATCCGCCGAGGAATGCCCCGGCGAATGCATTTTCATCGAACCCTAAATCTGCTTTGGCGCATCAGCGCTTAAGAGACGTCCGGTGGTCAAGAAACCAGTGTGAGCCACCATTCGGTGATCTGGTCGAACTGCCTGGCCTTCGATATACCAACCTCGATGCAACACTTCTAAAGTACGCGTTCCAGTCCACATGGGGTTCGCCATTGCTTCGCGTGTCTGCACGGCTTGGGTAATTGATGGTGTGTACGCCAACAAAATTCCGCCGGGTCGCATCACCTTTTGCGCATGAGGGACAACCTGCCAGGGTTCGGGCAAATCAAGAATAACCCGATCAATATCTGGAGCGTCAATGCCTTCGTAACAGTCACGAACTTCCACGTGGTACCTCGACAAGGCTTCTTCGCCCAAGAATGAACGGACATTGGTGACAGCACGATTAGCAAAGTCTTCACGCAACTCATAGCCAACAATGTCGGCGCCATAACGCAGCATGGTCATCGACAGCGCTCCAGAACCCACACCACTTTCTAATACTTTGACTCCCGGGCCTATGTCGGCCAGCATGCAAATCGGCGCCAAGTCTTTGGGGTAAATCACTTGCGCCCCGCGTGGCATCTCAACAACAAAATCTTCCAACGTCGGTCGTAAGGCGATATACCGCGCACCCTTTGTCGACTGAACCCGAAAGCCTTCAGGTTGACCAGCAATTTCACTGTGCGAAACGTACCCAGCATGACTATGAAATTCAGAGCCCTCAGTCAGGTTGATCAGATAGCGGCGCTGCTTGCCGTCAATCAATAGCACTTTGTCGCCGTAAGCGAATGTTGGAGAAGTTAAGGAACTCATTTTTTGGAGGCCTCCGCCTGCACACGTTTTTGCGACCGTGATTTCTTTCGAACTAATTCAACCGAAACTGGTTCGTGCGCGGCCGAGCGTTCAACTAGTCGACAAAAAGCACACACTGAACCTTCTTCACCACCAGTTGGCGCCCCACATTGAATACATGGCGTCACGCTGTCAGCACCCGTCGCAGCAATAGTTGCCAAAACCGGGGCCATGCGATCAAGAAAGCCTAAGTAATAAGAAGATTTAGTACCAGGAGATTTTTCTTCGAGCAGATTGAGAGCTTCTTTGTATCCAATATGGCGATTGCCCTCGGCCATTGGACATTCTTCAACGATGTAATCAATTCCGCGAATGACACACCAGGCCGCCATCTCACGTTCAGTCAAGCGAATTAAAGGCTTGACTTTTTTTGGAAAACCATGGCGACTCGGCAAAACTGGAAGTTGTCGCGCCAAGTATTCAATGTCCCAACGCAGAGCATTACCAAAGAGAACAGCAGCCTCGTCATCAAGATTGTGTCCAGTCACGACGACGTCATATCCCCCATCAACAGCAGCCTTATCAAACAGGTGACGTTTACTCATTCCACATGCCGAACACGGAACTCGGCCGGTCACTTTTGTCGCCGTTGGAATGTCGTAGCCATAGTCATCGCGTAATGAAACAACCGTGAGCTTCAAGTTTCGTTCGCTCGCGAACCGCTCGGTGTATTCACGCGACTCTTCGCTGTATTCCCCGATACCTAAAGCGATATACAAACCGTCGGCCTGATAACCAAGTTCGACCAACATGTCCCAGACTGCCAGCGAATCTTTACCGCCTGAAACTGCCACCAACACGCGGTCAGTCTTTTGCAGCATGTCGTGATCATGAATTGCTTTTTCAACTTGACGGCGGCACATTTGCAAAAAATGCTCAGCGCAAAAATTGGCATTGTGGCGAGGTAAATCAATAATCGCTGGACCGCGACAAGTACGACATTTCATGTCAGAAACCTCCGGAGATGACCGGACGGATTTCAATCACATCGTCTTTATCAAGTTCTTCATCACCAGGAACCAAGGTTCCGTTCCTGATCACTAAGTGTGATTCTCTCGGAAGACCCAATTCAACGAGTAAGGAATGCACGCGCCGACGACCTTCAATCTCAATTTCGCGGCGCGGGTTGCGCAAAATAACTTTCATGAACGATCAACGATTCCGTCGTCGTGCTTTTGGCTCTAAGGCCGAAACCGAAACCGATTGTCCGGGTCGCAAGACTTCGGTTGAAACTACTTGCGGAGACCGCACCATCATTTTTCGGATGAGCTTAAAGCCCCACACAAAAAGGCCGACGATAAACCACGAACGGCGGCCGCCAAGAAGGCCTTCTTTGACACTGCGCGACCGCAGGTACGACATCAGTGCCATGACGTTGCTTCAGACGCGCCGAATCTCGACAACTGTCGAACGACGCTTTCCACTTCGACGACCCATCAGATAAAAGGCCACAACTAAAACCATTCCGACTCCGCCAGCGATAGCAAGCAGAGTTGAGCGTCGATCATCAACTTTGCCTTGCACGTCTCCTTGAAGCGTGCGCAACTTTGACTCGATGTCCTCACGGGAAATTCGCGATTCCTTCTTCGAATTGGCCATCAGTTGGGTTCCTTTCCAAGAGTTGCCTTCTTAACTCGCGACAAAGCGACCCAAGCCAGTCCGAGACACAAGGCGAGAACGATCACATACGGGACCCACGAGAACCCGCCATCAAAGGCGTGAAGTTCGGTTTGCAAAAGTCGCAGGATTCCGAGAAGAACTAAGACGAGACCGAGGCCAATACACGTCGCCCCAGCCGATCCGAGTGCCAACCAACGACCAGCCCCCTTGAGAGGACCCAGAGTTTCTTGTTTGGCGTATTCCTTGACGAGGTCTATCACGTCGCCGACGCCTGCCGATTCACGACGAACCGACGATCGACTTGTCCGTGACGTCTCTTCAGTCATGCCTAGTTTCTAGCACCATAACGGGCAAACCCCACCTTAACGCCCGTTTCTCGAGCGCCATTTCTCGGCCATCACTCACCTTGTAGACGGAATCGGCAGGCAGCTTCAACATCGCTCAAGGCCAACTCCAACAATTCCAAGCGGCTTGCGGGATCTTCGCAAACCAATAAACGTTGACGATCGGCTGGGCCAATTGGAGCGAGAGCAACCAATTGAAAAGACGCAAAACTCGCATCGGTTGAGATTTCTATATCTGCCAAGCGAAGTAGCGGACCGCCCAATTTTTCAAACAATGAACTGACCTCTACGACCATGTCAAAAAGGCGACTTACTTCTGCAGATTCAATTCCGACAGACAAGTTGTCTGGCCAATCCTTGACCAAAGCAATGGGGTACGCAGCGTCGGGCAACCATTCATGAACGCGCAATCGCCGAATACCGAGGGCAAGAACCACCCGCCGTCCATCAGCAGCCACCTGCGTCTCAATGATCCGCGCCACTGTTCCAGCCATCGAACGAATATCTCCTCCACCCACCTCGTGACCGCGTTCGATGAGGACCACACCAAACTCGGGATCACTGTTCGCCAGAACATCAGACATCATCTGTTGATATCTCGGTTCGAAAATTTGCAGCGGCAACAAGGAACCCGGAATCAATGGAGTCCCCAATGGAAACATCGGTAAACGATAATCGTCCACAGAATAAAGCTCTGTTACGAGCCGTTTGGCGTCGCAGGCAACGGCGCAACTGCTTCAGGAGATGGTCCTTGCGGATACGTACCGAGCGCTTGCGTCAACACGCCTTCCCAAAGTGGTTTAAAAACCTTGTCGTCGTCAACACCTGGAGATTCAAGTAACAACGCGAAACGAATCGTTGATCCACCTTCAACTGGCACAAAGCCAACCAGTGCTTTCACTCCACTGAGGCTTCCAGTCTTTCCAAAAAGTCGGCCTTGCAAAGTTGTCCCGACAAAAAACTTTGACAATGTTCCCGACGTTCCCGCAATCGCCAATTTGGAAACTAATGGATCAGTATCTTTATAACGTTCAAGAACCGCCAAAAATGCTGCGCATGTCACCTTGTTGTCACCCGATAATCCCGAACCATCGCTCAACGCGACTCCTTCTAGAGGCACGCCCCACGAACTCAATTTGGCCATCACGGCAGAATCGCCGGCCGCGCGCGTTCCGGCTCCGCTTAATTGAAAACCGATTTCTTTCAATAGCATTTCTGCAGTGTTGTTATCGCTGTTTTGCAACATCTCACCGATGATGTCAATGAGGGGCGCAGATTGGACTGCGGCAACCGTCGCCAAGCCCACCGGCGTTACTCCAGATGCCGGGGCACCTACAATCGTCACACCCCGTTCTTGCAACAAGCGATAAAACTCTTGAGCCGCACCCATCGCAGGATTAGTTGCTTTCATTGATGCACCGAGTACCGCTCCATCATTGACCAACAAACCAGAAATAGGTCCGCCTTGAATCGCCCGAAATCCGATCGGCCACGAAGGTGGATATAACTCAGCGTCGTAGTGAGAGGCATCCCCAACAACGTTGCCAGTAATTTGAGTGACGCCAGCAGCAACAACTGAGTCAGCAAGCGCTTCAAGTGATGTCGCCGGTTGTTGTGAATATTTGGACAACGTCAGATCATCGGGATACCACGACGAAGCCAACAACGGGTCTCCCCCGCCGACTAAATAAATTGATCCGACAACTCCGGCGTTAATCTCCGCTTTAACTTCGGTCGAATAGGTGAAGTCTGCACCCAATGAATCAAGCGCTGTTGCAGCAACCAAAAATTTCAAGGTGCTGGCCGGTGTCACCGGAGTATCAATTCCGTCTGACAACATCAAAACGCCATCGACAGAAACTGCAGCACACGAACCAGCAAGTACAGAGCCACCCAAAGGACGCAATGCCTGTTCAAAAGCAATTGACGAGGTTTCGCGAGCCAATACACCAGGTGTACGGCGAGCCGACAAAACCGGAGTTTGCGGAGTGTTCGCTGCTGTCGTCGCTACGAGGTCTAGAGCAGGTGGCTCACTGTGATCATGCGAATTTGCGAACTGCCACAGACCCCCAAGAATAATTGACGGCACGATAGCCAAGAAGATCAAACTGGCTACGGGATTATTCGATGGTCGCGAGCGTCTCGTGACGCGAGCCTGTGACTGCGTCATCGTTTCATCACTTTCCTCGGCGAGCATTAAACGCTGCAGCGCGATACAAATGACCAAGAGCTGTGACTGCACGATTCCCTGATGGGTAACACAGACGTCCGGTTGCACGAACCGTTGCTGGTCCTGGATTTTCGGGGTCGGCCACTGCCAATTCAGTCGCAGTTAAAATTGGTTTCCCAGTTCGCTTCGACAACTCGTCGGCCGCTTCTGCAAAACGCTGATCTTGACGTTCGTGGTACGCGACGATGCGATCAATGCCGTGATCAGGATAAAAACCGCCTTCGCGCAATAACCGTGCTTGGTTTGATTGAATTCCGATTCCGAGGTAAATCACCGCGTGCACATCTGGGTGCAAGGCAATCATCTCAAGGACCTCAGGAATAGTGTCACGCGTTTCGCCACCAGCACAGTCGACCGGATTGCCCTTACTCCATCGAGGTGGAAGCTTGGTATCAATCTGAGCCAACAAATCACCTGGAAGCTCCATTAACTTCAATTGACCGTCGCGGGTGATGGCATCTGAAGTCACCACTCCCCAACCTCCGGCTGTTGTCATGACGACAACGTTCGGACCTTTTGGTAACGGTTGAGTAGCAAATGTTGCTGCAGCTTCAAAAGCCTCTTCAACGGTTTCAGCACGAGTGATTCCGGCAGCTCGACAAAAGCCATCGAACACTTTGTCATTGGCTGCTAATGCACCCGTATGCGACGCAGCCGCCTGAGCGCCACCTTCGGTCGCCCCGCCTTTGACCAAAACCAAAGGTTTGCGTTGAGCAACCGATGCTAAACGGGTCATTAACGTACGCCCGTCAGCAATACCCTCAACGTAGGCAAGGCCCACTGCGGTCGCATCATCATCGGCGTAATAGTCCAAATAGTCGGCAACGGTTACGGCCGCTGCGTTACCAGCCGACACAGCACGACTGATTCCGACGCCAGATGAACGTGACCAGTTCAAGAAACTTGAAACAAAGTTGCCGCTTTGACTCGCTACGCCAATCTTTCCCGCTGGCGGATACGGCGCAACGATTTGTGCACACAAGTTGGCGGGCGTACTCACTACACCTTGACCATTCGGTCCAGCTAACAAGATGCCAAGCTCATCGGCGAGAGCAATCAGTTCTTGTTCGGCTTTCTTTCCCTCTTCGCCGGCTTCTCCGTATCCAGCCGACGTGAGAAATGCCGCCTTGACTCCCTTGGCCGCACAGGCCCGCAGAAGTGCCGGGTTCGCGGATGCCGGCGTGCACACGAAAACCAAATCAATAGCATCATTGGGAAGTTGCTCGATATCAGCCACCGTCTGAATACCTAAAACATTTTCACCTTGCAAATTGGTGCCGTAAACTCCGCCGGTGTAACCACCCGCCAAAATATTGTGCAGGGACACGAAGCCAAACTTTCCTGGATGAGTCGAGGCTCCAGTGACGACAACACCTTTTGGTTCAAAGAGTGCACCGAATTGCGCATCAGTTGGACGCTGGCGAGCAGTCGCTATTGACGTGTCAGGTTCGCCAATTTCGACGAGTGCATCAACGGCGATCGGAACCCCATCGGCTCGAACAATCAATGGATTGACGTCAATGCTTGCGATGTCAGATCGCTCACTCGCCAACTTGCCAAGACCGACCAAAACATCAACTAATTTTTCACGATCAACGGCAGCTTCACCACGGAATTCACCGAGAAGTTTTTGCGTTGCCAAATCGGCGATCATCTCATGAGCAGTCACTCGATCAACTGGTGCCGGCCGAAACACAACGTCGGCAATTGCTTCAGCCAAAATTCCGCCAATGCCCAGCATGACGCTCGCTCCAAACTGCGGATCACGAACAACACCAGCAATCAATTCACGATTTCCTTGCACCATCGGAGCGATCAAAACAGTCACCGGTCCATCGTCAGGACGAGCCGCAGCGAGCAGATCGGTAGCCGCTTCATGCACTGCTTGAGCCGACGCCAATTTCAGTCGCACCAAACCTCGTTCGGTCTTGTGCGCAATAGCGTCACCACACAATTTGGCGACTACTGGAAAACCAATCTCGGAAGCAGCCTGGGCGGCAAGCTCGGCCGTCGCAACCTCACGCTCATCAGCCATCGGAACTCCGGCATCACGCAGCAAGGCCTTTGACGCCGATTCGGACAAGGTACGCGAGTGATGTGCAGAACTAGCCATGTCACAAAGGTAGTAGCCACAACCCTTGCGAGCAGGCTTTACACAGCTGACAATCGACTCGCGAAGAAGACTCAAAAAATAACACGGCAGGCTCCGTTACCGGAGCCTGCCGTCATTGTGTCGGGCTGACAGGATTTGAACCTGCGACCTCTTGACCCCCAGTCAAGCGCGCTACCAAGCTGCGCCACAGCCCGAGTTATGTGCAAGCGAGCCTAGCGTCGCCATTGCGCAAATCAGGAAAGCGGTTTACCTTGTCGATCCGGGACTTTTCGTAGGGCAATCAAAATGAAGTCGATGAATGCCCAAATACCGAACCCGCCAAGAGTGAACAATTTGGCGAGCCCAAGCCCGGTGTAACCCAAGTAAAAGCGATCAACCCCAAAGACTCCCAAAAACCAGGCCAACAGCATTGCCGCGATGTAACTCTTCTCACTAAACACCCCTGGCACCGCCGAGGCCGGCGACCAATACGGCTCACCAACTACTTGCACCAACGACTCTGGCTTCACAACGCCTTGAATCGCCATGGCACTTAATCGCTCGTACGTGAACGCCTGTCCATGCATGCCGGGAATCTGCACGTAGTACTGCGGGCCAATAATCAGATTGGGACCGTTCTGGGCAGGTTGATAGCCAGGTGCACCTGGCGGTGGCGGGATATTGCTCATCAGCCAACACTAGACACAACTCACATAAAAATCTGTACGACGCGCCATCCCAAATAGACACACAGGGCAACAACTAAGAGCTTGAAATGCCATGGGGCTTTGGCTTCATCGTCGTCCGCAAGTCCATTGGCCAATCGACGCAAATTTATATTTTCTGCAGTCACTCTGCGATGAGTCGGAACCGTGCTGGAAATCTGTGGAGATTCAAGTACACGTTGACAGGTCGGACATGTTCCGTCTGTTGACATAGCGCTTGGCGCCCAATACTTCGCACAATCTTCGCAAAAAGGCATAGCAATCAGTCGGCCCGCTTACGCACTCGCAACTTCAAAGGGGTTGAGCCAAAGTTAAAGGCTTCACGAATACTTCGCTCAAGGTAACGCAAGTAAGTATGTGGAAGTTCACGATTGACGAATAACGTAAAGGTCGGCGGGTCGGTGGCTCCTTGTAATGCGTACATCACTCGTGCTCCACCACCGGCGGCTTGACGTTGCTGAGCATCGGCAATCACTCGGTTCACATCACGTGTGGGGATTCGACGGTGATATTGCAAAATCGCTTCTTGCAAGACCGGGCGCAATTTATGCACACCCTTACCAGTCAGCGCCGACACCTTCAGAACTGGGGCATCATCAACGAAGTACAACTTGCGCTTAACTTCAAGATCGATGCGCTCGCGCTCTTCAGCGTCATCAATCAATTCCCACTTATTCAACATGATCACAATCGGGCAGCCTGCAGCGTCAATTCGTTCAGCAAGTCGTTGATCTTGGGCCGTAATTCCTTGAGTTGCATCGATCACAAAGAGGGCGATATCGGATCCATCGACGGCGCGCAACGCACGCACCAGCGAGTAGTACTCAGCAGAATCATCGATGCGCGAACGGCGGCGCATACCAGCAGTATCAACGAACACAACTGGCCCGTCTTCGGTTTCTACCAAAGTGTCAATCGAGTCACGAGTCGTACCTGGCATGTCATGAACGACTGCTCGGTCTTCACCGACTAGACGATTGAACAGTGTGCTCTTACCAACATTTGGTCGACCCACAAGCGCAACTCTCGGGGGCTTTTGTTCACCCACAGGAACGATCTCTTGGTCGAGTCCATAGTTCGGAATATATTCCTCGCTCAATGGAGATGTCGGCATGCGGACGATGACTTCATCGAGCAGGTCGCCAGCGCGTCGACCATGCAATGCGCTCACTGGATACGGGTCACCCAAACCGAGCGACAAGAAATCCCAACGATCAGCTTCACGACGATCATTGTCGGCCTTGTTCACAACCAACATCACACTTGCGGCCGACTTACGCAGCCAGCCCGCCATGAGTTCGTCATCATCAGTCGCGCCCACCGAACCATCAACAACAAAAATCACTAAATCGGCGTTACGAACAGCAGCTTCAACTTGACGGCTCACTTTGGCATCAAGTTCCGAACCGCCCGGCATCCAACCACCAGTATCGACAAGCATGAATCGATGGCCGAGCCAATTCGCTTCAAGTTCTTTTCGGTCGCGAGTGACGCCTGGACGGTCCTCAACAATTGCCGCTTGCTCACCAATGACCCGGTTAAAAAGGGTGCTCTTACCGACATTGGGACGACCGACGATGACAGCTACTGGAAGTTGAATTTCTATTTCTTCACTCATTTGGCTATTTCCAATGCTCGCCGCAAGGCAATTCCGTCGGTCGGGATGACCTCAACCGGACGCGGTAAGTCTGCCGTGGTTAAGCCGTCAAGGAAACGACCTTCCGATAAACACACGTCGGGAAGCAAATAACGGTGACCTTCAGGCTCGTTTTCCAGAGCCCGAGCGATGTCTTTGCCCACCATGAGGCCAGTCACCGCAGTATTTCCACCAAAGAAATCATTTTCGACCGTGACGAGACGCACATCAGAACGTCCGCATCGGGCGAGCATCGGAGCGAGAACTTGGGCTCCATAGGGAGCGGTTACGACACCAATTGGGGCATTTCGACGCGGAGTGAGAGAAATCATTGCCGAACCAGAATCGCTCGATCCCCCACAGCCACGAAGGCCAGTGTCGCCAGCCGGATTACGAGGAGCGCGATAGCCCTCGGCTGGTGCTCCATCAACAGCAGCGAAGAATCCACTTTGCGGTCCGGTCGGGACTTCAAGTCGTCCATCAAATTCCCATTCGAATGTTCGCGCCATTCCGATGCCGTCTTCGTGCAAACCAAAACCTTCATAATGTTCGCCGGGAGGAAACGGAACTCCTGCCATCAAGTAATACTCATCGGCAGCGAACACCATGCGGTGACCAACATGAGTCAAAAAGATCTCTTGCCAATGGTGCACCAAGTCAACAACTCGTCGCGCTTCTTCTTGAGTGTGTGCCCGCATTGAGGGTTCGTTGTTGTAACGACTAATTCCTAAAGGAACCAACGCCACATGATGCAAGTCGGCGTAACGATCGAGAATGCCAATCATCGAGTCTTCAAGAATTGATCCATCGTTCACGCCTGGACATACAACGATCTGTCCGTTCACTGTGATGTCGTGTTTGAGAAGCTGAGTCAACCAGCGAAGACTCATACCACCGCGAGGGTTGCGCAACATCTCACTTCTAATCGCTGGGTCGGTGGCATGAATACTGACGTTCAATGGTGAAAGACCCTCAGTGATCACCCGCTCAAGATCGGCTTCGGTGAAACGCGTCAACGTTGTGAAGTTGCCATACAGAAAACTCAAGCGGTAGTCATCATCTTTGAGATACAAACTCTTACGCATACCGGGAGGCAACTGGTAGATAAAGCAGAAAGCGCAGTGGTTATCACAGGTGCGAACTCGATCAAACAAGGCACTGGCAACTTCGGCTCCCAAAGTTTCGCCAGCATTTTTTACGACAGTTGTCTGCATTTCGAGACCACCGCGCACAAAATCAATCTCAACTTCGGCTTCGTCGGCCATCAGACGCCATTCAATGATGTCGCGCGGAACCATTCCGTTCAAACGAATCACCTCATCGCCAGGCTGCAATCCAAACTTAAACGCCGGAGAATCTGGCGTGATAGCGACCACAACTGGCGCAGATTGCTTGACGGACATATTTCACAGGCTACCTGCGTCATATAGGTACATTCTCTCAATGCGACCGTTCGAGCATTAGCCTCACAGTCATGAACGTCGATCGCGTCCTACTCGCGGCCCCACGAGGGTTTTGCGCAGGTGTTGAGATGGCGATCAAAGCCTTGGCGTGGATGGTGCGCAGTTTTGATGCACCGGTGTACTGCTATCACGAAATCGTTCACAACAAGTTGGTCGTTGAACGCTTTGAACAACTCGGAGTCATTTTTGTCGATGACATCAACGAAGTTCCTTTGGGTTGTCCCATCATGTTGTCGGCCCACGGTTCGGCTCCTGAAGTTGTTGAAGCTGCGCGAGCTCGAGGTTCAGTTGTTGTCGACTCAGTGTGTCCACTTGTTACTAAGGTGCACCACGAAGTCAAGGTCCGATCCGGTAAAGGCTTTCGCATCGTGTACGTCGGGCATGAAGGACACGAAGAAGCGGTCGGCACCATGGCTGTTGCACCCAATTCAATTTCACGTGTTGAATCAATCAACGAAGTCGACGCGCTCCCCGCGTTCGACGGACCAGTTGCACTTCTTGCCCAGACAACTTTGTCGCATCGCGATTGGGCCGAAGTAGCAGTCCGCGTTAAAGAACGATTTCCTCAAGTGTGGACTCCTGGTCGTAGCGACCTGTGTTTCGCCACAACCAATCGACAGTCGGCGCTCATGTCAATGGCTCCGCGATGTGACGCGATCATCGTCATCGGATCGGCCAACTCGTCAAATACTCGAGCGCTGGAACGGCTTGCACGTGAAGCTGGCTGCGAACGAGTTTTTCGCATTAACACCGCAAACGAATTGCCAGCAGATCTTCACGGAATTGTCGGAGTTACCGCAGGTGCATCGGCCCCAGAAGAACTCGTTGACGCAGTCATCGCTCGTTTGGCACCAATCAATGGAGTCGAAGAGGTGCGTTACACCGAAGAAGACGAATACTTCCCACCGCCGCGCAACCTGCGTGATTTGCAAACCGCAATCGAAACTGCCGTCACTGCGATGTCGGGCGGTTCGCTAGCAAAGCGACCTCAAGTCGACGACCGCGCGTTAGCCGCCAGTGCAGTTCTCGCCAGTTTGTGACAATCTACAAACATGCTTTCCCCTACTGCCGACTCCATTCGACTCTTCTTGCATGTGCTCGCAGCATCAGTTTGGGTTGGAGGGCAAATCGTTTTAGGTGGCTTAGTTCCCAAGTTGCGACAGGCCGCGCCTGAATCTCTCAAAGTTGCCGCCAATGCATTCGCTCGCGTCGCCTGGCCAGCCTTTGCCGTAGTCGTTGTCACTGGCATGTGGAACATTCTCGATATCAAAGTTGGCGACATGTCTACTGACTATCAAGTCACAATGTTCGTGCACGTTTTGCTCTCCATGGCAACTGCGATGTTCGCGTTCATCCATTCGGTTGGAAAAACTAAGTTGGCCCTGGCGCTCGGTGGTGCGCTCGGATTATTGACCTCACTTGGAGCAATGTTTGTTGGAATCTTGCTGCAAACTGGTCGCTAATTAATTAGTTGCGAGGAACTTTGCTCCACGCCATGTCACGGTCGACACGAACATCACCAGGAAGACCAAGAACTCGTTCTCCCAAGATGTTGCGCATTACTTCGCTCGTTCCACCCTCAATGGAATTCGCGCGACTGCGCAAGAATGCCTTCTGCGGATTCTCTAAGCCCATTGCGTGCTCTGGTCGAATCATTTGGTAGCCACTTGGGAACAACATTCCGTCGGCCCCCATCATCGACACCGCAAACGAGTAGATGTCCTTATGTAATTCGGCCATCGCCAACTTGGCGATTGAACCTTCAGGACCCGGATCGCCCATTTTGCGATTTTGTGACGCACGAATATTCGTCAGGCGAAGTAGTTCAGCACGAACCCACAACTTCATCAGTTCATCACGAGTAGCTGGATCGCGTTGATCAGCCGACAAGCCATTCCACACCTTGACCGCATCACGAATCGCTCCCGAACCCTTAGCGGGAATTGCGCCCCCAATTGACACGCGCTCATTCATGAGCGTCGTCAACGAAACGCGCCAACCGTCTCCGACATTGCCCAACATTTCACTTGCGGGGATGCGAACGTCAGTGAAATACACCTCATTGAATTCTGCTTCACCGGTGATCTGATACAGCGGACGTATCTCGACTCCAGGAGCTTGCATGTCAACGACGAATGCAGTCATACCCGCATGCTTGACGGCTTCCGAATCGGTTCGAACGATCAAGAGTCCCCAACGCGACAAATGCGCCAGCGTCGTCCAAACTTTTTGACCATTAGCAATCCATTCATCGCCATCACGTACACCCTTGGCTGACAAGCCGGCAAAGTCTGAGCCCGAACCAGGCTCAGAGAACAACTGGCACCACACTTCTTCACCAGTGAACAGCGGCCGCAAATAACGTTTCTTTTGCTCTGGCGTTCCCCACATTGCAACGGTTGGGCCACACATGCCATGACCAATTGGGTTACGGGCAACTGGGTTCGGTGCGCCTTCGGGATAAATGCGTTCGTTGATGACCCGTTGCAATTTTGGGTTCAGACCAAGTCCGCCAAAACCTTCTTCAAAATGCACCCACGCCAGACCCTTGTCAAACTGCGCACCGAGAAAGGTGACGGGGTCGGTTGATTTGGGCGGAAACTCAGACAAGAGTTCAGAAACCAAATCGGAAACTCGCTGCTCGTCGGCGGTCAAAATTGCTGTTGCTGTGCTCATCGCAAACCCCTTGTTTGATCCATTTAAGTCATCACAAATTAATTAATGACAAAAGTACTACTCGGCAACTTAGTGAATATTTCCCGCAGGATCGGCATCGGTCGCACTTCACATTTCATTTCGGGACTCAATTGAACGGGGCCATGAGGCGCAAGAACTCCTGATGCTCGCTTTTGCCGAGGCCAGGGAAATACGAACGCAGAGTCATGATGTCGTGCAAACGTTCATGCTCAGAACGTGACTGATACACCGCTTTCAAATTGTTCAACATGCGTTCGACGATGGCCATCGGATGCACCGGAGCCAAAAATCCGGTCAGGAAAGTCTGATGAACCCCTGCCAGCTGATGAAAAAGTTCCTGACACCCATCAGCATCAAGTATCTGGCCTTCGTGGAAAGGGTCAGCAAAGGCCTGCGGAATATCTCCAGTCGTTTGAGCTAAACCGACCAGAAAATGACCCGGCATTCCGACGCCGACGATTGGCACGCCAAGACGACGGCCGACTTCCATCATGATGACCGACAACGAAATCGGTATTCCAGCGTGCCGATCGAGCACTCGTGGCAACAACGAATTTTCCGGGTCGTAGTACTCGGCTCGATTCCCGATAAATGCATCGGGACCCGTAAAGAGAAACTGTGCAATACCGGCAAATGTGGGAGAAGGAACGGCCGCTGCCAATTCATCGAGTCGGGACATTTGTTCGATGATTTCTGACGGATGAGCACCAAGCAGGGTGGCAGAAATCAAAAAAGCCATTTCATCAAGCGGGACGTCGCCACCGGCTTGCACGAGTTCGGCGAATCGGCTCTTGGCCCATCGCGAACCTTGATCAGACGACTCCATCTCTACAAGGGTAATCGCACTACTGTTCTCAACATGCATATCGGAATCCACGCCGCATCGAACCCCGACAAACTCGCGCTCGTCGTTCCTCAATCTGGCTATACCCAGACTTTTGCCCAACTCAACGCCGCGGCGAATCGCCTATCGCAACTATTCAGAGCCGCCGGCCTGCAGCCAGGCGATCATGTGGCTTTGTGCATGGAAAACCACGATCGCTACCTTGAAGTGCTCTGGGGATGCCAATTCGCCGGACTCGTGTACACGGCTGCCTCATCACGACTCACTAGCAAAGAACTCACCTACATTTTGAATGACTGCGAGGCAAAAGCATTCATTACCTCTAAGTACAAAGCAGACCAAGCGGCCGAGATCATTGAGGGAACACCCGATGTTGCGATGCGACTCATGCTTGACGGAGTGATTCCTGGTTATGAAAGTTATGAAGACGCCGTCGCCCAACAAACAGATGCTCCGCTCGAAAACCGCATCGCCGGCATTGACATGCTGTACTCATCTGGCACAACGGGCCTACCCAAAGGTGTCACTAAAGAATTCCCCAATCTCCCCTTAGACGGAACACCCACAACGGTTGCGCCAACTCTGACCATGCTCTTTGGTTTCACCCCAGAAAGCGTGTACCTATCGCCTGCCCCGATGTACCACGCCGCGCCGTTGCGTTTCACTATGGCTGCTCAAAGTATGGGTTGTACCGCTGTCGTGATGGAACACTTCGATCCCGAGCAGTACTTGGCTGCGGTTCAACAGAACCAAGTCACCCATAGTCAAGTTGTACCGACGATGTTTGTTCGACTCCTCAAACTCGATGCCGACATTCGCACCAAATACGACGTCTCGTCATTGCAGGCTGTCATTCACGCCGCTGCACCTTGCCCTATTCCGGTGAAGAAGCAAATGATCGAATGGTTTGGTCGCATCATTCACGAGTATTACGCCGGCACCGAAGGAAACGGCTTTGTTTATTGTGACAGCAATATGTGGATGGCCCACGAAGGTACTGTCGGGGTGGGCATCGGTTGCACCATTCATATTTGTGGCGATGACGGTCAAGAAGTCCCGGCCTTTGAAAGTGGAACCATTTTCTTTGAGGGCGGCGGAACTTTTGAATACCACAACGACGCCGAAAAGACCAAGAGTTCGCGCCACCCCAAAGGTTGGAGCACTTTGGGCGATGTGGGCTACCTCGATGCTGACAGTTTCTTGTATCTCACCGACCGCAAGGCCTACATGATCATCTCGGGTGGAGTGAATATTTATCCGCAAGAGGCAGAAAACGCCTTGGTCACCCATCCGAAGATCATCGACGTTGCAGTATTTGGTGTCCCTAACGAAGATTTCGGCGAAGAAGTCAAGGCCGTCGTCCAACCGGTCACGATGCCAGCCAACGACGATGAGGCCAAGGCTCTCGAAAAAGAACTCATCGCCTATTGCAAGTCTCAGCTCGCTGATGTGAAATGTCCGCGGTCCATTGACTTCAGGGTTGAACTGCCAAGGCACCCAACGGGCAAGTTGTACAAGCGCCTTCTCAAAGACGAGTACTGGAAGGACGCTGGCCGCACTATTTAAGTGCCCGGCAATAGTGCTCGTTATCACACGGCGAATTTCTGTGATTTAGCAAAATCGTCCCATGACTTGATCTGAAATACGGGATACTGAAGTAGTGACCGCGCGACCTTCCCACGAGCATCCGTATTTGGCACCTCATGCCAATGGCCAGTTCATTGCTTTTGCTCATCGTGGTGGCACTGATCAACTCCCGGAAAACACGATTCCAGCTTTTCGTCATGCCTGTGAACTTGGTTATCGGTATCTCGAAACCGATGTCCAACTCACGCGAGATGGACATCTGGTGGCCTTCCATGACAACGATCTATTTCGTACGTGTCACACCAAAGGTCTCATCAACGAAATGACCTGGCAGGAAGTTTCACGAGCACGCGTTGATGGCAAAGAGCCCATCCCGTTGTTGTCTGAACTACTCGAAGAATTCCCAGAAGCCTTCCTCAACATTGACTCGAAAAGTGACCCGACTGTTGAACCATTAATTGACGCGCTCAAAAAATCTAATGCTCTGCCCAGAGTGTGCATCGGCTCGTTCAGTCACAAACGGATCTCGCAATTTCGTGCTGCTCTTGGCAACCAAGTGTGTACGAGTGCTAGCCCTATTGAAGTGGTCCGCTGGATTGCCGGCAACGTTGCGAGCGAACCATCTTGTTTCCAAGTTCCTACGCGCCAAGGACCGATTCCAGTCGTGACATCACGGACAGTGCGAAGCGCCCATTCTGCTGGAAAGCCAATTCATGTGTGGACGATCGACGAAGCACATGACATGCAACGTCTCATCAACCTCGGGGTCGATGGATTAATGACTGATCAATCCATCACTCTCAAGAGAGTGCTTGAAGCAAACAACTTGTGGAATCAAACATGACGGCTTTGAGCATGCGCGATATAACGATGACTTTCCCCGATGGCACACGAGCCATTGACGGTGTCGACCTCTCGATTGAGCGTGGCGAGTTCGTGACCGTTGTTGGCCCGTCCGGTTGTGGCAAAAGTACTTTGCTGAGAATTATCTCAGGCTTGCAACAACCGACATCTGGAAGTTGCAACGTTGATAGCAAACACCTTGGCTATGTCTTCCAAGATTCGGTTTTATTGCCATGGCGTAACGTTCGCAAAAATGTTGAACTCAACGCCGAACTTCAAGGTGTTCCTAAAGAACGACGGCAAGAATCTGCGCAGAACGCGATCGACCTCGTCAAGCTGAACGACCATGTCACGAAGTTTCCTCACCAGTTATCGGGTGGAATGAAAATGCGTTGCTCCCTGGCAAGGTCATTAGTTTCTCAGCCGCAAGTTTTTCTTTTTGACGAGCCATTCGGGGCGCTTGACGAAATGACTCGCGAACATTTGAATGATGAGTTACTCAACATCTTTTTGCAAGAGAAATTTGCTGGGCTCTTCATTACTCACAGCATTCAAGAAGCCGTTTTCTTATCGACTCGCGTCATTGTGATGTCATCGCAACCTGGCCGATTTACTTCTGAACATAAAATTGACTTCCCATTCCCCCGCGTGCCCGACATTCGCTACAGTGCCGAATTCGCTCAATTATGCGGTCGAATTAGCCATGACCTGAAGTTGGCTCACACATGAATCTTTTCTCGCGGATTTCGCAAAACCGACGCATCTCAACTGTCGTTTTACCATTCATCACGTTCATTGTTTTTCTTTCGATTTGGTATGCCTACGCCAAGCTTCATTACGACAATCCAGTTCAACGGCGAAATGCTCTCCCATATCCTCACGAGATTGTTACTGACGGTTTTTTACCTTTCAATGACAAGGTCAACGGGTTGCGCCCGATCCTGGGATACATGTGGCCCACGGTCAAGGTCACTTTGCTCGGACTCCTAATCGCTGTAGTACTCGGAGTATTCGTGGCGACACTCATGAATCTTTCAAAGGGAATTGAAAAATCACTTTTTCCGTATGCCGTCATTTTGCAAACAGTCCCGATTTTGGCCATCACTCCGCTACTGACCGAACTCTTTGGCGAAGAACTCGGTGTACGTCTTGTTGTCACCGTGTTGGTAGCAATATTCCCCGTCATGACGAACATGCTCTTCGGACTTCAGTCAACCGATCGAGCGTTTCACGATCTGTTCACGCTGAATCAAGCAAGTCGCTGGACCCGTTTGATCAAACTAGAACTCCCGAGTGCATTGCCATCGCTGATGACTGGAATTCGTATCGCATCTGGAAGCGCGGTCATCGGCTCGGTAGTTGCCGATTTCTTCTTCGCAAAGGGCGAAAAGGGCATTGGGTATTACATTCGCACCCGCCAGCAACAAGCAATTCAACGCCCAGAAATGTTTGCCGGAACTATTACTGCTTCACTATTTGGCATAGCGATGTTCATTGTTATCGGTTGGATCACGTCACGGGCCATCAGAAATTGGCATGACTCCAACTTGGCTATTCGTCCGTCGTCCTTTAAAATTCACCGACCGCTCAAAGGGAATACATGAAAATTCGAACATTCGCCACAACAATTTCAATTATTGGCATGTCGTCAATGATCGTCGCTTGCGGCTCAGATGACTCTTCCCAAGGTTCATCAGATACCACCGGACCATGCCCCAGCAAGTTGACAATCCAAACGGACTGGTTCCCCGAACTCGAACATGGCGGCGTGTACCAACTCATTGGCGCCAATGGCACCGCCAGCAAAGATTCAATGTCGTACTCCGGACCTGTGCAGGCGGCATACGCAGTTGGCGGCTTACAAGAAGTTGAAATCTTGGCGAAGAACTTCGACATGCAAAACAGCGCAGTTCTCGTCAATGGCAAAGCCGACATGGCATTCATTGGAGTCGCCGACATCATTAAAGATTCAGCGGCTATTCCACTCGTAGCAGTCGCCAAAACTCTTGATAAAGATCCGATCATGGTGATGTGGGATCCTGCACAGTTTGACATACAGAAACCGGAAGACCTTGCGACAACCGGCGCAAGTTTCATTCACTTCCCAGGTCTTGCCTATATCGACTATTTCATCGAGAAGGGCTACATCACCGCCGATCAAAGTGATCCCAGCTACAACGGCTCAGATGCCGCGTGGGTAGCGGCATCGGGCAAATTACTACAGCAGGGTTTTGCGACCAATGAGATTTACAAATACGAAAATGACATTCCTTGGAAAGATGGCGCGCCTGCCGATGTGTCATTCTTTACTGTCGATCAACTCGGTTATGACAACTACCCATCGTCAATCACGATGTTGAAAAGCCATGCCGTTGAATTAGATGAATGTCTTAAGCTATTTATTCCCAAATTGGCTCAAGCCTGGGTCGATTACTACAAAAATCCAACGCCAGTCACCGATGCGATGATTGCGATCAACAACACCTATGACGGATTCTGGAGATTGAGTCCTGAACTCAATACCTTTGGGCTCAATTTGCTTGACGAATTGAAGATTGGGGCGAATAGTCCTGATGGAACCTATTGCTCATTTGATGACGCAAAGGTGCAGAAGTTGTACGACATTTTGCAGCCGATTTACTCTGCGCAAGGCGTCGAAGTCACTGATGATGCAACAACTGTGTACGACAATAGTTATTGCGCCAGTGCACCAGGTCGCTGATCACTAAAAACGATCAACAGAACTCAGGCGTCTTTGACGTGCCCATCACGTTGAATGAACGGATCTTTGTCGCTCCACGGGAAGTTGATCCATAAGTCAGTCTTCTTCCAGGCGTAATCGGTCTGTACTACCGAATGCGACTTTTCATACAGAACCGCCGTGCGTACTTCGCCTACTTTGCCTTCGCAAAACTTCTGCACACTGCGCAAGGTGTGTCCAGTGTCAGCCACATCATCAGCAATCAAAATTTTTGCATCACCGAGATCAACGAAGTCTGGCGCCGGCGGAAGAATGCGCGGTACTTCAAGACGTTCATCAACTCCGGTATAGAACTCCACATTCATCGTGTACACGTTCTTGACAGCAAGCGAATAACCAAGTGCTCCACCAATTAAAAGCCCACCGCGAGCAATCGACAAAATCATGTCGGGGTCATAACCATCTTCGGCCACCATCTGGGCCAAGGCACGTGAGGCCTGTCCAAAGATTTCCCATGTCATGATCTCGCGCTCGTTACTCACAAGTGTCCCTTCAAAGTACTCAGGCCCGTACGCCCTTCGCTCATCACAAATGTAGACGCTGATGCCCAACTGCACCCCATCGCCCCGCTGAACAAGTTGTAAAGCGAGACCCCTTGGCGTTGGGTTACTCGACGGTAATGCCCTTCAGAGAATCGTCTGGAGCGGGTACTTGCGGGTCCATTGTTTGGAGCGCGTTCAAAATGATTTTGGCGACGATCAGATCGCGTGACCATTTCACATCGGCCGGAACGACATACCAGGGCGCATAGGGCCGCGACGTCTCGCGCATCACGTCTTCATAAGCATTTTCGTACAACGGCCAAATCTTGCGATCAGTCAAGTCGCTCGGGTCGTGCTTCCAACTACTTTCGGGATTATCAATGCGCTTTTGCAAACGTTCCCGTTGCACTTCGTGTGACACATGCAAATAGAACTTGATGACCTTGGTGCCTTCGTCGACCAACATGTGCTCAAAATCACGAATATGGCGGTAACGACGAGACCAAGTTTCATCGTCGACAAGGTTCTTGACCCGTGGCACCAAAATGTCTTCGTAGTGACTGCGATTCCACACCCCAACCTCACCCTTAGCCGGACAGGCGGCGTGGCAACGCCATAAGTAATCGTGCATGCGTTCAGTACCTGCGGGAACCTTAAAACTCGTCACCTGAACACCGGCCGGATTCATTCCGGTCATGACATGGCGCACGAGACCGTCCTTACCTGATGCATCACGGCCCTGCAGAACGATGAGCAAACTCTGTTTGGCTTCGGCCATTAAGCGGTGTTGTTCAAAAGACATCAGGCTGATGGTTTTAGCCAACTCACCTTTGGCTGATTCTTTATCCCAGCCCAAAGTGTCGTTAGTCGGGAATGACCCGAGCGACAATGGCTTGCCTGCAGCCACAAGAAACTTACGCATTAATTTATCGGCCACATCAACTCCAAAACTTTCCTGGTATCTCTAAGGTAATTGCTCGTACGGGCAATGTCGGCAACCACTCACGCAGCAATAGTCGCGATCGGCCAAAAATTTGGCGGTAAATACCGTGTAGCCACTCAAAGGGTCTCGATACGTCGGCCGAAGCCGACTGACTGCTTCGCGATGCAAGGTCATAATCGTCGCAAATCGAGGATGATCAGAGTTCAAACGACGCGGTAGTGGTAACTCAACCCCATCTTTTCGCAGTTTTGCCTGATCAGCCATCTTTCTATTGTCGCCCGAATACCCCGCCGATGACTGATCAATGGGCGCCAAATTCCAGAAAGATAATTCGTATAAGTTGCAAAAGTGCGTTACTATCGTCACATTGTAGACCGCGCTACGGGTCTGCCGAATTGCCACAAGGCACCATAAACAAGGGGGAAACTTGAAAATATATGGACAGTCCAGTCGGCGTACCCGCCGAATTTTAGGAGCAACAGTCGTTGGCTTACTTTCAGTGGTCGCTGTCGCTTGCGGTGGAGATGACTCAAGTAGTTCAAATTCTTCACCCACCGAAACCGCAGCGCCGACCGATTCAGGTGCTCCATCAACCGATGCACCTGCTGACGAAACACCAGTAACTGGTGGAACCTTGCGCGTCGGCCTCGAAGCCGATGTTGACGGCCTCAACCCGACCGCTTCGGCACTTGCCGTTGCTGGTCTGACCATGGCTTCAGCGGTATTCGACCCGTTGTTTACCTTCGATGTTGATGGCAACGCCGTACCTTATTTGGCCGAATCAATTGAGCCATCTGCCGACTTCATGGTGTGGACCATGAAATTGCGCGCTGGCGTGGTCTTCCACGATGGAACGCCTCTCACCACTGACGCAGTCATCAAGCAGTTCGAAATTACTCGCGCCGACCCGCTCGTCGGATTGGCAGTACGCCCGTACTACCCCGAGACCGGCGCCGTTGTGAAGATTGATGATCTGACAATGGAGTTCCACCCGCTTGAGGCGAACCAATTCTTCCCGACAGCATTGACCGCTCAATTGGGATACATCGCTTCACCGGTTTGGCTTGATGCACTCGTTGCTGACCCGACACTGGAACAGCAGCCAGTCGGAACTGGACCGTTCAAGTTTGATAGCCGAACTGAAGACTCGGTCACCAAGTTTGTCCGTAACGACAACTGGTGGGGTACCGACATCATCGGACCGACCTATCTTGACGCCGTCGAGTTCTACCCAGTGACCGATCCCGATACTCGTACCGAGATGATTCAAAATGACCAACTGGACATCCTGCACACCACTGACACCAATCAGTTCCAGACATACCGCGATGACCCGACGCTCACCACGAGTATTGACGACAACGGCGAAGAGTACTTCTTAATGATCAACACCGCCAAGGCTCCATTTGATGACGTTCGCGTCCGCAAAGCATTGGCACTCGCAACTGATCGTCAGGGCTACTACGACTTGTTCAACTCTGGTGAAGGCCGCATGGCTGATCAGATGTTCACGCCCGACAGCCCGTACTTCAACGCCGACGTTACGCAAGAAGGAAATGATCCTGCAGGCGCTGCTGCCCTTGTCGCTGAATACTGCGGCGAGAATCCAGTTGACGATGCCGGCGTGGCACAGTGCACCGATGGAAAAGTCAACATGGAATACCAGTGGTCTGGCCCCTCGGTCTTGGCAACTCGTATCGCCGACTTCTACAACGAGAACTGGAAAGCTTCGTTCAATGTGACATTCGATGAGAAGTCACAGGCCGACAACATTCAAGAAGCTGCGCTTGGTATCTACAACGTGGTGGGCTGGCGTCAATTTGGTGCCGAAAACCCCGGTGACGACCGTGTCTGGCTCGAGTGCCGCAACATTGGTGGTATTTCACTCAACTGGCCGCGCTATTGCGATGATGCTCGTGATGCTTTGATCAAGGAGATCGCTAATCCGGCATCGCCAGAGGAGCGCGTTGGTTCGATCCAGAAATTGGTCCAGAACCTCCACGATTCTTACGCCTACGTTTTCATGACTCACTCGTCGTGGGCTATCGTCAGCACCGACAAGGTTCACGGAAATTGTGATCGCAAGTCACCCGATGGCAATGCCCTCGTGTGCTCAATCAACGGTCGTATGTTCTTCCAGTCAACTTGGCTTTCCAGCTGAGTCATTAATTCGACCTTAGAAAGAGTCAATTAGTTTCATGCGTTATTACGTTCAAAGGGTCGCCTTAGCTATTCTTCTTCTCCTGGCAGTGAGCATGCTCACGTTCGGAGCGTTGAATATTTTGGGCGACCCTTTGTTCAATATTCTTGGACCCGTTGCCGGCGATGTAAATAATCCCGACAGCATCAAAATGATCGCCTTGGCCAAGAAAGAATTCAATCTCGATCGAGCCCTGCCAGTGCGTTACTTCATTTGGTTGTCGCATTTTGTTCGGGGAGATTTTGGCGTCACTTTCAGTTCCACTGGTCAACCCCCAGTTTCAGGCGTCATTAGTGAACGCCTCCCACGAACTATTTCCCTGGTTTTTCTCGCCCAAATGTTCGCCATCTTGGTTTCAATACCTTGGGCGATTATCGCAGCTGCACGAGCCGGAAAAATCAGCGATCGTATTTCAACGATCAACGCTTTTTTCTTAGTCGCGATGCCCAACTTCGCAATTGCCGTGATCTTGAAGTTTGTCTTCAGTCTCAAACTTGGCTGGACCCCAATTACTTACGTGGCTGATGATCCGCTCCATAGTCGCTTGTTCCAATTACTTCTCCCCGCCCTCACTATCGGTCTTCCTGTTGCCGCTGTGTATCAGCGACTTTTGCGCACCGATCTCATTACGACGTTGCAACAAGACTTCATCCTCTTGGCCCGCACCAAAGGATTGTCCAAAACTCGCATCCTTTTTGTCCATGCGCTTCGACCATCGCTCTTTTCATTCATCACTGTGGTCGGGCTCAATACCGGCGCACTGATTGGTGGATCAATCGTTGCCGAAACGGTATTCCGAATTCCGGGTATCGGCTCAACACTTGTTGAATCAATTTTCCGCAATGACTTCCCCGTTGTTCTAGCGATTGTCATGATTGTCGCTTCGGCCTTTGTTGTCATCAACTTATTAGTTGACTTTGCCTACACCCTGATCGATCCGAGAGTCCGTCGATGACTACTACTTCTGTGACACCCGCGCCCGAAGACGCAATTGTGCGCAAAAAACTTGGCTTTGGTTTTTGGTTATGCGTGATTTGGGTCGGACTCATGGCCTTCATCGCGATTTTTGCCCCGGTTTTGCCGCTCAAGAGCCCTACTGCCAACTTCATTAATTCAGCCCAAGGACGTCCTCCATATGCCCCATCATGGAGCCATTGGTTTGGCACCGATAAAGATGCTCGCGATGTATTTTCCCGTTCGATGTTTGGTGCGCGAATTTCACTCACGGTCGGTTTTACGGCAATCACTGCCGGATTCCTCATCGGTGGAACACTTGGCGTGATCTCTGGTTACTACAAAGGCTGGATTGACCGCGTTAGTTCATTCGGGTTCATTGTTCTTTTGTCTTTCCCTTCACTGGTGCTAGCAATCTTGCTCACCTCACTCATTGACCGAAACTTGTTAACGGTTTCATTGGTTCTCGGTTTGCTCGCCATTGCTCCGGTCGGACGACTTGCCCGTGCTGCCACTTTGCAATATGCCGATCGCGAGTTTGTTTTAGCAGCGCGACAGATCGGTGCGACCAATCGTCGCATCATCATCAAAGAGATCCTTCCCAACGTGGCCATCCCGATGTCGTCGCTGGCGTTACTTGGTATGGCCGTCGCTGTCGTCGCCGAAGGCGGGTTAGCTTTCCTCGGTTTCTCGGTGCAAAAAGGCATCACTTGGGGCGGACTCATCCAACTTGGATCAGATGCTTCAAAGACCCTACAGAACGCTCCATGGATCGCGTTCTTCCCCATCTTGATGTTGTTTTTAACCGTGTTGTCATTGAACTTCGCTGGTGATCGTTTACGCACTTACTTCGATGTCAAAGAGACCACGCTATGAGCCAAATAGATTTGGTCCGCTCTGAACACGAGCCGCTTATTGAGACGATTGATGTGAAGACCCACTTCAAAACACCTCGCGGTATTGCGCGAGCAGTCGATGGAGTATCAATTCAAATTCGTCGCGGACAATCTCTTGGAGTTGTCGGCGAATCTGGTTCGGGTAAAACCGTTTTGTCGCGTTCGATCATGGGACTATTGCCTCGCAATGGTGTGATCCGCGAAGGATCAGTGCGCTATCGAGGTCAAGAAATCGGCAACAGCTCCGATAAAGAAATGCAAAGCATTTGGGGCCGAGAGATGGCGATGATCTTTCAAGACCCCATGACGTCACTTAACCCAGTGATGAAAATCGGCAAACAGATCACCGAATCTCTCCGCAAAAACTTGAGTATGTCATCTTCTGAAGCCATGGCAGTCGCCGAAAGACTGATGCACGATGTTCGAATTCCTGAACCAGCACGTCGCTTAAACCAATACCCGCACGAACTCTCGGGCGGAATGCGCCAACGAGTCATGATCGCGATTGCCATGGCGTGTGGTCCCAACATGTTGTTTGCCGATGAACCCACAACTGCACTTGACGTCACGGTGCAAGCGCAGATTCTCGAATTATTGAGTGAGCAAAAACGAGATCGCAACATGTCGCTATTACTCGTGACGCACAACCTTGGTGTTGTTGCTGGCTACACCGATGAGATCGCCGTGATGTACGGCGGCAAAGTCGTCGAGAAGGCACCCACCAAGACATTGTTTGCCAATACCAAAATGCCGTACACCGAAGCATTGCTCAGCAGCATCCCGCGTCTTGATCAACCTTCGCACTCACGCCTCTCAACCATTCCTGGTCGTCCACCAGACATTGTTCACCCACCAAAGGGTTGTCGTTTTGCCCCTCGTTGCGCGTATGTCCGCGATTTGTGCCTGAACGAAGAACCAGAACTTCAGCAAGCCGATTCACCCGATCACACGTATCGCTGTTTCTACCCAGTCGGTTCACCTGAATACTTAGAACGCCGCGTCGAATTAACCCGCAAGGGCGAAGTTGTTGTGTCTGGAGGATCGAGCTAATGGCTGGCACAGGTAAAGCTCATCTTCGCGATGACAAAAACGTTCTCTTACGAGTTGAAGACCTCGTTGTTGAATTCCCTATTGGCCGTACCGGCCTCAAGGTCAACGCAGTGAGTGGAATCTCCTTCGACGTTCTTAAAGGCGAGACTCTCGGCATTGTGGGCGAATCAGGCTGCGGTAAGAGCACTACTGGCCGCTCCATTATGCAGCTTCCGAGCCCGACATCTGGCTCGATCATGTTTGATGGCACCGAACTCACCTCATTGTCAGGTGAAGCGATGCGTGAAGCTCGCACCAAAATTCAAATGATCTTTCAAGATCCGATTTCATCGCTCAACCCTCGCCGGAACGTTCGCGACATTGTGCTTGAACCTCTGTCAATCTGGAAGCGTGGCACGAATGCCGAGCAGCTTGCGGCGGTCGACAAGATTCTTGAACACGTTGGCATTGATCCACAACGCGCCGCCGAAAGTAAGCCCCACCAATTCTCTGGTGGTCAATGTCAGCGCATCTCCATAGCGCGCTCACTAGTGCTCAATCCACAAATGATTATTTGTGACGAGCCAGTATCGGCCCTAGACGTCAGCGTGCAGGCTCAGGTGGTCAACCTTCTCGAAGACCTGAAAAAGCAATTCGAGTTGACGCTTGTATTCATTGCTCATGACTTGGCTGTCGTCAAAAACATTAGTGATCGCATTGCCGTGATGTACCTCGGAAAGATTTGCGAAGTCTCCAGCAGCGACGATCTCTATCGCAACCCTGCCCACCCCTATACCGATGTCTTGCTGTCATCGATTCCAGTACCCGACCCTACCGTTGCGGTCAAAAAGGTCGTAGTCGACGGCGAACCGCCATCGCCGGTTTCGCCACCTGCTGGTTGTCGCTTCAACCCACGTTGCCCCAATGCATCAGATCGTTGCCGCAGCGAAGAACCGACATTGCGCGAAATCGAGCCCGCTCACTTCGTGGCTTGTCACCATCCGCTCACTGGCGGCGAAGCACCCGTTTCAGTGCACGTCAAATAAGGCGTTACAAATTCGGTCCTCCAGATTTACTTGTTCTGAAAATTTGGTGGTCGCTTTTCCATAAAGGCCATCATCGCCTCGCGGGCATCGTCTGAACGACTTACCATTATTTGTTGACGATTCTCTAAATCTATAGCTGATTGCATTGCCGGTATCTCGAGAGCCGTCCACATCGCTTCTTTGGTGAGCGCAACACCAAACGGAGTATTGAGCATGATCTGTTCGGCCTTGGCGATCGCGACTTTTTCGAGATCACTATCGGTAACGCGATCAACAAGTAGGCCAATGCGATACGCCTCAGCAGAATCAATCACTCGTCCGGTCAACATCATCTCTTGCGCTCGAGCGACTCCAACGATGCGCGGCAATAGCCAAGACGTCCCGATATCGCAAGCCGAGAAACCAACGCGAATGAATGCCACGTTGAACTTTGATGATTCGGCTCCGATTCGAATGTCACTGCCCAGCACTAGCGCCAACCCTCCGCCAGCTGCTGCTCCATTGACTGCAGCAATAATCGGCTGCGGAATCGAACGCATATGCGACATCAAACCAGCAATGTGTTTTTGTACGGCAAATGACCTCTGCACAGCGCCAAAATCTTCGGTATTTGGCGCATCTCCGTATCCAGTCAGATCAAGTCCAGCACAAAAACCCCGACCCGCTCCCGTCAAAATGACGACTCGGCAATCGCCGTCAATCGCAATGCGATCAAGCACCTGATGCAGTCCCTCAACAAGTTCGGTCGTCATGGCATTGAGTCGCTCCGGGCGGTTCAACCGAATCACTATCACTCCATGGATTGGCCGCTCAAGGATGATGACTGGTGTTGGTGACTGGGCAGGGCTCATGTAGACATTCTGCCGACTCACGTCATGCCACTACTAGTCCTGATAACCCAAGCGCCGAAGCGACCCGTGTTAGCGTCGTGATGTGCGCTTTTGTACGCATGCCTATGTCTGACACCGCGAGCAACTCCACACCATCAAAGGTCAACCAAGACGATTCAAGTCTGTGGCGAACGGTGCTCAAACAGGCAGGTTTGGCGTATCTGTTTTCACGTTTCGCAATCATGATTGGTGCAGCCATCGTCGCAGCCGAACTTCGAGCCGACGAAAACAGAATCAAAGAGCATCTTTTCTGGGGCTTCATTGGCAAAGTTGACCCACACGCCCGGTCAGGTCCACTCCCTAAATCTGCTGGTTCAATGATCATCGATGTTCTGACGTCCTGGGATGGTCTGTGGTACATGCGCATCGTTCGCTACGGCTATCCAACTTTTGTTCCGCAACACATCACGTACGATGACACCCAAGCGCGGCTGGCCTTCTTTCCCGCGTACCCGCACCTTGTGCGGGTCGTCAATGCCGTCCTTCCTGGTGGCGACACCTTGGCAGCATTAGTTCTGAACTTTGTTCTTGGCGCTGGCTTCATACTCATCATCGGACTACTTGCGCGTTCATGGTTTGGAGTTTCCGTCGCTAAGCGAGCAATGATTTTATGCGCGTTATTTCCCGGAAGTTTCGTGTTGTCATTTGCCTACAGCGAAGCATTATTACTTTTTCTCGCAGCTGCGTGTTTGTATTTGTTGCAAAAAGAAAAATGGCTTTTCGCCGGCGTAGTTGCAATGCTTGCGACGGCCACTAGACCTAATGGAATTGCGGTCATCGCGGCCTGCGCGGTAGCGGCTTATTTAGCTTGGCGACAAACGAAATCCCTTCGCCCATTCATCGCACCGCTGTTGTCACCCATTGGTTTCGTCGGCTACCAGTTATGGATCAACCACCATGCTCATGAATCTGGGGTGTGGTTCAGAGTCCAAGGCGAAGCTTGGAAAGAAGGGGCAAGTTTCGGCTTGACAGCTATTCGACGAACTCTCGAGGCATTTACTCAGCCGCTCACGTCTCCCACCGACCTGATTACCGCCGCCTCGTTTGTTGTGACACTCTTTTTGTTGTGGTTGGTCTGGAAGAGACATCGCATACCATTACCAGCTCTCGCCTACAGCCTGATTGTTATCGCGTTGATGTTGTTGCCTTCGACCGTCACTGCTCGACCGCGCTTTCTGTTTACCGCATTTCCGCTCTTCATCGCGGCAGCGGTTTGGCTTGATCATCCAAAACGCAAAGAATGGTGGCCTTATATCGTTGGATTCTCCCTGTGTGGCCTAACGACCCTCACGGCCCTGTACGGCGCATACGGGGCGATTCCGTGACTCAATGGCTGCGTCGTCGTTACGACGTCTGCATCATTGCTCTGCTCGCTTATCTTCCGTTACTGCTGTCCGCCCCAGGCAAATTGCCAGCCGACACCAAGTTGTACCTATATCTCAATCCGGGCCGATTACTCAGTGATGCCGCCTGGACGTGGGATAACCGCCAGCTCGGTGGATGGGTCCCCCACCAAAATGTTGGATACCTATGGCCGACCGGTCCATGGTTCGCCTTTTTTGATTGGCTGAATATTCCCGACTGGATCGCCCATCGATTGTGGCTCGGATCCCTTCTTATCATCGCTGGCCTCGGCGCACGATGGCTCACGAAGTTGCTTGAACTGCCCGCAAAGTCATACTTCATCGCTGGAGTTGCCTATCAACTATCTCCATATGTACTGCCATATATTTCGCGCACATCGGCTTTGCTTTTACCGTGGGCGCTTCTTCCTTGGATCGTTGGCCTGACTCTTAAAATCATTCATGAACCCAAGCTGAAGTACTTTGCAATTTTCGGATTGATCATCATGTCGTCGGGAGGACTGAACGCCACCGCACTTCTCATGATTGCCCCAGCACCGGTCATCTGGCTGATTGACGCGTGGAGCACTCGCCAAATTTCGTGGAAGCGAGCATTGTCACTGACAGGTCTGCTCGGTCTCATTTCAGCAGTGATGAGTGCTTGGTGGGCATCCGGCTTGTCGGTGCAAGGCAAATACGGAGCACCAGTGCTCTCGTATAGCGAGGCCCTTCAATCAACGTCGGCAACTTCCACTGCTACCGAAGCACTACGTGGCCTTGGGTATTGGCTTTTTTACGACCGCAACAAAATCACTGCGCTCACTTCGGCGTCAACGCCCTACCAAAACAATCTGTTGATCATTGTTATCGGAGTTGTTTTAGTCATCGCTAGTTGCGTTGGCCTTCTGTGCCATCACAAACTCAAACGTCCACTGAGTTTGATGCTTCTCATTGGAGTCGTGCTGTCGGTCGGCGCATATCCAGCAGATTCGCCGTCACCTTTATGGTCGTACTTTTCTCATCATCCTAAGAGCGCCATAAGTTTGGCGCTGCGGTCATCATCTCGTGCAGTCCCGTTGATTGCGTTGGCCCTTGCCATTGGATTAGCGATATTCGCACATCGAGCAATGACCCTTCTTGCGCAACGTTCGCCTCGCCTCACTCACGCGGTTTTGCCTTTCACACTCCTGCTCGTTTGCCTCAATGTGCCCGCACTCTTCGGTGGTCGCTACATCGATCCAGCGATATCACGTCCCGAGAAATTGCCAACTGCGTGGACCCAAGCCGCCACATTGCTCGATCAACGTTTCGATGCTGGACATACCGGCTCAGTTTTGATTCTTCCTGGTATTGAATCGGCGGCCTATCGCTGGGGCTACCCCGTCGATCCGATTCTCCCTGGCATTACCAAGAAGCCTTTGATCACTCGAGATTGGCTGCCATTAGGAAGCGCTCCTTTTATGGATTTGCTGTATGCCCTCGATGACTCATTTCAAAATGGAACAGCCGATGCCAACAGCATTGCCCCCATTGCCCGTTTACTTGGCGCTGACACCATCATGGTGGTTAATTCGTATCAATACGAGCGATTTGGCATACATCGACCAGAGCGATCGGCTTCTCTCGTTGCTTCAGCTCCAGGTCTCACGCCCATTGCCGACTTTGGAACACCATCTATCAATCTGGCTGAAGAATATGAAACCAATGATCTGCTCGACTACCCCGCGACTGCATTGCCCGAAATTTCACTCTATGCAGTGAGTCATTCTTCAGCAGGCGCCCGAATCACTCAGAACCCCGTTGTCGTTTCTGCAGATGGTACGGGACTCGTTGATCTTGCTCGAGCAGGTCTGATTGATGGTAAGAGTACGGTTCTGGCATCGGCTGCACTTGATTCCGTTGCATTGACAGAGGCCGTGGCAAGTGCCCCTGAAGTCATTGTGACCGACAGCAATCGCAAACGCGCCCACCAATGGCGCGGTTCGCAAGAAGTATGGGGAGCAACCGAAGGAGTCGGCCCCGTCCTTGATTCATTTGACGCGTTTGATAATCGATTGCCGGTCTTTCCATTGGCAGCAGATCACATTGAGACGCAATCAATTGCCGAAAATAACTCTGGAATCACCATGTCAGCTACGGCTTATGGCGCACTGCTGTCGTACTTACCCGAGTATCGCCCGGCGAACGCCAACGATGGAAATGTTGATACTTCGTGGTCGGTCGGTTGGGGCATTAATCCGATTGGGCAGGTCTTGACGTATACAAGTAATCTTAGCTCTCCCGAAATTGATCACCTTGAACTGGTCCCCGCTCAATTCTCGACCGAACAACGTCAGATCGTCTCGATGTCGGTCAGTGTTAATGGCTCACCATGGGCCAATCATGTTATTGACCCGAGCGCGTCAGTCACAACGATTGAACTCGCTCAACCAGGAAATACAGTTCGCCTCAGAATTGACGGAGTCACCGAGGGAGACGATCAACTTCCGGTGGGATGGGCCGAAATACTGCCGGCATCCTTTCAACAGCCCGAAGTGATCATGGTTCCACGTGATGCCGCCGCAGTTGCCGATGCCTCAACACCAATCTCGTATTCGTTTACTCGGCTACAAGCCGATGAATACAAGACCTTTCGTCAAGATCCAGAGTTGTCAATCAACCGAACC
>JBAXIP010000002.1:0-54936 GCA_037138315.1 Actinomycetes bacterium
CAGCAGCAAAGAAGGCTCCGGCCAAGAAGGCTCCCGCCAAGAAGAAAGCAGCAGCTAAGAAGGTTGCCAAGAAGGCTCCGGCCAAGAAGAAGGCAGCAGCAAAGAAGGCTCCCGCCCGCAAGAAGGCAGCAGCAAAGAAGGCTCCCGCCCGCAAAAAGGCAGCAGCTAAGCGTGCTCCGGCCCGCAAAAAGGCAGCAGCTAAGAAGAAGTGATTTCATCCCGATTTTTTCGGGACTGGATCTGATTGAGCGGGGGGCAACCCCCGCTCAATTCTTTTTTCCGGCACGTTCTTGGTTGGAATGAGTTTGAATCGTTGGTGACCCTGCCCGATCTGTCACCATCAATTCATGACACTGAACATGATGATCGCCGATCTCGAAGCTGAGCAAGACTCGCTCGAAGATGTCGTTGCCGATCTAGCTGAGGAAACCTGGAAGTTGGCAACTGACTCTGCGGGTTGGGCAATCGCTGACCAAATCAGCCACCTGCAATTCTTTGATGAACGAGCCGCCTTAGCGATGAATGATCCCGACGCTTTTGCGGTTGATCGCCGACTCATCATTTCGTCGGCTCCGCGGGACTTGTCTGTTGAGTTAGGCCGACGGGTTTCGGGGGCCGAACTTTTTCTAGCTTGGCGACTTTCACGATTGGCACTGATTGATGCCGCACAGAAAGTTGACCCAACGGCCAGAGTCCCTTGGTACGGGCCATCAATGGCAGTGAAGTCATTTTTGACCGCAAGGTTGATGGAGTGCTGGGCCCATGGCGAAGACATCGCCCAAGCAGTCGGGGTGCTACGCACACCCTCTGCTCGGTTGAAACACGTCGCCCATATCGGGGTGGGGGCACGAGCATTCAGTTTGATGATCAATCAATTGCCTGAGGACAGTCGGTCAATCCGAGTTGAACTCACGGCGCCTGACGGAGAGAAATGGACTTGGGGAGATGAATCTTCTGAACAACGAGTTCTTGGTGATGCCTTAGATTTTTGCTTGGTGGTGACGCAACGGCGAGCCTTGCACGATTCGCAATTAATGGTGTCGGGCGATTCGGCAACCACATGGATGCGCATCGCTCAAGCGTTTGCTGGAGCGCCGACTCGAAAAACCTGACCGCAGGTTGGGCTATAGGTCGGAGATTTTCTTGAAGATCTCGCCAGCGGGACGATCAATACGTTGCCCAAGCTCAATCATTCGCTGACGCATCCTCTGCGAGAATTTCTCGAGAGCCTCTTGGTCAACTGCCTTCATGGTGCTTTCAAATTGTGATTCATGAGCAAGCAGTGCAGAAATTTTCTGACCAATAAAACTTCCAATGTCTTCACCATGATCGGGTTCGTCAGCCTCCCAGAGCAATAAATGTTTGGGGCGGTGATGAGCAATGCCGTGTTCTTTGAAGAAGTGCGGATCACGAGCGGCGACGATGGCGTCGCAGGTGAGAAATCCCGCGTGACGATGATCGGGGTGAAGGCGGTAACGCTTCCACGGATCATGACCGAGTACTACTTGAGGTTGAAGTCGACGAATTTGGCGAGCGATCTCACCACGAAGTTCACGAGTGTCAGTGAGATCTCCGTCAACTTGGTGCATGAAGACAACTTCGCCTTGCGCGCCCAGTCGACGAGCAGCCTCGCGTTGTTCGATTTCACGTTGGGCAATCAAACGGGTGATATCGGCCTGCGCATTCCAGGTGCCTTTCGATCCATCGGTCAGGACCAAGTGATGGACGAGGCAACCAGCTTGCGCCCACTTGGCGAGTGTTCCACCGCAACCGAATTCAATATCGTCGGGGTGGGCACCGATTGCCAGCGCAACTTTGGGTGTGTCAAGGTCAACACTTGCGATCTTGGAATTGACCACGGGAACTGGTTGCCCTGGTTCATTGCTTTGAGTCATGGGTTCGTCCAATCAGGAATCAGAGTTGGCAAGATGTCGATGAGGTCGAGATGTCGCAGATCGTCGGCAGTGTCAAGATCAAGCCCGAGTTGAGGATCATCAATGACACGAATCGGCAGATGAGAGGCCTTGGCCTGGTGCAAGTGCTGAGCGAATGAACCTTGCCCGTATTGAAACTTCCAACCACCGATGAGCGATGCCGGAATTCCTAGAACGTTGGTGCCATCGTGGTGTCGATCGGGACAGATGATGATTGACGTTTCATGATCATGAGTTTGCAAACTCTCAATCAGTCGATCAAGCGGTGCAGATAACGGGAGATCGGCATGGCTGACGAGAAATAGGTCAATAGGTGAGTGGTTACTGATGAGGGGGATTGATTGGGTGAGTGAATCGTTGAGGCCCCGAGCAGTAACACGAATTGGGGTGGCATCACATGACAATGCCCATTGAGCAACGTCGTCATCGTCGCACACGACAAAACGTGAACACGAAGCGCTACGAGTCAACACACCTCGGGCGCAGTTTTGTGCGAGGGCTCGTCGCTGTGATGGATTCAAGACTGAACTCAATCGACTTTTCGCATCATCAAAGCCACGTACTGGGACAATGAGTGCAACATGAGGGGCCACGAATACGAGCCTATGACCTTGGTTGAACTTGGGGACGACTCACAGTCGTTCTGCGCCGTATACGCTCGGATCATGGTCAGTGCAGTGAACCACCCATCAATACGTGTTGCGGTCATTGGGGCAGGATCATGGGGAACAACTGTTGCTTGCCTGGCAGCGGCGAACACGTCAACCATTTTGTGGGCCAGACGTTCTGAACTTGCTGATGCCATGACTCGGAGTCGCCGCAACCCGGATTATCTCAGCGATTTCTCCCTGCCTGAGACGCTCGAGTTCACATCTGATTTGGGACAGGCAGTCAGTGATGCCGACGTGGTCGTGATGGCGGTGCCCTCACACGGTTTCCGTGCAGTGGTCGCTGAGGTCGCCTGCTTTATTCGTCCGTTGGCGCCCATTGTGAGCTTGTCTAAGGGTTTAGAACGAAGTTCATTGAAGCGGATGAGCGAAGTCGTTGCCGACGAGATGCCAGGTCATCCTGTTGCGGTTCTCACTGGACCGAACTTGGCTCAAGAAATTATGGAGGGACAACCGGCAGCTGCGGTTGTGGCGATCAACGACAAAGTGATCGCTGATGAATTACAAAAAATATTCACCCGCCCCACATTGCGGGTGTACACCAACCCCGACATCGTTGGTTGTGAAGTGGCGGGGGTCGTCAAGAACGTCATTGCGATTGCGTCGGGAATGGCTGCAGGTATGGGATTCGGTGACAACACCAGAGCAACGCTGATGACACGAGGGCTAGCTGAAATGTCGCGCTTGGGTATGGCGATGGGCGGAGAGGGGTACACCTTCGCGGGTATGGCAGGAATGGGTGACTTAATTGCAACATGTGCCTCAACACAAAGTCGTAACAACACGGTGGGACGGCGACTTGGTGAGGGCGAATCAATCGACGACATTTTGGAGTCGATGACCATGGTCGCCGAAGGTGTCAAGAGTTCGCCGGCTGTGCTTGACTTGGCTCGGCGTTATTGCGTCGAAATGCCAATCACTGAACAAGTGGTGGCGGTGTGCCATGAAGGACGAAGTGCAGCAGATGCAGTTGCGCAACTGATGCGAAGACGACGGAGAAGTGAAATTGGTTAAGTCAGGCACAAATGAGGTTTCAAAAGAGATACCAAAAGTTGTAACGCTTCTCGGGCGAACGGTCGGCATTCTTGGCCAACCATGGCGTGCAACTGTGACCCCTGCTGGTGATGTCTACCCGTGGGACGACGCTGAAGGCGTGAAATGGTATGTGGCGGCCGATGATCGTTGGCATATTCCTGGAGATGAAGTGGCAGTGCGTCAACGGTCGATTGATGGTGCGCCAGTTCTTGAAACGCGAGTACGAATTCCGGGTGGAGATGTCATTCAGCGGGTGTGGGTTGCGACGGGCCGTTTGGGAAGTTCTGCACTCATGATGGAGTTCGAAAATGATTCCCCGATGGCAATCGCTATTGCCATCGATCGCCAAGACTTACTTGTCTCGCGGCCAGTTGCTGTTCGCTCATCGGCCGGAGAATGGCCAGCACCCGGTCTGGACATACCTCGTGAACCAACCGTGATACCAGTTGGCCATCGCACGACGGTGCGCGCAGCATTGTTGATTTCTGGATCGACATCTGGATTAAACCCTGCTCAATTAAATACATCCGACTTTGCTGATTGGGCAGCGGTTGCTCGCGGGTGGGTTTCATTGAGTGAGCGAGCTTCGCGATTTACCATTTCTGATCTCCGTGATAGTCAACGGGTCGACGAATTGATCGTGGTTGAACGTGCCGAAATAGCTTTGAATCCTGCCGTATTCAGCGATGCTCCAGATGCGGCCGTGCGTTGGTTGCTAGAAGAGCGTGAGCTGAAGCGAATGGAATTGAAAGAGACAGATTTAGTCGAACTGTCTGGAGCGGTCGAGACAATTTCTCGGGCCACCAAACGCCGACGAATTGCCCAAGCAGATGCGCTGACGGGTTTCAAAGCTGCGGCATATTTGCTCGGTATGGCTCAAGAGAGAGCCTTAGATGACTTAAGAAAAGTTGTCGTCAAAATTGTTGGATCAAAAAAATCAACTTTGATGAACATGTTAAATACTTATTCGGCTGGCTCGAATGTGAATTTGATAGTCAACGAAATAGAGAACGAATTTGCAGTGATGTCCGATGACGGAGTGATCACATTGCTTCCTGATGGCATCAAGGCCGAGCGCTTGGGCGTTCAGTTTGAAGTTCATGGCATTGCCGTTGGACTCAATCACCGAGTCTCATTTGCGGTGCGTTGGCACGGACCGAATGCCGCGGTGATCTGGGAAATAGTCGGTCCCGATGAGGTGGAGTTGCGCTCGGGAGTTGACGCGACCTGGTCGTCAACGAATGCATCTGGTGAAGCATTATGGCGCGTGGAGAATGTTCCAGAGACTGCCTTCGCAGTTAGCGACGACCTGTCATTTTCTTAAGCTTTCTACGGTTTCAATGAGCGCTTGAACTCGAGCGCCGACTAAGGCTTCAACTGCAGGGTCTGATGTTGAACCATTGGCCGAAATTCGATCGGCGCCTTTCGGGATCTGCCCATTGGGTTCGGAGATCACGGTGTTGCCAAGTAAGCCCAAGATTCCGCCAAGTTGTTCAATCATGTGGGCGCCACCAGTGCCGCCTGACGAACTAATCAGACTGATGACTTTTCTGGATAACGCATGTTGGCCCATCGGTCGAGTGGCCCAGTCGATTGCATTCTTCAGAACCGCTGATGGTCCGAAGTTGTATTCAGGGGCAGCGATGAAGAGTGCATCAGCCGATGTAACTAAGTTGCGCCATTCGATGACGCTTGTTGGAGTGTGCGATGAATCTTCAAGATCCTCGTTATAGAACGGCAGTAATCCGATCTTGTCGTAGAGAGTGAATGTGACAGCAGTCGGTGCCAATTTCTGGGCCAATTTCACCAGTCCTTGATTTGATGATTCTTGACGCAAGCTTCCGAATATTCCGAGGATATGAATTGACATCTGTCAATTATGACCGTGAAGTGGTGCGTGGAACCAACTGAAATCGGGCAAGATAGAGGGGTGCAAGCACCTATTCGCGTGGCCTACACATTTGAACAGTGTTGGCATCGCGTACCTGGAGGGACGGCGTCCGCCGCTATTCGTGCTGCTGTTGCACTTGGAGATATCCAAGGAGTTGAGTTGGTCGGTGTCGCTGGTACGCATCGTCGGCCACCTGAGCCGTCATTCGTGCCTCCGATCCCCGTTCATTCATTGCCCTTGCGTAGACCGTTGCTATACGAAACTTGGTTGCGTTTCGGTTGGCCGCACATTGAGCGAGCGACGGGTCCTGTTGACGTGTTGCATTGCACTGGTTTGATTCCGGCGCCGTCGAAAGCGCCATTAGTAGTGACGTTGCATGACGTGGCCTGGCGACATCGTCCCGACCACTTCACGCGACATGGAGTGCGAATCTTTGAACGCAGTTTGGTTGAAATTCGACGTCGAGCCGAAATTGTTTTGTGTCCTTCGACGGTGACAATGCTTGATGCCGAGCGAGCCGGTATCAACGCCGATCGTTTACGGATGGTTCCCCTAGGAGTCGAATCTCAACCAGTTACAGATGCCGATATCGCCGCTGTTCGTGCCAAGTATTCGTTGCCAACTGAGTACTTGCTTTTTGTGGGCACTGTTGAACCGCGGAAAAATTTGCGCCGCCTCGTTGATGCGATGGCCGTGGCAAAGTGTGCGCTTCCACTAGTTGTGGCAGGTTCGCAAGGCTGGGGTGAAACTGGCGTGAGTCCGACAAATTCGGTTCATTTCATCGGATTTGTTGCCGACTCTGATTTACCGGCTTTGTATTCGAGCGCCGCAGCATTTTGTTATCCGAGTGAACGCGAAGGATTCGGTATGCCGGTTCTTGAGGCAATGTCGTATGGAACGCCAGTAGTGACGAGTCTCGGAACCTCAACAGAAGAAGTGGCGGGCGGAGCCGCTGTTTTAGTTGATCCGTTTGATGTTGAAGATATTGCGCGCGGCATTGATGAAGTACTTTCTCGGCGCCAGGAGTTGTCAATTTGGGGTCTGCGCCAAGCCGCCCGGCGGCAGTGGTCTGAAACTGCGCGATTGACAGTTGCTGCGTACCGTGAGGTCATCGGTTGAACACATCACCGGGAAAAGTGGCTGTCACCGTCAATCTGATGTGGTGTGTTCCTGGGGCAGTTGGGGGCAGCGAAGATTATTTGGTCCGCCAACTTTTAGGAATTTCGCAATCAGAATTTGAAATCACGGTATGTGCTTCAAAAGGATTCATTTCTGCGCATCCCGAAGTTGCCGAGATCCACCGAATTATTGAGTCTGATCACGATGGACGTTCGCGGCCCCGCCGAGTGTTAGCTGAGTCAACATGGTTGTACGCACAATCTGAAGGTGCAGCCTTAGTGCATCACGGCGGAGGCACGATTCCATCTCGTCATCGAAGTCCGACTGTTTTGACGATTCACGATCTGCAATATCGAGAGTTTCCGCAGTATGTGCGATCACACAAACTTGCCTATCTCAAAACTGTGATGCCTCGATCGGCTCGACGTGCCGATGTAGTGGCAGTCCCAACGCAATTCGTCAAACAAACTGTGGTTGATGCGTATGGCATCGATCCTGATCGGATCGTCGTTGTACAACACGGGATCGAAAGCTCCCTTGGAATTAACGCAACAAGCGAAGCTGAATTGCGATCTAAGTACTCGCTTGGTGACGCACCGATTGTCTTGTTGCCGGCGATGACTCATCCCCATAAGGGCCACTTGTTCTTGCTTGATGTCATGGAAAAATCTTGGAAGGCTCAAGGTGTGCATCTGGTTCTCATTGGAGCTACCGGTGCGGCAGAAGCGGCAGTCAGTCAGCGTGCTAGTTCGGCAGAATTTACAACTTGTGTCAAGAAGTTGGGTCGAGTGAGCAAAGCCGATCGCGATGGATTGATCAAAATGTCGATAGCCCTCGTTTTCCCTAGCGAATATGAGGGTTTTGGCGCACCAGTCATTGAGGCGATGGCGCTCAAGACTCCAGTGATTTGCAGTGATCGAACGTGTCTGCCCGAAGTCGTTGGTGATGCCGGCCTGGTGTTGCCGTTAAACATTGATGCATGGGCAGGGGCGCTTGACCTCGTTGAATCAAGGCGTGCTCAATACCTTGAGGCATCGACGCGACGGTTAGAGAATTTCACGGCTGAAGCGTCTGGTCGGGCGCTTGCAGCGGCATACCGATTGGCTTTGTCATGAATGAAGCGCAGCAAGTTGGACGACGAATGAAATTCATAGTGTTATGTCCTCACTTTGAACCAGACACTGCGCCAACGGGCGTTGTGATGACAAGAATTGTTCACGAACTTGCCAAGTTGGGTCATGAATTACATGTAGTGACCGCATTGCCTTGGTATCGCGAGCATCGTGTTGAAAGCGAGTGGACTCAGACAACTTGGCGCACCCGAACGACGTTGACGACATGGGGATCTGTAACGCGTCTCAATCCATTTGCTGGTGACGATAAGAAAAACTTGTGGCGTCGAGCCCTTGGATTTATTGGCTTTTCAGTGATTTCAATTTTTGCTGGCTTGCGGGCTGGACGAGTTCGTGGCGATCAGCATCGCGTGGATGCGGTCATTGCAATGTCGCCGCCACTAACACTTGGATTGAGTGGCTGGTTAATAGCGAAGGGCCGCAGAGCTCCATTAGTTTTCAATATTCAAGATGTTTTTCCTGATGCCGCTATTGAAACTGGCGCAATAACAAATGCTGCGGTGATCAAGGCTTCACGTTGGCTTGAGAAAATCTCCTATCGCTTCGCAAGCATCGTGACCGTGTTATCCGATGATTTGCGCGACAACGTCGTTGCGAAATTGCCGCCAGGGCAAGCGAGCAAAGTTGTAGTGATCCCAAATTTTGTCGACACCGAAGTCATTCGGCCGCTTGACCGAATGACGAAGTATCGCCTCGAACTTGGTATCGATGATCGTCCGGTTGTGATGTACGCCGGCAATGTTGGCTTTTCGCAGTCGTTGAATTTGCTGCTCGATGCCGCGCGCAAATTCCCGGACGTTGCGTTTGTGGTGAATGGTTCGGGGGCAGCACGGTCAGCACTCGAGGCTGATGCCAAGAAATTGAGCAATGTCGTATTTGGTGACTATCAACCGATCGAGCGGTTGTCCGAAGTTTTGGCAACAGCAGATATTCATGCTGTGCTTTTAAGGCGCGGCCTTGGCAAGGTGAGCGTGCCGTCTAAGACGTACTCGATCATGGCGGCGGGTCGTGCTGTCGTTGCCGCGATCGATCCAGGGACTGAAGTCACCCGCTTAATTGCCGGCGCACAATGTGGTCACGCAGTTCGACCCGACGATTCGGCGGCTCTGATTGAGGCATTACGAACGATGTTGGCTGATTTCCACGAAATTCGCCAGATGGGCGAGCGGGCTCGGCAGTTTGTGGAACAGGTGGCTTCGCCGACTTCGGTGGCTGAGCAGTACGTCGCGGCAGTCGGTGGCGTCGTCAGTGGCATTCGCCAAGGTCGGTAATCACAAGTTCGGTCCATAATCAGGGTCATGCCCGGCATTTACGGGTTTGTGCAGGTAGCCTTTCTCACTCGTGGGTAAGGCATCGTCAGCCAAAAAAGTCGCTCGGCTCGCTCAAAAGGGCAAAGGGCGCAAAGTTCGTTTTCAAGGTGGAACCCTGTTCCCCGCTTTGATTGTGGGAATCGCCGTATTCGGTGCTGCCCTCATCGTGTATTCGCGGGCCTCGATTCCTAATCAGAACACTCCTCCAACCGTCGAAGATCACTGGCACGCGTCGTATGGCTTCTATGCCTGCGATCAGTGGCTGCCCGATTTGCAGGGCAACAAAGAAGAGAAAGATACTGCTGGACAATTGCTCAGCGAAGGTTTCCGCCGCACCGGTATTCATAGTCACGACGATGGCGTGATGCACTGGCACCCGTATTCGTCGGAGGCCACCGGTCGCAACGCCAAGTTGGGTGTATTCCTAGATGTCTACGGAGTCAAACTCAGCGACACCAAGCTTGAATTCCCGGCCGATCAAGGTGGGGCCGTGTACGAAGAAGGTAAGACCAAGTGCACCGACAAAGACGGCAAGTCTGTTGATGGCGAGCTAGTCGTTTATGCCTTTGATTCGTTCGATAATGCGAACAAGTACACGACTTCCATCACGAACTTCAATGACGTTCGCATCAAGCAGGACGGAATGGCTTTTGCAATCGTCTTCGCTCCAGCGGGCACAAAGGCTGAATTGCCACCTTCGGCAGCGTCGCTTCCGCAACTAGGTGCTGCTGACGGAAGCTCGACTGGTCAGACCACGACGACAGTTGTTGGTGCTGCCACTGTTCCGGGTGAGTCAACGGTTCCTGGCGAGTCAACGACGACCGTTGCGGGTGCTACGACTGTGCCAAGTGTTTCAACAACCACGGCCGCAACAACAGTTGCGCCGGCTGGACCGACCACGACTGCTGGCTGATGCGTGCGGTGGTGTTAGTCGGCGGGTTTGGAACCCGACTGCGACCACTGACATTTACAACTCCCAAACCAATGTTGCCCGTCGGGCATCGTCCCATTGTTGAAAATTTGGTGCGGATGTTGGCGGCTGCGGGAATTGACGAGGTCGTTCTTGGGCTCGGATTTAAACCAGAGCCATTCATTGATGCGTTCCCTGACGGAACGTGTGCTGGTGTGCGACTGCACTACGCCGTTGAGCCAGAACCGCTCGACACTGCGGGGGCGATTCGCTTCGCTGCCGATCACGCGGGGATCAACGAAACATTTGTGGTCGTGAACGGTGACGTACTCACCGACCTTGATGTCAGCGCATTGATTGCTTTCCATCGTGCCAAGAATGCTGAAGCAACGATTCACCTGACTCCTGTCGATGATCCATCGGCTTACGGAGTCGTGGCAATGGACGCTGACGGACGCGTTGAACGATTTGTTGAAAAGCCCGCGCCCGGAACGGCCCCAAGTAATTTGATCAACGCCGGAACTTATGTACTTGAACCTTCGGTTTTGCAACGTATTGAAACTGGTCGCAAAGTTTCGATTGAACGAGAGATCTTCCCGCTCATTGTTGCTGATGAGCGTTTGTTTGCCATGGCGACCGACGACTATTGGATCGATACGGGCCGTCCCGAGCCGTATCGCCGAGCAAACCTCGACATGATTGATGGCGTCCGCCGTAGGTTGTCGGCTCCTGGTATTGAGCCGGGCGCTGAGGTTCATCCGACCGCGTTGATTGAACATAGCTTGGTGTCATCTGGGGCGGTAGTTGCACCGGGAGCAAGTGTGCATGATTCGGTGATTCTTGCTGGCGCAATGATCCACGAGGGGGCCTTGGTTCGCAATTCAATTGTGATGGGAACTGTGGGAAAGCGAGCCACGATCATTGACACAGTCGTCGGCGTCACCGGGGTGATTCCTGAAGGCGCCACGCTTGAACATGCGTTTGTCCCTGACCCAACTGCCGTTTAGAGTGCGTGAATGACCCAGCGCAGCGTTGCCAAGCAGCCCGGCGCAGTCATGGTTGTCGGGGGCGCTGGTTTTCTGGGTTCGCACATTGTTGACCGCCTACTTTTAGATGGTGCACGGGTTGATGTCGTTGATGATTTATCTACTGGATCTTTAGCGAATCTTGCGTCAGCGCGTTCATCAGCTGTTGACAGCGCACTACGCATTCACACTCTTGATGTCACGATTCCAGAATTTGTTAACGTTGTTCGATTACGACGACCCGACGCAATGTATGTCACGGCATTATTGACTCCAACCATGTACGACTCGGTTGGATGTACAAAGAGTTACGCAATCGCGGTTGCAATATTTGAGGCGGCAGTTCAGGCAAAAGTCGGCAAAGTCATTATCACTTTGCCAGCAGCGGTGTTGTATGGCGAGGTACCAGCGCGAGATCTGCCGGTCAAAGAAGATCGTGAACGTCGTCCCGTTGGCTTGCCCGGCGTGACTGCAAACGCGATTATCGAACTTTGTGAGATCTATCGCCGTGACCACGAGATTGAATTCACTGTGTTGGCACTCGCAACTGTGTATGGGTCCCGTCAGCAGCCTAACAACAATGTTGTATCGGCATTTGTTGTCGCACAATCAACTGACAGTGATCCAGCGATATTTGGTGACGGTAAACAAACCCGCGATTTTCTCTTTGTCGATGATGCTGCAGATGCGGCAGCACGGGCATGCGCCAAGGGTGGCGGATTGGTCTTACATATTGGGACTGGTCAACAAACGAGTGTGAAAGATTTGTGGGCGCTTATTGGAGAAGGGAAGCCCGCTCACTTCGTGCCGAAACCATCTCAAAGTTTGCAGCGAGTCGCGCTGTCGGCATCTCGAGCGCGCCTACATTTGGGTTGGTCATCTTGGACATCGTTGGCTGACGGAATCAATCTCACGAAAGCTGGCTAACTAAGTTCGGCTTGTTGATGTCAACTGGCCAAGGGTTACTAGCGGAATAAATCTTCTTGTGGTGGTCGGACAATTTCGCTGATTGAAGATTCACGTAACCACGACGGATCTAAGCCGCGTACAACAGCGACGGGCACTCCATTTGATTTGCCCATCACCAATTCGGCGGCCGAAGCGACTTCGTCAGCAATGGAAACCTCAGTAACCTGCATCATTCGTCCAAGGGCATCGGGAGTTCCGCGAAGGTCAAGAACTCCGGCAATACCGGCGACTCCGATTGCGACATCGGTGAGTCCTTTGCGCCAGGGTCGACCAAAAGTGTCAGAAATAATGATTCCGACGGAGACTCCAAGCTTGGCGCGAATAATGTCCCGAATTCTTCGAGCAGAACGATCGCTGTCAATGGGCAACAAGGCGGCCCAACCGCGTTCTACATTGGATAAGTCAATGCCGCTGTTGGCGCAGATAAATCCGTGTCGTGTTTCGGTAATGATGAGGTCGCCTCGACGGCGAACAACTCGCACCCCTTCTTCCTCGACAAGAGCCTTGTGAGAGAGCGGATCTTCGGGGTCAATTTGCACCATGCGACCTTCGGCCTTTGACACAATTTTTTGCGTGACGACGAGAACATCTCCGTCGAGGAGCGGTCCGTTGGGAGTTGCTTGACACGCATCAACGATGACGTCACCTAGCTGGTCACCTGGCACGATTTCGCCAATGCCCGTGACACCCCAAGCGGTCATTCGGAGTTGTTGAATTTGGTTGCTCATGGTGCTCCTTATTTGACTGCTTGTAGAACTTTACGGGCAAGTACTTGAGTGATGTGCGGTGTTCGCATAATCGTGTCGGCGACGACGCATTTCATACCTTCGCGTTCAACCGCACTTTGCAGGGCTGCGTCTTGTTGATCAATCACCAAGGTGGAGCAAATCGGAGCATAGATGCGAGCGACTCCAACAACGGAGGCTTCATGACCAAGTTCTACAAGCATCCGATCGGCGGGGCCTTTGAGGGCCGCCCCAGCAACGATCGGAGAAATTGCAACGACCCGATCGCGGTTGAGCGTGAGGGCGGCATCAACTCCAGAAAGTGCGCGGATCGGTCCGAGAGAAACAATTGGATTTGATGGGGCGATGATGATCGCCTCAGAGTTGTGCACATTGTTGATGAAGGTTGGCTGTGCAGATGTTGCACCGACAAACTCAACACCTGTGACGGGGACGCCATGTCGACGCTGGACGAAGTACTCCTGGAAAGAAATCGTTGAGGTAACACCATGTTCAAAAATGTCTACTTTGGTAGCAACTTGATCATCGGACATTGGCATCATGTTGAACGCAAGCCCCCATGCTCGAGCGATTTCTTGGGTGACTGTAGAAAGGGTTGCACCTTCGGCTAGGCGAGCAGTTCGATACAAATGAGTCGCCAGATCTCGATCGCCCAGGTTGAACCAAGTTCCAGCAGCGGTTGAACTATCTGGTTTGACATCTTGATAGCGCACGAGTGATTCCATGACGCGCCACGATTCATTGGCAAGACCCCAACCGCGCTCGGGGTCGATGGCGTCGGCGACGGTGTATGTCACGGTGTCAAGATCGGGTGAAATATTGAGGCCGTGCATGACTGTGTCATCACCCGTATTGACGACGACCGAAATAGTGGTGGGGTCAACTTCGAGCACGAGGCCACGTAAGAAACGAGCAGCACCGACGCCACCTGCGAGGACAGTAATCATCTTTCCATTATTCCGTTTCAATCGCTATTTCACGAGGTCGGTGTAAAGATTGATCAACTGTTGGGCCGATTTGTCCCATGAGAACTTGTTGTATTGATCAACGGCGGCATGTTGAAGTTGTTGTCGAAGGTCAGAGTCGGTGACTACTTTGGTGATGGCTTTTGCTAAGGCATCTACATCAAGTGGATCAACGAGTACTGCGGCCGATCCAGCTACTTCAGGAATTGAACCACGGGTAGAACCAACGATGGGAAGTTGCTCAGACATCGCCTCGAGCAAAGGGAAGCCAAACCCTTCGTCAAGTGACGGGTAAGCCATTGCAGTCGCGTGTTGATACAACCAGGCAATATTTTCGTCAGACACGCGACCAATGAGGTGAATGCGCTGGCCGACTTCTTTGGGTAACGATTCAAGAGATAGATCTAACTCGTGAGAGTCATCTCCGGCAGACCCTGCGATCACCAATTGAAGTTCGGAGATTTCTTGTGCGGCGATCGCGAAAGATTCGATAAGACGTGGGTAATTCTTACGTTTCTCGATTGTCCCCACGGCGAGGATAAAAAGTGCATTGCCGAAATCGGCCAAAGAAGGTGGTCGGTTACTTGTCTCAACATCGCGACGGGGTGGGGCGCCTAAATGAATCGTTTCGATACGGGCTTGCGGAAATAGTTCGTGCAAGGTCGAAGATGTGGCTTGTGACGACGAATGGACAACCGCGCCGGTCTGTATGGATCGCCGAAGTGCGTTCATTGAATGATGAATCACAGGTGTGCATTGGGTCGGGTTGAGAAGCGCCCAGCAGTCGTACACCGTGACAATTCGGGGCAGTTTTGTCGGCGGAACGACGTAGTTCATTCCGTGCAGAATTTGTACGTCTGGCAGATGGCGCGCAGCAGAAGGAAAATCGCGTTGACCCCAACTCTTAATAGTGATTGCGGCAGGAAAGGGGAGTCGTCGCGTCTGAGTGTGCAACTTGGCGCGAAAGCTCAGCACATATTCAGTCAGTTCAACTTCGTCAACATGGCGACGCAATTGGTATACCAAACCCTCAACCGCGCGGCCAACGCCGGTCATCGGACCATGGAGTGGGCCAGTATCGACCGCCACTTTGATCACGAGAAACCCACAAGATTGCCAGACATCAAGCCGAGCGTAGGTCCTAAAGCGTAAGATAAGACAGTTGAGTTGCGATCTAGCGATCGCCCATTTCAGGAGTTCGTATGCCCCGAGCGTTTATCACTGGTGTTACTGGTCAAGATGGCCAGCACATGGCTGAATTTTTGCATAGCAAAGGCTACGAAATCTTTGGCATGGTCAAAGGGCAGAACAACCCCAAAGGCGACATGCTTCGCGACGAGTTTCCGTATGTGAACATCGTGCCTGGCGATCTCGCTGACTTGCCGTCATTGGTGAAGGCGATGGAAGTCGCTCAACCAGATGAGATCTACAACCTTGCCGCCATTTCGTTTGTTGCATTGTCATGGAATCAGGCCGAATTGACAGCCAATCTGACTGGAACGGGCGTCTTGCGCATGCTCGAGGCGATGCGCATGGTGGGCGGCAATACCAACAACAAGATGCGCTTCTATCAAGCTTCGTCGTCAGAAATGTTTGGCAAAGTTCGCGAGATTCCGCAGACCGAACTCACGCCGTTCCATCCCCGCTCGCCGTACGGATGCGCCAAGGTTTTTGGTCATGACATCACCGTGAACTATCGCGAGAGTTACGACATGTGGGCCTGCTCGGGAATCTTGTTTAATCATGAAGGCCCCCGCCGCGGCGTTGAGTTCGTCACCCGCAAAGTGACAAACGCTGCAGCTCGTATCAAGCTCGGAATCCAATCAGAACTTGTGTTGGGCAACCTCGATGCAAAACGCGATTGGGGATACGCGGGCGATTACGTCAAAGCAATGTGGATGATGCTCCAACAAGATGAGCCCGATGATTACGTCATCGCGACCGGGGAAACCCACACCATCGAAGAACTCGTCGAACTCGCATTCCAAGAAGCAGGGATTGGCGATTGGCGTCCATATGTTCGTCAAGACCCGAAGTTTTTCCGCCCAGCTGAAGTTGATTTGCTCATTGGTGATTCAAGCAAGGCTCGCGAAAAACTTGGTTGGAAGCCCGAAGTTGACTTCCCAAGTTTGGTACGCATGATGGTGCAACACGATCTCAAACTCGAAGCCAAGAAGGCCGGTATTACTCTCGCCTAAAAGTGCGACAGTTTTACGCCTCAAAGGGGCGGTCAGATAGAGCATCACTCATTGAATCAGCGCTGATAGTCGCTCCATTACTGAGTAACTGTCGCAGTGATTGTGCAAAGAAGAGTAGGGCGACGATCGAACTTGCGACGAGACCGATTTCGACGCGTGTGTATAAGTCATCTGAAGCAAGCCAAGTGCAACCGACAAAAGTAGCCATGCCAAGAAGCCAGCCAAGACCCACGCGGGCATGACCATTGAGGGCGATCACTGCTTGAGCGGTTGCTAGCGCGACCATGTACAACGCGCTTCCTAACGCCAGCATGCTGAGAGAACTGCGATCAAGCGCATCGTCGTACACGATTTTTAGCAATGACGGTCCAAGAATAAAAGAGCCAAGTGTTCCAACGATTCCGACGACGATCACTACTTGCATGAGTTTGCGAAAGCCACTGCGAAATTCGTCAAGATTGCCCTGAGCGGCTAGCCGAGCGAGTCGTGGTAACAATGCTGCCTGAACTGCCTGAAAGAGAAAGAGTGGTACTCGAGAAAGCAGGACACCATTACCAAAGGCTGTCACCAAAGTTGACTGCTCTTTGGTCGCCAAGATATTGATCGCAATCGGTCCGGCGTTCACGAGACCAGCACCCATCAATGATCCAAGAAGCAACCATCCAAGATTGGGGGTGACTTCACTCCAGGGGGCGGCTGGGCCGGGAGCAGTTTTGATATCGCCGCGCATCCAAACGATGAGCACTCCAGAGAGCGGCGAAAGTGCGACCAACATAGCGTATGCCCCGACGTTGGTGACACCGAGTTGCCACAAGATGATGCATCCAACAATGCGAATAAATCCGTCGGCGCCCATCACAATTCCATAGGACGCAAAACGACCCTGACCCGAACAAATCCCACGCGCGAGGTGTGTCGGTGCGTAAGCAACAAAAGCAATAATGAGGGCTGCGGTCACGAGACCGTATCCTTCAAAGAATTCACGCGTGGCAATCGAACTGACTCCTGCCAAGACCGCCACGATGATGCCCGCAATCGCTGCTCCGAGCGGAACAATCCTTGCCACGATGGGTCGACCACCTTGATTGAGGGCTCGACGGTGAGCGAGGGCTCGGCCCATCTCTTGTTCGAGTGGCAAAAAGAATCCAGGGGCCAGAACAAAAGTGGCGAACCACAAAGCGACGATTGGCTTGAAGTGCTCTTTACCAAGGGCTACTTGGCCGACCTTAAAAAAGGCATAACTCGAGATTCCGGCAACGAGCAAACCTCCGCCGACCGCCAAAGTGCCCTCGGGGAGGGGAATTCGTGTCGAGTTGGACGGCTCGGCCGAAAGAGGCTCGTTATTGGTAGTCAAGACCTTTTACCCTACTCAGAAGTGGCACTCTGGACCTGAATCCCAGTTTTTGCGCAAACCACGTGCTCGACCCGCTCATCGACGGCGACCTGAGGTATTCGATATCGGCGACTAAACTTCTCGCACTGTGGAAAACGAGATGGACTCAATTCTGTCTGCGGCAACTGCGTCATCGCAAACCAGCGGGCCGGGCGCCCCAGGGGTCGTGGTGGCAATTGTCGTTGACCGACCAACATCGACCTTGGAAGGGGTCTTGGCAGCCGTTGTCGCCCAGGACTATCCCAATATCCAAGTTTTGGTGTTGCTGACCGGCTCGGAGGTTGACGAATATGCGCTCGTGAACGACGTAGCTCAAAGCGTCTGTGCCACTGCTGATTTCCCCCAACCCCATATCTATCAACTTGGGGCCAACCCAGGATTCGGACTCGCGGCGAATACGGCTCTGCGCCTTGTCGAGGGCGACAGCGGTTTTTTCTTGGTGATGCACGACGACGTAGTTCTGGCTCCAGATTCGGTGCGGATTCTTGTCGAAGAGTTGTATCGCTCAAATGCTGGAATGGTCGGTCCAAAGTTTGTCGAATGGGAAGAAACTCGGCGATTGCAGGCGGTTGGATTTGATTGCGATTGGTTTGGCGAACTTGATAGCGACGTTGAGCCACATGAACTTGATCAGGAACAACATGATGCGGTTCGCGATGTTTTTGTTCTGCCCACGGCCTGTTTTTTAATTCGTGCCGACCTCTTTCGTGAACTCGGTGGTTTTGAACCCACCATTGAATTCTTCGGCGAAGACCTTGACCTTTGTTGGCGGGCCCACAAGTCGGGGGCCCGAGTCGTTGTCGTCCCAGCCGCGACAGCACGCCATCAAGCAGCAATGACGGCGCGTTTGGCAAGTCGCAATCGTGATTCAGTCGCACTTGCCCGTCAAGCCGAACGGCATCGAATCACCACGGTCGCCTCATTAACTGGAGCGCGTCGTTTGCCGATTGTGCTTCCTCTTCTCGTTCTGCTTTCGCTCTTCGAAGTAATCGGGGCGTTAGTTCGAGGACGATGGCAGCGGGCTATCGCAGTGCTCGGCGGTTTATTCAGCCTTGTGACAAATATTGGCAGTATTGTGCGGCGGCGTTCGCGAGTTCGCCTGCTGCGTCGAGTACCAGACCACGAAGTCGTTGAGTTGCAGGTGCGGGGAAGTGTGCGTTGGAAACGCATGATTCGCCATCGTCGGTTTGGCTCATCGATGAATCTCAGAACTCAAGGGAATGCATCGCGCGAGAGAAATTCGTGGGTCATGACGGCGTGGGTGTTACTTGCTGTCCTCTTGTTCCTCGGTGGTCGCCAATTATGGAGCGGTGGCGTTCGCTCAGTTGGAGACTTGTTGCCACTACCCGAGTCTCCGCGTGATTTGTTGCATCAGTATCTAAGTGGTTGGTGGGCTCAAGATCTTGGAAGTACGACCGCCCAACCAACGAGCACTGGTCTCATCGCTCTCGGTGGAGTGATCACTCTTGGGCATATGGGTCTTGTGCACACCTTGCTCACTATTGGGTTAATCCCCATTGGTTGGCTGGGCGTTTCGGCGTTGTGCGCTGCTGTTGCCCATGAACGAGCTCGCATTGTTGGCGTCATCGCTTATGCCGCGGTTCCTCTTCCATATGCCGCAGTTGCGAGTGGTCGACATCAAGTACTGATTGCCTATGCAGTTGTTCCATGGGCGTTGCACCTCATCCGGTCTTTCGGCGGTATCGGTCGTTCAATTGTCGATGATGAACCAGGCGACGTCGTTGACCATCCGTCAACCGAACAGAGAATTCGTCTCGCAGCCAAGCTTTCATTGCTCTTTGGCGTGACGTTGGCGTTTAGTCCAAGCGTTGTCTTTGTCGTCTTATTGAGTGCGTTGTTGTGGCTTTTGACTGCCGCGATTTCGGGCGGTTCGACGCGAGCGGCTGGTTTGGGATTTGCGGGCGCTATGAGTGCAACGGCGGCGGCAGTTGTTCTCAACATGCCGTGGATCACTCGCTATTTATCGCATGATGGATGGAGCGCGATTGTTGGTGCGCCGACTCACACTCCAGAAAATCTGGGATTGTGGGATGTCTTACGCTTCGGAATCGGTCCCGCGGCCCTCGGTGGACTCATCGTGTTGCTGTACGTGCCTCTACTCGTCGCACCTTTGGTGTCAAAGAACTCGCGATTTATTTGGGCTTCACGAGCGGCGATTTTGTCAATAGTTTCTGTCTCTTTGGCGGTGTTGAATTCTGGCAACCATCTTCCATTTCGTCTTCCCGAAACCGGAATTTTGTTGGCACCAGTCGCGAGCTGCTTGGCTATTGGTGCGGCCATCATTGTGATGGCATTTGGTATTGACGTGCGGGGTGGTCGCTTTGGCTGGCGCCAACCTTTGGCGCTGTTGTCACTCGTGACTCTTCCACTCGGATTGTTGCCCGCTGTTGCCGCAGCATCCAATGGGCAGTGGGAACAGCCATCAATTACTTTGGCTCAGCAAATGAAAGAATTACTCGGTGATACAAGTCAAGGTAGTTATCGGGTTCTAGTTATTGGTGATCCTCGCTTGGTGACATCGGATCAACATCCTTACGACGATGGATTGGCCTATGCCGTTGTGCAAAACGGTGATATGACCATGGTGAACCAGGTGTCATCGATGGCTGCTGACAGCGATAATTTGATACGACCGTTACTTGATGCTGTCGCGATGGGATCAACGAATCGGGTTGGAAGATTGATGGCTCCTCTTGGTATTCGCTACATCGTCATACCGTTATTTGATCGAGTTCGTTCAACGAGTGACTCGCCTTTGACATTGCCTCTTGGTCTTCGTGAATCCTTTGCTGAGCAACTGGATTTCCGCAATGTCTACGGCCCGTCAAGCATGGTGATTTTTGAGAATTCGCAGTGGATACCTCTGACTGGGATGCTCAGTACAGTCGCTGCGCAACAAAGTAGTGAAGGTGGATCTCGGGCATTGGTGGCAACCGAGCTGACGGGTTCGCTCGCGGCATTAAATGGCGTGACCAGTTGGTCAAGTCCGAGTCAAGAATTACTGGCTGGTCGATTCCATTTGGGAGTTCCATTTGATCCTCGATGGACGCTGACAATTGATGGTCAATCCATCAAGCCCCAAGCATCTTTCGGAACAGTGATGCATTACGAAACAGGTATTGGGGGGATTGCTCAATTAAATTACTCCAACCCGGTGAGTCGCTATTTATGGATCTTGTTGCAGTTGTTGATGTGGGCTTCTGTCGTCGTCGGGATATTGCAACCAAACTGGCGAGGTCGTCAAACTCGTCAAGACTTTGTTGTACCCGAGATGTCGCCCGTTGTTTCGTTGATGGACGACAATTCAGGAACGGTTGAATCATGAATCGGCGAATCGGTTTGTATGTTGCTCTGATATTGATTGTTGGATTAGCAATTAACTTTTCCGGCAAATCGAGCAATAGAAGCGCTGCGGTGTTCTCTCAGTCGGTATTGCCAGGCACACCAGCAATTATTCGCAACAATCAATCGGTGACCAACACTTGGTTTTGTGCGGGCACCTCGGCAGCAGGAGAAAGCGACAACGGCACGTACGGCGGCGAAGTTGTTATCTCTAATCCGCTCAAAACTCCAGTGACTGGTTTATTGACAATTTTGACGAGTGATCAAGCGCCAATCACCCAAGCGATTAACGCTGACCCCCGCTCGCAACTAGTGATAGACATCAACTCGTTGGTTTCAGCGCAGTATGCAAGTGCTTTCATCGAACTCAATGATTCGGCTGCCAGCGTTGAGCAGCGGGCTTTGCATCCTGCTGGGGCAGCAGTTTCTCCTTGCGCGAATCGAACATCTGATCAGTGGTATTTCGCTGACGGATTTTCGGCCGAGTCATCAGACTTTCGATTGATCTTGACGAATCCGTACTTGTCGCCAGCGATTGTCAATATTGACGTTGCTACTGAGAATGGTCAACGTACTCCCGCGAATCTCCAAGGGTTCGTTATCCCCGCTCAGTCAATTCGAGTGTTGAATATCCCCGAATCTGGATTTCGTGATGAACGGACTTTGGCGGTCAGCGTTGTCGCCTCATCTGGTCGAATCGTGGCAGCAAAAGATCAGCAGTACTTAGGTGCGGGACGCCTCGGTCATGTCTTAACTTTGGGGAGTCCATCAACATCAGATCAGTGGTGGTTTGCTGATGGCGACAAGGGCTCAGGTATTTCCGAAACGTACATGATCTTTAATCCAACTGATCTAGATGCCTTGGCAGACGTCGTGATTCTTGGCCTCGACCCGGCAGTTGCATCAATACAGCCGACAACTTTGACGATCCCCGCTCATGATGTGGTGCCATTTGATGTTTCAGCGATTGCGGGGTTACTCGATGGGCCTCACGGGGGAATAGTCAGTGGTCAGTCGGGTGCGCAGTTAGTCGTTGAGCGCATTCTGACCAAGCCGGCTGGTACGAGCGTGGCGACGACAGCAGTACTTGGAGTTCAACGAGGTTTTCAATCCATGCGGTGGAGCGTTCCTACTTCAACAACGATTGCGATTGAAGATGTGTTAATTGTTCTGAATACGTCGCCGACTGATGGTGTTGTCACCGTCTACTCGGTAGGACCAGGGGGCGAAGAACCGGTTGCGGGTCTGAGCGATATCCCCATTGCTGCCAACAGTTTGCTATCGATTGACTTGGTTGATCCGTTGTCGTTTGGTCGTGAACTAGAAGTCGTGAGTGATCAGTTGATTCTGGTTGAGCGGCGACTTGAACGAACCCCGACTTTGCGTGGGCGCAGTGGATCATTGGCTATTCCTGAAATGCTGGCCTCGTGACTAGCGTGGTCATTGCCTTAGTCATTGGTGCCGTTGTGGTTATAGCGGCAACGGTCATTCGACAAAGGCGGGTTATTGACGCTCCAACGCAAAAAGTTTTTTCTGCTCCAACTCAGATCGACCGAAATGACTTTCCAACTTCCCAACACGAGTGGATGATTGCAGTGTTTACCTCTGCGTCCTGTCATGTATGCGCAGATATGTTGGCGAAAGCTCAAGTTGTTGCAAGCAAGAATGTTTCAGTTATTGAAATTGAATATTCCAATAAAAAGGAATTGCACCTCAAATACAACATTGAGGCAGTGCCGACGGTGGTGGTGACGGATGCTCGGGGCATCGTTCATCAGTCGTTTCTTGGGCCGGTGAGTGCCACTGATCTATGGGCAGGTATTGCGTCGGTACGTGACCCGCAACTTGATGCCACAACTGAAGGGCCTTGTCAAAATCACGATCACGATTAGGCGATCGTCACCTCGTTGTATGGTCAGTCGTTGACGCTCACTGGAGACTGCGCTGTACCGTCAAGACCTTGTTGCACTAATGCATTCACAAGATCGCCGTCAATCGTCTCTTTTTCAAGCAGTGCTTGGGCAACGAGGTCAAGGCCGATTCGGTGCTTAGTCAGTAGTTCAGTTGCCCGAACTTCTTGTTCGCGCAAAATGGAGTTGATTTCCTCATCCATCAAACGGGCAGTGTCGTCGCTGTATTCGCGACCACCAGTCATGAGATCTTCACCAAGGAAGACATTTTGTTGATTGTGCCAGGCCATCGGGCCGACTTTGTCACTCATACCCCATTCGCGCACCATGCGACGGGCAAGGCCAGTGACGACTTCGAGGTCGTTTGAGGCACCAGTCGTTTGCTGTTGGAAAACGAGATCTTCGGCGACGCGCCCGCCAAGCGCCATACAGATGCGATCAAGGATGTAATCCTTGGAGAAGCTGTGACGTTCTTCGGGAAGTGTCTGCGTGACGCCGAGGGCCATGCCACGGGGAAGAATCGTGACCTTATGTAACGCATCTCCGTGCGGCAGCACCGTTGCCAAAATTGCATGGCCACCTTCATGGTATGCCGTGACTCGTTTTTCTTCAGCAGACAAAATGAGTGAGTCACGACGGGCTCCCATCATGATGCGATCTCGGGCCGATTCAAAGTCGATGCGCTCAATTTGAGCGCTCGCTCGACGAACCGCAAACAACGCAGATTCATTCACCAAGTTGGCGAGGTCGGCACCACTCATGCCAGGAGTTCCCTTGGCCATCGTGTCGAGGTCAACGTCGGGTCCCATGCGCTTATCGCGACTATGCACTCGCAATATTGCAGCTCGCTCTTCAAACTCGGGGAGCGGAACCACAATCTGACGATCGAAACGACCAGGTCGTAACAGAGCCGGGTCGAGTACGTCGGGTCGGTTGGTGGCCGCCAAAATGACGATGCCTTCTGATGTTTCGAACCCGTCCATCTCGGACAGCATTTGATTCAACGTTTGCTCACGCTCGTCGTGACCTCCGCCAAGACCGGCTCCACGCTTACGACCAATCGAGTCAATTTCGTCAATAAAGATGATGGCTTTACCCATCTTGCGAGCCTGTTGGAATAAGTCACGGACGCGACTGGCACCAACACCGACAAACATTTCCATAAAGTCAGAGCCGGTCACTGATAAGAAGCCAACACCAGCTTCTCCGGCAACTGCCCGAGCAAACAAAGTCTTGCCAGTTCCTGGAGGACCGACGAGCAACATTCCCTTCGGAACTTTGGCGCCGATTTCTTTGAAACGTTCGGGCATCCGCAAGAAATCGACGACTTCTTTGATTTCAGTTTTGACACCTTCGTATCCGGCGATGTCGGCGAAAGTCGTCGATGGGCGATCGGCATCATAAGCCTTGGCGCGACTCCGGCCAATCGACATCATGTTGCCCATTTGTCCCGAAGCACGTTTATTCATCCACATCAAAAAGCCCATCACCAAAATGAATGGCAAGAGGAGAGGAATGAGGTTCATCACCCAATTTGATTGTGGAGTGCTCGGCTTGAAATCAACTCCTTGAGTGCGGAGAAGTTCTCGGTCACTTTCGTTGGGGAATCCTGGGGGCGCAGTCGTCGAGAACGAACTGCCATCCGTGAAAGTTCCGGTGATGGTGAGCGTTGAGTTATTGAGTTTGACTTCGTCGACTTTGCCGCTGGTGACTTGCGTGATGAACTCTTCAAAGCCCAATTTTTCGCGGTTAGGTCCAGGGAGAAGCTGTGGTCCAAAAATGAGGACCAAAATCAGACCAAGAAGCACCCATGGCGACCACTTGGGCAACGACGCACGGCCGGCAGGTTTTCCGTCGGGATTTGGGGCATCCTTAGGCGACTGCGAGCGACCCAACTTGCGACTGGGGTTTTTGCTCGACGGTGAGGCGGGCGAAGGTGGCGGAGGGGGAGGAGTGGACTCGCTCATTCCGCCATGATACGACCGACTAGTGAATCTCGGTGGGTCGGGCACCGTTCAGTTTGGGCGTCTCGGCGTCTGAGAAGTCACAGTCGCCCTGATCACCTGAGGTTCAGTCATCCTGTCAGTCAGTCAGTCAGCTAGGGCTATCCACCACCGGCACTCATTAATCCCATACCTTTTCGGGATGCGTTCGTGCACTCGTAGTGGCTGTCGGGAGACCGCCCACATTTCTTTGACGTTTCAGTACAACACATCGGTGATTTGGATTAATCACGTCCAAGATGAACGAGACATGCACGTCTATGAATTGTGTGACAAGCATTGGCAGCGTTTTGCTCCTCCGAGTGGTTGGACTCTTGATGATCGGCGTCGGGCCGAAGTCCTTCCTTTCGTGCATCGCCTGGCCGGCTAACTCAGTCAATGACGCGATCTCATCCGGCGACTAACGCCACTCGCTTTACGGTTGGCGTTGCGGCTTTTGCTTGGCTTTTGGCTTATGTTGCGGCATTGCCGTTACAAGGCGTACTGATTTCACTGACAGGTCACGGCGGCGAGAAATCGGATACTTGGCCGATATCAATGACCGTTTTGTCGATCTTTTGTTTGTGGATACCGTTTGTCGCCATGCTCATGGTTGTGAGTCGACGCTGGGGCCAGGGTCGTTTTCAAAATGATTATAAAATTCGGACGCGCTGGATTGACCTCGCTGGGTTACCACTAGGTGTCGCGAGTCAATTGCTCTTGGTCCCAGCGGTCTATTGGCCACTGCAACGAATTTGGCCCGAAACATTTTCCAGTAACGAGATAGAAGCACGGGCTCGAGATCTCTGGGATAAAGCGCACGGCGGGTGGATCGTGGTTCTCGTGCTTGTGGTTGCTCTTGGGGCGCCCATGATTGAAGAGTTGGTCTACCGCGGACTCATCCTGCAGGCTCTTCAGGGTCGTCTGAACGATTGGTTGGCGCTCATTATTGCGGCGGCTTGGTTCGCACTTATTCACTTGCAACCAGTTGAACTTCCTGGTCTTTTTGCCTTTGCTCTCGTTCTGGGAATCTGTTTTCAACGTACCGGCCGTCTCGGGATGTCGGTTTTTGCCCACATTGCCTTTAATGCAACTGGACTGTTGCTGGCGTCTCGGTAGGGCTGAAGTGGCAAGATAGATCTTTATATGGAAGATCTTGAAATTGAGTCCGCCAAAAATGCGAATGAAATTGGCGGTTCGGCGCAGACAATGAGCGGCGATCGTTGGAACCGCTTTCGCAGTCAGCCATTTAAAGGTTGGGAACGTGATCGACTCATCACGTTTTGGATTCGTGTTGCGCTCGTTGGTATCAGCACGATTATTGCCATCAAGGTGGTACAACCATCGTTAGTTTTTAAAGACACCACGCCTACTGGTGGTGACATGGGTGCTCATGTGTGGGGTCCGGCGTATTTGCGTGATCATCTCTTGCCTTGGAAACTCAATGGGTGGTCAATGGATTGGTATTCCGGATTCCCGATTTACCGTTTCTACATGGTGGTGCCGGCTTTATTTATCGTGATCCTGAACTTCATATTTCCATACGGCGTTGCATTCAAGATTGTTGCCGTTGCAGGCATCGTGACATTGCCCGCTTGTTGTTGGGCCTTTGGTCGACTGGCGAAATTTGTCTTCCCGATTCCTGAACTGTTCGCGATGGTGGGATTGGTGTATCTGCTTGATGAGAGCTACACGATTTATGGTGGCAACGTCGCGTCAACCATGGCCGGAGAGTATTCGTTTTCAGTAGCGCTGTCATTTGCCATGTTGGCCTTCGGATTTTTCGCCAACGGATTACAAACGGGCAAACATCGTGTCAAGGCTGCTGTCTTTATGGCACTTGCTGTTTTATGCCATGGCATCGTGGCAATTTATGTCGTTGTCGGCCTTGTGCTGATGGCACTTTTGTGGCTTGATAAAGCCAAGGTTCGCTGGTTCATCACAACTGCAGGTTCAGGTGTTATGTTGTCAGCATTTTGGGTCGGACCCTTTTTGTTGAACCATGCATATATGACCGACATGAAATACAAAGGTGAACCAGGCAATGGATCATTCACCTCGTATTGGGGCATGTTTTTCGCACTACCGCCATTTTGGAATGTCTTTATTTTGACTTTTGCGATGATCGGATTCGCCGCGATGATCGTCAAACGAAATGTGGCAGGCATTTGGCTTGGCGTCACGGCGCTGGTGTTCGCGGCATTTGTCTATTTGTTTAATGACAGCTTGCCGATTATTGGATTGTTGTGGAACCCCCGTCTGCTGCCGATGTTTAACATGTGTCGCTACTTGCTCGCAGGTATTGGTGTCATTGAGTTCGTTTCGTTCATCGTGCGGTACGCACAACATGAACGATCGGCACGAAATTCTGAAGTGTTTGTGGAAAACCCGCAATCAACAAAGCAAATGTTCAATGCTCGAACGATCACTGCAATCGCCTCGGCTTTTATTGTGCTGATAGTTCTTGGTTTCCGCTTTCAAGTACTTCCGTTCGGTCATGTGAAAGATGAAGGTCAGGGCGCCGAATACACATGGGGCCCATTTGAAGGAAAAGCTGCGAGTAAGGGTTTTGTTGATGGTTGGGCCCGCTGGAACTTTTCGGGTTACGAGGGTCGGTCGTCGTACGGCGAGTACTACGGCGTGATTCAAACCATGAAGAGCATCGGCGATACGCGTGGATGCGGTCGAGCGTTATGGGAAAACTTTGGCGGAAACGACAAGTATGGGACGACAATGGCCTTGATGTTGTTACCTTTCTGGACCGATGGTTGCATCGGGTCAAGCGAGGGTTTGTTCTTTGAGGCAGCTGGTACGACCCCGTATCACTTCTTGGCAGCGGGAGCGATGTCAAAGCAATCGTCAAACCCAGTGCGTGAATTGCGGTATGTCAATAACGATGCCGCTGTTGGCGTGTCGTATATGCAAGAACTCGGAATTAGTTATTACATGGCGGTCACCCCAGAAGCAATTGCCAAGGCCGATGAAGTGGCCGCTAACGGTGGTGGACTGACTCCTCTTGAAACCAGTGGACCATGGCATATTTATTCGGTTGGTAATGCCGACATTGTTGTTCCGCTTGACACTTTGCCAGTTGTGGTGAATGAACGATCAGGCGACTTGCGAGAACGTTGGCTTGAACTTGGTTCCAGTTGGTTACAAAATCGAACTGAGTGGGACGCTCTGCCCGCAGCGGGTGGTCCGAAGGAATGGCAACGTATCGATGTGGCGGTCGATATGTCGGTACGTGAAGGCGAACCCGGGTCTGACTCACGAAAAGTTGATGTCGTGAAGCCAGTGCAACAGATCGTGCCGACCAAGGTTGAGCCAGCAGTTGTCTCCGATGTCAAAATCGGCGAGGACTCAGTGTCGTTCTCAGTTGACAAAGTTGGCGTTCCCGTTTTGGTTCGGGTGAGTTATTTCCCGAACTGGCAAGTGTCAGGTGCCAAAGGCCCATATCGAGTTGCTCCGAACATGATGGTTGTCGTGCCGACTTCGACCCATGTTTCAATGCATTTCACAGCCAGTTTTGTGGACCGTTTTGCCTATCTACTCACGATTGTTGGGTTCGTTGGTCTGTTTGTGATGTGGCGTCGAGATCGGCGCGGCAAAGAAGTATTCATAGACCTCTGAGCAGGTGAAACCCTTAAATCCCTGCGGGGCCTAAACAGTCAGCGATAGGGTTCAGCCCGTCATGTCATCAAAATTTTCTCTCGATCAGATCGTCAAGGCGTATGACGTTCGAGGCACCGTTCCAGATCAGTTCGACGCCGAAGTGGCATACGCGTTGGGTGTTGGTTTTGCACAATTCACCAAGACCAGTGTGGCGATTGTGGCACGAGACATGCGACCCACTGGACCTGAATTGGTCGCGGCATTTGCCCAAGGTTTGATGGAACAAGGTGTTGATGTCATTGACATCGGTCTGGCATCAACTGACCTGTTGTATTTCGCGGCCGGCAAGCTTGACGCACCGGGTGCGATGTTCACTGCATCGCATAACCCAGCTCAATACAACGGAATCAAGTTGTGTTTGTCGGGAGCGCGACCAGTTGGCGTTGACACTGGTCTAGCAGAAGTGAAAGACATTGCTCAGAAAATTCTTGATGGTCTGAAGCCTGCCAAGGCGGCGCGTGCTGGCCGAACTACCGAACGTGATTTGCTCTCGGCATTCGTTGATCATGTGGTGTCATTCATCGATCCGGCCACGATTCGACCGATGCGTGTTGTCGCCGATACTGCCAATGGAATGGGCGGGCTTGTCGTGCCGGCTGTGTTCGAGCGTTTGCCGCGTCTTGAACTTGAAGTTATGTATGGCGAACTTGACGGAACCTTCCCGAATCACCCTGCTGATCCTTTGCAAGCAGCAAACCAGCGCGACTTACAAGCCCGCGTGACTTCTGGAGGATTCGATATCGGTTTAGCTTTTGACGGCGACGCTGACCGAGTATTTGTCACCGACGAACTTGGGCGTGGACTTTCGGGTTCAACGACTACCGGTGTTTTGGCAACAAGCATGTTGCGTAAAAATCCAGGCGCCACTATTTTGCACAACCTTATTTGTAGTCGTGCAGTCCCAGAAGTCATTCGCGAACATGGCGGAGTGCCAGTGCGCACCAAAGTGGGGCATTCTTTTATCAAGCAAATAATGGCCGAAACCGGAGCTCTCTTTGGGGGAGAGCACTCGGCTCACTATTACTTCAAAGATAACTACCGTGCTGATAGCGGACTGATTGCCACAATGTTGATGCTTGAAGAAATGAGTCGTGTCGGAGAACCACTGAGCGAAATTCGTCGTTCTTACGAGCGTTACTCGTCAAGCGGTGAAATCAATACGCAAGTAGACGACCCCGCTGTCGTCATTGAGTCGGTTTCTCAGAAGTTTGGTGCGTACCCGCAAGATCGTCTTGATGGTCTCACCGTTGATTGCGGACCATGGTGGTTTAACCTTCGTCCGTCGAATACCGAACCACTTTTACGCCTCAATCTTGAAGCCCCCGATCGTGATGAATGCGATAACCGTGTGGCCGAATTGCTTGCGGCAATAACCTCAGTCTGAAACAAGGAGTTCTCATGCCCATCGATCCCGAACTAGCAAACGTCTTAGCTTGCCCCGTTGATAAAGGTGTTTTGTACATGCTCGATGACGAGGATGCTTTATATAACCCACGTTTACAGCGGCGTTACAGCATTCGTGAAGGTATCGCCGTGATGTTGGTGGACGAGTCTGAAGTTGTTTCATCGGGTGAACATGAGCGCATCATGGCCAAGATCGCTGCTGGCGGAGTCAAGACCACCGGACGCTAAATCGGGCGTGTCATAGGTGACAGTGTCACATAGGCCCACATCGAGCGGTCTACACTCGTGACATCGGGCTGACAGATCGGTGCCAGCAGGCCCCGGCCCGGGATAGTGCAAGACAAGATGCGACCTTCGGTCGGCATCTTTGTTTGCGCAACCCCGTGTAATTCACATCATGTCAATGACCTCATAAGGAGCCCTCCCATGTCCACTTCGTTTGCTGATCGTAAAGACTTCCGCGTCGCCGATCTATCAATGGCCCCATTTGGCCGCAAAGAAATCCATCTCGCCGAGCACGAAATGCCTGGCCTGCGCGCATTGCGCAAAGAATACGGTGTTACTAAGCCATTGAAGGGTGCACGAATTTCGGGTTCGTTGCACATGACCATTCAGACTGCTGTGTTGATTGAGACTTTGGTTGAACTCGGCGCCGAAGTTCGTTGGGCTTCATGCAATATTTTCTCGACACAAGATCATGCAGCGGCAGCAGTCGCTATTGGTCCGAACGGAACTGCAGACAACCCATCGGGTGTGCCGGTATTCGCCTGGAAGGGCGAGACCCTTGAAGAGTACTGGTGGTGCACCGAGCAGATGATGACGTGGCCAGATGGCGACGGACCAAACATGATTCTTGATGATGGTGGAGACGCTACGTTGTTGTTGCACAAGGGCGTTGAGTACGAGAAGTCCGGCGAAGTTCCCGATCCGACAACGGCATCAAATGCCGAGTTAGCGATCGTTCTTGGTCTATTGCAGCGCGGCCTCAAGACCGATCCAACTAAGTGGACACGTATGGCTGCAGACATCAAGGGTGTTACCGAAGAAACCACAACTGGTGTGATGCGCTTGTACAAGATGTTCGAGCGCAACGAGTTGTTGTTCCCCGCGATTAATGTCAATGACTCAGTGACCAAATCAAAGTTTGACAACTTGTATGGATGTCGTCACTCGTTGATTGATGCAATCTGTCGTGCAACTGACGTCATGATCGCCGGCAAAGTTGCTGTTGTATGTGGCTACGGCGATGTTGGTAAGGGTTGCGTACAGGCGTTGCGCGGCCAAGGTGCCCGAGTCATCGTGACCGAAGCCGACCCCATTAATGCTTTGCAGGCGGCCATGGAGGGTTACCAAGTCACCACTCTTGAAGACATCATTGGCGAAGTTGACATCTTCGTTTCGGCAACTGGCAATGATCACATCATCACGATTGAGCACATGCTCAAGATGAAGCACAACGCAATTGTGTGCAACATCGGCCACTTCGATTCCGAAATCGATATGGCTGGCTTGGCTCGTAGCGGCGCGACTCGTGATGAATTGAAGCCCGGAACTGACTTGTGGTCTTTCCCCGACGGGCACGCAATCATCGTGTTGGCTGAAGGACGTTTGGTCAACCTCGGTTGCGCAACTGGCCACCCGAGTTTCGTGATGAGCTGTTCATTCTCGAACCAAGTCATCGCGCAAATTGAGTTGTTTACCAATCTTACGGCGTACCCACTTGGTGTGTACGTGTTGCCGAAGCACCTTGACGAAAAGGTTGCATCGCTTCATTTGGGTGCACTTGGAGCCAAGTTGACCAAGTTGACTGACGAGCAAGCTGACTATTTAGGTGTCGCTCCTTCAGGTCCATTCAAGCCCGAGCGTTACCGTTACTAATGTCAAAGTTGTACGCAGAAAAGCTAGCCCGGTGTATCACCGGGCTAGCTTTTTTTGGTTTTGGAATCACCTTGTTTTTACGGGCCAATCTTGGGTTGGCTCCGTGGGACATTTTCCATAAGGGACTATCAGAAAAGTTTGATATTTCAATCGGTCTTGTCATTGAGGGCGTTGGTTTATTGCTTTTGTTGTTATGGATTCCGTTACGGCAACGACCGGGAGTCGGCACAATTTTGAATGCAATTGAAATCGGTCTTGTGGTTAATCTGACCAAGCCGATTATCGGAGAACCAGATCAACTGATCATTCGGGCATTGATGGTGGTTGCAGGAGTCATAGTGATTGGCCTCGGATCTGCTTTGTATATCGGTGCTGGTCTCGGATCGGGCCCACGCGATGGTTTGATGCTGGGATTGTCGAAGCGATCAATTGCTGGACGTCAGATCAGTATTCGTGCGGCGCGAACTGTCGTTGAAATATCTGTCATGGTCGCCGGACTTTTCTTGGGTGGTTCAATCGGAATCGGCACCTTGATTTTCATGTTTGGTATTGGCCCACTTGTGCAATTGATTTTGCCACGATTTGAAATGCGACTGGCAAGCGATCAACGCCAATAATTAGATACCGCTCAGAATGCGCGCCGCAGCGGCAGTTTTTTCGCCCATGACCTTGTAGCAATCAGGGGAAATGCGATCTCTTGGGCCGACAACCGAGACCAGCGCAATTGGTAGAGCTGGACCGTCGTAGATCACGCTGCCGATTCCGATTGAACTCGGGTGGCCAGGATTAATTTGAAAGTACCTGGGATGATCGTCATGTGCCGATCTAAGCCACGAAGATTCACCTGTAGGAAAACGCCGAATTAAATCGCTCACAATTTCGGTATTGGCATTGTCGGGTCGAAACTGCACCTGCTTGCCAACTTCCATCGTGATCTTGACGTTGTGTTTGCTCTCAACTTTGTCAAGCAATGTGGCATGCATTTTGTCGCTGACATAAGTCAATTGCCACAAGAGTGCGGTTTCGCCAATGACTTCAGAAAGTTCTTGTAATTGTTGACGCGCAGTTTTACGCAAATTGACGGCGACCTGATTCGATAAAGTCAGAACCCGTGGCGTTAACTCCCAAGCCGCTCCGTGATTTTGTTTCTGGATGTACCCACTCGCTCCGAGCGTGATCAAAATTCGTTGAGCGGTGTTCTTGTCCATGTTCATGTGGCGGGCGAGGGCTGACACACCAATGGGTTGCAATTCGGCGACAACCTCAAGGACAGCGAGAGCGTTTTCTACTGTTTGCAAAGTCTTGACAGCCATAAGGAACCAAACCCTACACAATTAGTGACTTATGTATTGAATAAAAATACACTGGCTCAGAATGTGAGACAAGATGTGAAGGGACTGTGCCATACCCATCTGGTCTGCTGAATTCATGTTTAGTGCTTTGCGTTGTTCACAGTGTTTGAAAATCTTTCGCCCGGCCGCCGATGACGCGGGCTCGATGGGGCCAATTCGATCTTGCCCATCGTGCTCATTCTTGAGCGGTGGGCCGCATCGTCCGGTTCGCGCCACCGCCGACCTGCGCGGTGAAACTCAGGACTTGATTCGGAGCTTGAAATATCGCAATCAGCGCCGGGTTGTCGCTGAACTCGCTGATCGACTTGTGCAATCAATTCTGGCCGATCCAGAGACTCCGGCTTACGACGTGGTGACTTGGGCTCCTACTTCGGTGGTGCGCGAACGAGTGCGGGGCTATGACCAATCACAATTGTTGGCACAAGCTGTAGCGAAGCGTCTCGGACTGCGATGCCGGCGACTGTTGTATCGTGATCGCAGTGCTCCACAAACCGGCCGCAATAGGCAAGAGCGTCTGAACGGTCCGATGTTTCGGGCTCGTCCGTTGCGCCATCCGTGTCGAGTGCTCGTGATTGACGATGTGGTGACAACCGGAAGCACTTTGCGGGCTGCTGCACATGCGCTCGATTTGGCTGGGGCCAGTGAAGTTTGTTTACTGGCCGTAGCAGCAACGCCTCGTGATCGTTCTACAAATTCGCGAGTTGCCTAACCCGTTGAACTGCTTGAGTCGGGTCAATATCTACCCAAATTCCGTATATTCCTACCGCAGAAGCAGCGTCAACGTTGCTTTGGGCATCGTCAAGAAATGCGGCTCGATGAGCTTCGACGCCGAGTCGGTTCAACGTGAGTTCGTAAATCGCGCGGTTGGGTTTACGCATTCCAACTTCGTGGCTATCAACGACGTCATCAAAAATGTTGGCGAAATCGAGCATGGGCCACCATAAATCCCGGAATTCGCGAACATTATTTGTGAGAACTCCGAGGCGCAAACCGGCTGCCTTGAGATGATGGACCAGGTCAATAATCGGGGCATTTGGTTCAAACTGGATATTGACGCCGTCTCGCGATCCAACTTGTGGATCGTTCGATTGAGGTGGGGGTCCGACGGGGGCCATCGGCTGCAAACCTGCTTCAAGAACAAGTGGGGCAAGCTGTTGGCGATACTCGAGCATGCTGATTTCGCCGCGTTCAAGCCGATGCCAAGGATGATTGGTGTCCTGCCCGTATTCGCCCATCATGACTTTCATGACTTTGTCGGCGGGATCATTGGGAAAGCGCTTGACAACATCGCTGGGGCGACCGTTGCTCGCTAAAACTCCGCCAAAATCGAAAATAACTGCGTCAATCAGGCGGCCTGATTGGTCGGATTGATTGGCGGAAGTTGGGGCTGACTCGGGCACGGTGTCATTCTGCCTGTCGGCGTGCTTTGCGACATCATTGATGCAGGTGAACTTTGGGTGACCCTGAGGCTCGCAGATACCGCCTGTAGGCTCTCTATCTGCATGGGAATCCTCGATCGCATCCTGCGGGCCGGTGAAGGCAAGAAACTGAAGGCCCTCGAGGGTCTCGTTCCTGACATCAACGCCCTTGAAACATCTGTTCAATCACTGTCGGACGACGCACTGCGTGGCAAGACCGCTGAATTCCGTACCCGACTTGAACGGGGTGAAACTCTTGACGATCTGCTCATCGAAGCATTCGCCGTCGTGCGCGAAGGAGCGCACCGTGTCATTGGTCAGCGTCATTACGACGTGCAAATGATGGGCGGGGCTGCATTGCACTTCGGCTGGATTGCCGAAATGAAAACGGGTGAAGGTAAGACCTTGGTCTCGACCTTGCCGGCATATCTCAATGGCTTGTCGGGCAATGGCGTGCACCTCATCACGGTGAACGACTACTTGGCACGCCGTGACTCTGAGTGGATGGGACGAGTTCATCGTTGGCTCGGACTTAACGTCGGACTTGTTGTTCCAGGTTCGCGCGAGCGCCCCGAGCAAAAGCGGGTCGATTACGCCGCTGACATTACATATGGAACCAACAATGAATTTGGTTTTGATTATTTGCGCGACAATATGGCGCCCACCAAACTCAACAAAGTTCAGCGTGGACATACTTTTGCGATCGTTGACGAAGTTGACTCAATTTTGATTGACGAAGCACGTACACCGCTGATCATCTCTGGTCGAGTGGCCGATGCTGCCAATCTTTATTACCGTTTTGCTTCAATCGTGCGGGCGCTCAAGCGCGACGTCGATTACGAAGTTGAAGAAGACAAGCGCATTGTTATGCCGACCGAAGCCGGCATTGAGCGCGTTGAAGCCGAACTCGGGCTTGAAAACTTGTACGACGAAGTGCAACGCAACCTTGTTCATCAACTACAAGTGGCACTGAAGGCCAAAGAGTTGTATCGCCGCGACAAGGACTACATCATTCAAGGTGGCGAAGTAAAAATTGTTGACGAATTTACGGGTCGTATTCTTGAAGGTCGTCGCTGGAGTGAAGGTATTCACCAAGCTGTTGAGGCCAAAGAAGGCGTCAAGATCAAAGAAGAAAACCAGACACTTGCGACAATCACGTTGCAGAACTATTTCCGTATGTACACCAAGCTCTCCGGAATGACTGGTACGGCGCAAACTGAAGCTGCCGAACTCATGAATACTTACGACTTGCAGGTCGTGCCGATTCCGACTAACCGTGCAGTTGTTCGCGTTGATTCGCCTGACCAAATTTTCAAAACCGAAGATGCCAAGTTTGATGCAGTTGTCGCTGACATCATTGAGAGAAATGCCAATGGTCAGCCAATTTTGGTGGGTACGGTCAGCGTTGAAAAGAGCGAACATCTATCTCGGCTGCTTGCGAAAAATGGGGTGAAACACGAGGTTTTGAACGCGAAGCAACACACTCGTGAAGCCGAAATTGTGACGCAGGCCGGCCGCCTAGGTGCAGTAACGGTTGCAACCAACATGGCTGGTCGTGGTGTTGACATTCTGCTCGGCGGCAACCCCGAAGGCTTAGCGCGTCGAGCAGTACTTGGTGAAGGTCATGCGGCCGAAACATTGACTGACGAATTTGCCTTACCGCTTCCGCTTGAAGAGATGCCCGATGAATATCGTGCGGCTCGCTTGGTTGCACAAACTCGATATACCGAACTCCTCGCAGATATCTCAGCCAAGTGCAAGGCCGAAGGCGACAAAGTGCGTGAAGTCGGTGGCTTGTACGTGATTGGCTCTGAGCGTCACGAGAGTCGTCGTATCGATAATCAGTTGCGTGGACGTGCCGGCCGTCAGGGTGACTCGGGTTCGAGTCGTTTCTATTTGAGCCTTGAAGACGAATTGATGCGTTTGTTCGCGACTGGTGCTTTGAGTTGGGTAATGGGACGTGCCTTGCCTGATGACGAAGCGATTGAACACAAGATGGTCACCAAAGCCATTGAACGCGCTCAGAGCACTGTCGAAACACGTAATGCCGAAATTCGTAAGAACGTGTTGAAGTACGACGAAGTGATGAACGAGCAGCGCAAGGTGATTTACATGCGCCGCGACCAAATTCTTGACGGTGTCGATCTCAAAATTGCAGCGCTCGAATATATGGCCGAGGCAGTTGATGCGCTGATCGAAACGCATTGTGTGAGCGAGGCCGACGACGAATGGGATCTTGAAGGTCTCACCAAAGAACTGAAGACCTATTGGCCGAACGACTTGACCCCTGATCACTTGGGTCAATCCTCAAGCACCGACAAAATGTACGACGTCGTCATGGATAATGCGACTGCCTACTATGAACAGCGCGAAACAGAACTGACTTCAGTAGTGATGCGCGATGTTGAACGTCAGGTGATGTTGCGCATTATTGATCAACGTTGGCGGGAACATCTTGAAGAGATGGACTATCTGCAAGAGGGCATCAATTTGCGCGCCATGGGCCAAAAAGATCCGTTGGCCGAATGGCAGCGCGAGGGCTACGAGATGTTTGGTGCCATGATGAAGGGCATCGCGCAAGACTTCGTGAAGTACGTCATGCATGTGCAGGTTGTACGTAACGAAGAATCTGCTCCCGTCGTACAAAACCTTCAACAGACAAAATCTGAAGCACCTTCGGCAGTGAGTCAAGGTGCAGCGCAAAGTGCGGGTGAAATGCCGCAGCAGGCTGCGCCTGTCAAGCAACAGCCCATCGTGAACGACGAGTGGTCGAAGACTCCTCGAAATGCGCCATGCCCTTGCGGTTCAGGCAAAAAATTCAAGATGTGCCACGGCACCAGCTGAGATTGTCATGCGCGATTTCACAGATGATTTGAAAGATGTGAGTCGACGACTCGGCGAGGCCAATGTTTATCTCAAGATTGATGCTCAACGAGATCGATTTCGTGAACTTGAAATTGAGGTATCAAAGCCCGGACTTTGGGACGATCAAGAGTTTGCGAAGAAACTCAATGCCGAATACGCCAACACCAAGGGCGATATTGACATCTTTGACGGGCTGGCTCGTCGGCTTGAAGACGCCGAAGTGCTCCATGAAATGGCGCGCGAAATTGATGATGCTTCGCAAGAAGCCGAAATTGAAAAGGGCATACTGGCGATCGCTCGCGAATTGAATGGCTTAGAAATGCGCAGTTTGTTCACGGGCGAACACGATGAGTTGGATTGCATCGTCCACATCAACACCAAAGATGGTGGAGTTGACGCCCAAGATTGGAGCGAACTTCTCTTACGGATGTATCAGCGCTGGTCCGAGCGTCGTGGAATCGATTTTGAGATCAATGATATTTCACCAGGAACTGAAGCTGGGATCATGTCAGTTGAGTTCACGTTGAAAGGTCGTTACGCCTACGGGCTGATGACATCTGAACGAGGTACGCATCGCCTGGTGCGTATCAGTCCCTTTGATAATCAAGGTCGTCGTCAAACAAGTTTCTCCAATGTGCAGGTATGGCCCGCGATGGAGAACCCTGACATTGAAATTGATGAAACCGATGTGCGTATGGAAGTGTTCCGTGCATCAGGTGCCGGTGGCCAGCACGTCAATAAGACATCGTCGGCGGTTCGGCTCATTCACGAACCGACCGGGCTTGTCTCATCGTCACAAGAAGAGCGCAGCCAATTACAAAACCGCGAAAGGGCAATGAATCGCTTGAAGGCAATGGTTGCGGCAAAGATTGAAGAAGAACATCAAGCCGAACTTGATCGCATTGCTGGCAAACAAGCAACGGTCGGCTGGGGTAGCCAAATTCGCAGCTATGTCTTACAGCCATATCAAATGGTGAAAGATTTGCGCACAAATATTGAATCAAGCAGCGTTGAATCTGTTCTTGATGGAGATCTTGATGAATTTATGGTCGGATACTTGCAGTGGCGTCGTGCAGGCGACGATTCCTGACGAAGTACGACTGATAACCTAATGAATTGACTTCACGTGGTCGACCAACTGGTCGGTCTCTTGCCCGAGGAGCAACATGATTCGCCTCGAAAACGTAACGAAAACTTATGGCACTGAATTACCAGCGGTGCGTGATGCATCTTTTGAGGTGGCCAAAGGCGAGTTTGTCTTTATGGTGGGTCCATCCGGTTCTGGCAAGTCGACTTTGTTGCGCTTGATGAATCGTCAAGAACAGCCCGAACGTGGCGCGGTCTGGGTTGCTGGCAAAGACATCAATGAAATGTCCGATTCAAAAGTGCCGTACTTACGCCGCAATATCGGAAATATCTTCCAGGACTACAAGCTGTTACTGAACAAAACAGTTTTTGAAAATGTGGCTTTTGCCCTTGAAGTGATTGGGCGACCTAAGCACGTGATTCGTCAGCAGGTTCCTGCTGTTCTCGATCTCGTCGGTCTCTCCGACAAGGAAGACCGTTTTCCGCATCAACTGTCTGGTGGTGAGCAGCAACGAGTTTCTATCGCCCGCGCTTTCGTCAATCGGCCATTAATCCTGTTGGCTGACGAACCAACCGGAAACCTCGACCCCGCCACAGGTGAAGGAATTATGCGTCTTTTGGATCGCATTAATAACACCGGGACAACGGTGGTGATGGCCACTCACGATCAGCGAATTGTGAATATGATGCGTCGTCGCGTGGTGCAACTTGATCGCGGTGTCATTGTTCGCGACCAAGAACGAGGAGTGTACGACTGATGATTGCTCGTATCAGTTACGCATTCCGTGAAACATGGGCCAGTTTCAAGCGCAACGTCACTTTGACGATGGCGGCGGTCATTACTTCTGCTGTTTCATTGTTGTTAGTTGGTTCAACTTTTCTCATCCAGAGTGCCTTTGACAATTTGTTGACTCGTTGGAAGGGCGACGTTGAACTGATTGTTTACGTTCGTTCTGACGCCGATGTCAACCAAATCCAGGTCATTGAAGACGCGTTGAAATCTCAACCAGCAATTATCGATGTCTCAAAATTGCGATATCTTGACCAAGCCCAAAGTTATGCCGAAGCGCAGAAATTGTTTGCTGGTGACCCCGGAACTTTGCGTCTATTAACACCAGAAAATATTCCTTCGCAATTCAAGGTTGTGCCAATCTCACAGGACTCAAATCTGATTCGTGAACTTGGTGAACAATTCCGAAGTTTGGCCGGTGTGAGAGAGGTTGCGTACGCTCAGGATGTCTTTGATGTCGTGGCACGAGTTTCGCAATTTATTCGAATCGCAACGACTGCAATGTCGATTGTCCTACTCATGGTCGCGGTCGGCTTAATTTGGAACACAATTCGAACCGCGATGTTTGCACGGCGGCGCGAAATTGAAGTGATGAAACTCGTTGGGGCGACTAACTGGTTCATTCGTATTCCGTTCATGCTCGAAGGCCTGATGCAGGGGCTTATTGGTGGCGTGTTGTCGTGTTTAGGTCTCTGGGGGCTGAATACGGCTTGGTCGAACGCGGTTGCCGACTTCAATGACACCGAACTCGCAGCACTAGTCGTCACTGATGGCTATATGCGCTTCGTGATGTTTATTCTGTTAGGAATCGGAGCGATAGCAGGAGGGGTCGGATCAGGTATTGCTGCTACACGTTTCTTAGACGTGTGACGTTCTATTAAGGTCTTCTCATGGCCTACGAAGAGATCATCTACGAAGTATCCGAGCAGATTGCGACGATTACTTTGAATCGTCCCGACAAGTTAAATTCGTTCACCAATCGGATGCTGAAAGAAATCATCGCTGCTTTTGATGAGAGCGATGCCGACGACAATGTGCGTGCGGTCATCGTGACTGGCTCGGGGCGAGCCTTTTGTGCAGGAGCCGATCTGTCAGGTGGGGGAGAAACCTTTGCCAAAGGTGGCAGCGATGTAAAAGCCACGACTGGCGTCATGCGTGACGGTGGCGGCTTGGTGTCGTTGCGGATTTTTGAAAGTAAAAAGCCTGTTATCGGCGCAATTAATGGTGCAGCCGTTGGCGTAGGCGTCACGATGACGTTGCCGATGGATATTCGCCTAGCCAGTACGGGTTCTAAGTTTGGATTTGTCTTCGCTAAGCGGGGAATCATTCCTGAGGCTGCGAGTAGTTGGTTCTTGCCGCGAATTGTCGGAATCTCGCAAGCGACCGAATGGTGTTTTACGGGGCGCATGATCAGCGCCGATGAAGCCAAAGAAGGCCGACTCGTTCGAAGTGTTCACGCGCCAGAAGATCTCTTGCCGGCTGCCCGGGCTATCGCTCGTGAGATCGCAGAAAACACTGCACCAGTTTCAGTGGCCTTGTCTCGGCAAATGTTGTGGCGCATGCTTGGTGCCGATCATCCGATGCAAGCCCATCGAGTTGACTCTCGGGCAATCAATTCACGTGGCGCGAGCGATGATGCCCGCGAAGGTGTCATGAGTTTTCTGGAAAAGCGACCCGCGAACTTTCCCGTCAAAGTGAGTGATGGATTGCCAGAAGTATTCCCTGATTGGCAGGATCCACAGTTCTCGTGAGTGTCGATGGCTTAGACGAAATTTCAATGTTCGAACGAGTAGGCGGATTGCCATTTTTTGAAACCCTCGTCGACCACTTTTATGTTGGGGTAGTTGCTGATGAAGTGTTGTGGCCTTTGTATCCCGACCAGAGTGATCTTGAGGGAGCCAAGCGGCGTCTGGCGCTGTTCTTGGGGCAATACTGGGGCGGGCCACAGACATATATGGAGGAACGTGGGCATCCAAAATTGCGGTTGCGCCATATGCCTTTTCATGTGGGACCGCTTGAACGCGATCGTTGGTTGGTGCACATGACCGCGGCGATTGAAGCAACGACGAATGATGAATCACTCCGCCAAGAGTTGCTGGCATATTTTGTACCAGCCGCTGAACATCTGCGTAATGACACAGGTTTACCAATTAGTTCGGCGAAGCCGAAATAAAACAGAGCGGTTTTGCGCGTTAGCTGAATACCACGGTCTTGCGGCCGTACACCAGCACCCGATGCTCTAGATGGGCTCGAACCGCACGAGCAAGCACGATTGTTTCAAGATCTCGTCCCTTGCGTGTGAGATCGGCGACCGAGTCGCGGTGAGAAACGCGCGCAACTTCCTGATCAAGAATGGGACCTTCATCAAGTTCTTCGGTGACATAGTGAGCGGTCGCTCCGATGATTTTGACACCTCGATCGTGGGCTTGTCGATACGGGTTCGCCCCAACAAATGCCGGAAGGAAAGAGTGGTGGATATTAATGATGCGCGACTGGTACGCGTCGACTAGTTGTGGTGAAAGTATTTGCATGTATCGCGCCAAGATCACGAGGTCGACTTGGTTTTCGTTGAGCGTCTCAAGTACGGCGAGTTCTTGGTTTGACTTTGTCTCGGGTGTGACCGGCAAGTGCACGTAGGGAACACCCATATGTTGTACCAGGTCGGCATGATCGGGATGATTGTCAATCACGGTCACGATGTCGGCTGGAAGTTCTCCCGATCGCCATCGACTGAGTAAATCAAAGAGACAGTGCGACTGCTTGCTTGCCAATATCGCGACTCGTGGAAGGTGGTCGGTGAATCGCAACTGCGCATTCATAGAAAACTTGTCGGAGACCGATGTAAAAGCATTGAGGATTTCGTGACGGTCAAGCGAGAAACCATCCAGCTCAAATTCGACTCGTTGGAAGAAGACTCTCTCAACGTCGTCGGTGTGCTGTTCGGCGTGAACAATGTTTCCGCCGTGGTTAGCGATGAACTCTGCAACCGCTGCAACGACACCACGTTGATCGGGGCAAGAAAGTAAGAGGACTCCAGTTGCAGACACGATCACAAGTTTGCCTGCCGAAAAACTCATTTGCGACTTGATACCACCCGACTGAGCCAAGTCGAGGTCAGGCAACCTACGGCTGGGGGATCAAAGCGTGACAGGCCACCGCGGCGGCGGCCGAGACGTTGAGTGAATCAATGCCCGACGCCATGGGGATTTTGACCATGTAGTTCACTGCAGACAGGGCGTCGGGGGATAAACCGGCGCGTTCGGACCCGAGCACGATGGCTACTTTGGCATCCTTGGGTAAGCCTGCACCGACCTCGCGGATATTGAGTGCGTCAGGCCGTGGGGTTAGGCCACACACGATGTAACCAGCGTCGCGAAGCGCGATGAGTGTTGAATATGCGTCGGTTACCCGGCTGTACCGCATGGAAAACGCTGTACCCATCGAGACGCGCAGGGCTCGCCGTGCCAAAGGGTCGGCGCTATTTCGATCAAGAATGACTCCATCGATTCCGAATGCCGCGGCGCTACGAATAATGGCTCCAATATTGGTGGGGTTATCGACATCTTCAACAACAAGTAAATGACGAGCGCTTACCAATAGTTCGTTGAGCTTCAAGGGAGCGGGTCGTTCAAAGAGACCCATGATGTCAAGGGCTACTCCCATGCCCGTCAGAGTTTTGCGAACGTCTGCATGAGCGGCGTAGACAGGAATGGATGAATCAATAGTGTTGACTAACTGGCTCGGTGAGATGGCGTCGGTCAGTACTTCAACAAGTTGACACCCTGCCGCTAACGCTCGTTCAACAACCAAGTCTCCTTCGGCGATGAACATTCCGAGAGTGATCTTTTCTGCTTCACCAGTTTGCATCGTCTTAAAAACGCGGGCCGGAATATTGCGCGGACGGAGTTCTCGTTCTCGAAGCCGAAAGCGATCAAGACGATGATCGTCTAACGAATCAACGAAGGTCAGTTCGCGAGGCATTTTTTCGGCGTCAGAAATCAGTAGTACCAGGGATACGGCGCCCAGTCGGGATCGCGCTTTTCAAGAAACGACATCCGACCCTCTTGAGCCTCATCGGTCATGTACGCCAAACGAGTCGCTTCGCCAGCAAACACTTGCTGACCGACGAGTCCATCATCAATGAGGTTGAAGGAAAACTTCAACATTCGTTGGGCTGTGGGACTCTTGCTGTTGATTTCTTTGGCCCACTGCAAGGCGGTTGCCTCAAGTTCGGCGTGAGGCACGACAGCATTGACCATGCCCATACGTTGGGCATCTTCGGCGCTGTATTCGCGTCCAAGGAAGAAAATTTCACGGGCGAATTTCTGACCAACTTGTCGAGCTAAATATGCCGAACCAAAGCCACCATCAAAACTCGCGACATCAGCATCAGTTTGTTTGAAGCGGGCATGTTCTTTGCTGGCGATGGTGAGGTCGCTCACAACATGCAAACTATGTCCACCGCCGGCGGCCCAACCAGGAACAACGCAAAGAACAATTTTGGGCATAAAGCGAATCAGGCGCTGAACTTCAAGAATGTGTAAGCGTCCGCTTCTGCCGGGCTCAATAGTTTCGGCAGTTTCGCCTTCGGCATAGCGATAACCATCGCGGCCACGAATGCGTTGGTCGCCGCCACTGCAAAAAGCCCAACCGCCGTCTTTGGCCGATGGGCCATTGCCGGTCAGAAGCACACATCCGACGTCGGTACTTTGGCGAGCATGCTCGAGAGCGGTGAAGAGTTCATCAACCGTATGTGGACGAAACGCGTTGCGAATTTCGGGGCGATTGAAAGCAACGCGGACGGTGCCGTGCTCAACCGATCGGTGATAGGTGATATCGGTGAAATTGAATCCAGGGACGACTCGCCAAGCCGTTGGGTCGAAGATGTCAGAAACTTTGCTCTCGCTCACAGGCTTATTCTCTCAGACGAAAAAGCAAAACACCCCCTTTTGGTTGCCGGAGGGCAACCAAAAGGGGGTGTCTTTGAGGTGTACTAGGCGCCGAACTTGGGTGATACGTCAGTCATGTACATGATTGATGCGCTGAGGTGGCAGGCGAACTGATGGAACTTGAGCATGAAATCAAACATGCCTCGAGGCTGTTTGCCCAGAAACAAGATGGCGATCCATGTCAATTCGAAACAAACAAAGAAAACGATTCCAGTCAAAATCATGACGACAAACGCCGGGATCAAAAGCAAGAAGCGGAAAAGTGTCTTGAGTCGGCTGGCCTTGGCCTCGAATTCAAAAGTGAATTCTGTTGGTTCACCTTTTGCTTCGGCACCAATGTTGGGGAATTTGTCAAACATGTGTGTCGAGTAAGCCTGTACGCGAGCGGCGTAACCCAGATAATTGCGCTGGACATTCCACAAACTTTGGTTGCGCTTACCTGTAATGATGATGACCCACCATTGCAAGAACGTGCACACCAATGCTGCGATCTGCCAAACGCTTGACACGATCTGATGGGGTATTGCGAGAAAGTACCTCAAGAAGTTAGAGATTCGGCTACGGGGTTCGGTGTATTGGATTGAAAACTGTGGTTGTGACATGTGATCCTCCTTTGATCAAGGGTACTGTACGAACTCCTGATCCGAATGTCATGCATTGTTACATTCTCTGGGAGCGCCAACACTTTGTCCTGCGTAATGGGTATTTTGAACAGATGCCGACTTTGTGCCGTACTTGTGTTGCCGTAGGTTCGTCGGGCCTTCTTCTGATGATCGCAGCCTGCTCGTCTGGTTCGGTCCAAGGCGCTACAAGCGTTTTGGCGGTGACGACTCTCGTCGCAGAATCGACTACGAGTGCGGTCATGGCTACTTCGTCGACGTCCACAACCACGTCAACAACGACGACGATGGCTCCAACCACAACTGAGGCGACAACGACGACGACTCTGCCGGAGGTCACTCCGCTCATGGCCCCGCTAGTCGCTGTTGGAAGAAATGATGGGTTAGAAACTGCTCGCATCCAAGAACGATTGCTTGAACTCGGATTTTGGTTGATGCTCGTTGATGGTGACTTTGGGGGAACGACCAAACAAGCAGTGATGGCGTTTCAGAAATATGTCGGACTCGAAGCGACCGCAAGCGTCGATCAGGCAACCGCTGATGCATTAACTCTGGCGACAACTCGGGCTATCGGTCAATCGAACGAACCAGGGACTTTGGTTGAAGTTGATAAAGACAAACAAGTTCTCTTCATCATGAACTCGGGAAAGCTTTTGTGGGCATTGAATATTTCAACGGGTAGCGGCCAATACTTTCTTGAAATGAATCAGAAAGATTTAGTGACATGGGAGACCGGGCGTTCATTGACTCCGTCGGGGCATTACAAAATCAATCGTGAAAAGGCAGACGGCTGGTGGGATGGTGATCTTGGGCAGATCTACCGGCCGAAATATTTCAATGGCGGCATCGCAGTTCATGGTTCGATGAAAATTCCGAATTATCCGGCTTCGCATGGATGTGTTCGGGTGAGTACTCAAGCAATGGACATGATCTGGGCATCAGGGTTATTGCCGAAGAAGACTCCGGTGTGGGTGTACGGAAATGATATTGAAGCAATTGGTGAACCACCGGTCGTGCCAACGACAACCACAACGACCACTCTGCCGGTCGATCCAAACCTCACGACGACTATTGCCCCAGCCTGAACACATTTGGCGTACTCGTAACGAACGAGTTCGTTTGGTGTTCGCTCAACTACGGGTGCAAACTTGGCAGAATGTCTATGTGACTGATCAATCTCAAGCATCCCTCGGCGCTCGACTCTTAGCCGAAGGGCTTGGTACTGCTTTCTTGGTGGCTGTTGTGGTCGGTTCGGGCATCATGGCGCAACGACTTTCACCGAACGATGTCGGTTTGCAATTACTTGAAAATGCTGCGGCAACAGCAGGAGGACTGATTGCGCTGATCTTGGCGTTGGGGCCGGTCTCGGGAGCACACTTCAATCCGGTCGTTTCGTTAGTCGCTCGATTATTTGGTGGACTCACTAATCGCGAATTGGCGTTGTACTCGATAGTGCAGATCGTCGGTGGATGCGTGGGTGCAATGATTGCGAATGTCATGTTTGAACTGGATGCGGTGAATTGGTCAACGAAGGATCGGTCGTCAGGCGCTTTGTGGTTTTCTGAGATCATCGCCACGATCGGACTTGTTGTGGTGATCTTTTGCATCGTGCGCTCTGGTCGTGCCTCTGCAGTACCTTACGCGGTTGGTGTTTGGATTGGGGGAGCGTATTGGTTTACCTCATCCACGAGTTTCGCGAATCCTGCCGTTGACTTTGCGCGCTCGATGTCTGACACCTTTGCCGGTATTAAGCCTTCGTCAATTCCAGGCTTCTTGATTGCTCAATTCATTGGCGGAATCGTGGCATTCGTATTGGTGAAGACGTTGTATCCGGTCGCAAAAGAAGAAAACTGACATCAAGACATCTCGCTGAAAGCGGACTTAGAGCTTTCCGTCAACCATCAATTGAATGGCCCGACGACAGGTGCGATTGAAAGCATCAACTGCCATAAACAAATGCTCATCAGAAGTGTCTTCTTCTTTGGTGTGGCTGAGGCCAGCAATTGATGATGAGAAAATCATGACGGTTGGAATACTGCGAGCCATTTCACTGGCATCGTGGAGTGCGCCACTGGGCAACTCGACATCGTGTCCTTCAACTTCGCGAACGCTCGTTCGCGCTGCTTCAAGAAGTTCTGGGTGAAATGGCATTGGGGGAATGCGGAAGATGTGCTCAAACTCAACGGTGCAACCTTCGGCTTCCGCAGCAGTATGAGCAGCAGCAATGCTTTCGGAATACATCTTTGCTAATTCATCTGCATCAATGTGGCGCATATCAAGAGTGATTGTGGTTTCGCCAGCGACTGCTGTCACCACACCGGGTTTGCAGGCGACAGCGCCAACAGTCGTCACACCATCATGGTTTTCACCGATATCGGCCACTGCTAAGGCGAATCGAGCAGCAGCCCGAAAACTGTCGCGGCGCATTGGCATCGGCATCGTTCCGGCGTGCGCAGCTTGTCCTTTGAAAATGAGTCGTTCACGTTCAATGCCTTTGGTTCCGGTGACAGTGCAGATACCTAAGTTCATTGATTCAAGAATCGGGCCTTGTTCAATGTGGACTTCAACGTACGCCTTGGTGTCGGCAACGCGAGTCTGGGCTCCGTCCATATTGTCAATGTCAACGCCATGTTGCGGCAAGACATCAATCAGTTTGTTGCCATCTTTGTCCGAGAGTCCGCGCATGATGTCAACATCAACTGTGCCCATGACTGCCGCTGAACCAAAAAGCGAGCGACTAAAGCGAGCACCCTCCTCATCGGCCCAGTCAACAAGAGCGACCGTCACTGGAGGAGTCCCCTGAGCCGCAAGCGAGCGCAGTAGTTCAAGACCAGCGAATACGCCAAGCGCGCCGTCGAGCCACCCACCTTTGGGAACGCTGTCGAGGTGGCTTCCAACAACCAGAGTGTCGTTGGAAGTTCCACGCAGGTAGGCCCAGAGGTTGCCGGCTTCGTCCACTTCAACGTCAACTGGTAAACCGCTCAGTTCTTCACGGAGCAGGTTACGAGCATTGACCCATTCGGGGGTCCAACAGAGGCGTCGTGAGCCTTCTGGACCTCCGGTGCGGGATGCCAGTTCACGCAAGTCAGCGACAACGCGCTGGGGACTAAAAGTTCCGGTGTCTACAGCGGTGTTACTTGACATGCCATAACGGTACCGTGGCATCTGTGACTGATCACATTCTTATTAACGAACTTCGGGTCGTCAGCGTCATTGGGGTGCTTGATCACGAGCGCCTATCAGCTCAACCCCTGCAGATTGATGTCGATATTCATGTTGACTTGCGCTCTGCAGGGGCCAGTGACGACTTGACCCAAACCGTCCACTATGGCGAAGTATGCATGCAACTTGCCGAGGTTGCTCGATCAACTTCTGATCAATTGCTCGAACGGTTGGCCCAACGTATGGCCGATGTGGTGCTGTCATTCCCGCATGTACAAGCAGTTGACCTGACTTTGACCAAACTTCGACCACCTGTTCCCGAAGATGTGCAGTCGACGGCAGTACGGATTCATCGCGTTGCACCTGGCACTCACGAGTAAAACGTGCACGAAGCGATTGTTGCTCTAGGAAGTAATTTAGGAGACCGAGTTCAATCACTCAATTTTGCCGTTGAACAACTTGGTGTTCATGTGTTGAAACAATCTCAGGTTTTTGAGACAGACCCAGTAGGTGGCCCCGAAAATCAGGGGGCGTATCTCAACATGGTTGCTGTACTTGAGACTGACTTTGATCCGTATGCGCTCATGCGCTGGTTGCACCGCATTGAGGCTGATGCTGGACGAGTGCGCGAGATTCACTGGGGTCCGCGCACACTCGATTTAGATTTGCTTTTTTATGATGATGTGTCAATCGCTGGCGGCGAGTTGACCGTGCCGCATCCGAGATACGCCGAAAGACGTTTTGTTTTGGCACCACTGCAAGAAGTTGCTCCCGAGAGGTGCCCAAAGAATTGGGAAGCAATTCTTCCTGCTGATGCGGTGTACCCACGCGGTGCACTCGCACAACTGATGTCTTCTCTATAAGCCAAGTTGTCGTTCGACGCGACGAATCTTCTCGGGATAATGACCGCGTCCATATTCGGGTTGTTGGCGCAGCACAATCTCTAACAGTTCATCGTGTTGCGCAGTTTCTTTCCAGGGCAACGCGATGTAAAGCGGCAAGTTGAAAATGCGCAATCGATCAAGGTTTGAATACACGCGTTTTTGATAGATATAGCGCTCTTCCCAGGGCCAGTTCGACGGAGCAAAACCAGTGCCCGGATCAAGGATGCATAACTGACGAAGACCGAAGCGATCAGCAACTTTCAATTGTGCCTCAAAGAAATCGAGCATGACCTGAATTGGATCGGCCTTTACGAGTTCCATTTCGCGCGGATTAGGTCCCGATAAAAACGGCAGAATTACCGGCGCTTGAAAGTCGGCGGCGACTTGCCACATCTCGTCGTTCTGCATTCCATCGGCCGCATTGATGACTGTTGCCCCATGCTCGAGGGCGAGACGCGTGACTTGGGGTTTCCACGAATCGATACTGAGGGGCACGTTGAATTGCGCCAAGGTTTTGACGATCTCTTTGAGTCGGTCCCATTCTTCTTGCCACGGAATGACCGTGGCATTATCGGTTGAACCCTGACCGCCTAGATCAATACCGTCACACCCGTGATTCAGCAGATATTCACCTCTCCGTTTGGCAGAAGTGGCATCAGTTGCGATTGAATCAAGGTTTAATGAATCGGGTGAAGCGTTCACCACGCCATACAAGAACATGTTCCGCAGGCTACGTGATGGAGTCGAAATGAGTGCAGTCAAGACATTCGATCCAACGGGATGGGACTTGGCTTACGCTTTGAGCTTGAAGGGCAATCGCACGATCTCGGTCTGTATTCCGTGCCGTAACGAAGCACAAACTGTCGGCGACCTCGTTCGGATGATCGAGCCAACTCTCGTTGGCACATTGGTTGATGAATTAATTGTGCTCGACGATGACTCGACTGACGGCACCGGTGAAATTGCTGCCGAGGCCGGAGCAACAGTGGTGCCGGTTGATTTTGTGCATTTTTTTCACGGAGCGGCGCGCGGAAAAGGGAATGCACTGTGGGCGAGCTTGTTGGCGAGTGCTGGTGACATTGTGGTGTGGATTGACGGTGACATCACGAGTTTCACCACCGATTGGATTGTTCGGCTCGTGACCCCGTTGCTCCTTGACGAAGAACTCGGGTTGGTCAAGGCAAATTATGAACGGCCTTCGCACTTGGGTGGCGGTGGACGAACCACCGAACTGGTGGCTCGACCTTTGTTGTCGATGTACTTTCCAGAGATTTCCGATCTGCAACAGCCACTCGCTGGTGAATTTGCTGGTCGACGAAGCATGCTTGAAGCCATTCCTTTCGCAACTGGTTGGGGCGTTGAGATCGGCATGTTGATCGATATGGCTGAAAAGTTCGGTGTTCAAAGCCTCGGACAAGTTGATCTCGGTGTGCGCTTGCATCGGCACCACAAGTTAGAAACTCTGGCTATCCAGGCTGCAGAAGTCGCGGCAACTCTGTTATTGCGCACTCCGCACCCACCTTCGTTCGCCGAAGACGTGCCGATGTTGCATCGCAAAGAACTTGGTCCCTTGCAACTCAATATTGGTGAGCGACCGCCAGTGAACTCGCTTCCGAAGATGGCTCAGTTGCCAGGTTCAGAGCGCAAGTAGCGCAAGAAAACAAAACCCGAGTCTTGGCATAGATGTGCGAGAGTCCATGACTCAAGGTTGAACCGTTCGCCTGCAAAAATTCGCGGCGTCGTCCCGCCGACGAACATCGGTGCGATCGTGAGACAAATTTCATCAATTAAATTTGAGCGCAACATTTGATGATTCAAACTTGGTCCACCCTCAAGCACGCACACTGATCCCGGAAGGTCGAGCACGATTGTCTTCACATCGCCTTCTACGACACGCGTATTGCCAGCACTCAAAAGAGACTGTGTATTTGGCCCAAGATCGCCAGTTGTCGACATGACCACGAGTTGTTGATGTTTCGGCAGGGGTGAATACGTATCTTTACGAACAGTTTGAGCCCCAACGAAGACGCAATCAGCCGAACGATGAAGATGTAGGAAGACTTCGCGGTCGGTTGGTCCGCCCAACTTTGCCGAGTTGCCGTCGATTGCAGTGGCACCGTCGGCTGTGCTGATCATCGAGAGGACTACCCACGGTCGGTCGTGACGACGAGTGCGGTGAGAGCCGTCGTAGGCGGCAGCGACCGAAATTTCTTGGGGTCGCGGGAAGAGCATTTGCACGACCTCTGTCTAGCGGTATTTCGTCCCAATAATTGGCGAAATTTCACCGAGCAGAGTTTCTGACACCCCGTCAGAAGGGGGGTAGGGTGAAACCATGTATCTCGCCGAAACACCCGAACAGCAGGCACTACGTAAGGAACTCCGTGAATACTTCGCGGCGATGTTGACCCCCGAAGTACGGGCCGAGTTGGGTGAATCGGGCGAAGGAAGGCCGTTGTTCCGTGAACTCGTGCGCAAACTTGGCGCCGACGGTTGGCTCGGACTCGGATGGCCCACAGAATTTGGCGGCCAGGGACGCCCGGCAACTGATCAGTTCATCATGTTCGACGAAATTCAACGCGCCCATGCGCCGTTCCCGTTCGTCACGGTGAACACGGTTGGTCCGGCCATCATGGCTCACGGAACCCAAGCCCAAAAAGATCAGTACCTCACCGGAATTCTTCAAGGCGAAATCAACTTTGCGATTGGATACACCGAACCCGAGGCTGGTACCGATTTGGCCGCTTTGCGTTGTTCAGCGGTTCTTGATGGTGATGAGTGGGTCATCAATGGCAACAAGGTGTACACCTCGGGTGCAAACCAGTCTGACTATGTCTGGCTGGCGTGTCGCACCGACACCGAAGCACCGAAGCATCAAGGCATCACCCTGATCATTGTTCCGACCAAGACACCGGGCTTTGAATGGACTCCTATCGTGACTGTTGGTGGAGTCATGACCACCGCGACGTACTACAACGATGTGCGTGTTCCGAAAGAAAACGTGATCGGCGAGATTAACGGCGGTTGGAAGCTCATCACGATGCAACTCAATCACGAGCGTGTTGGACTAGCGGCCTTGTCGGGATTGACCGAACGTCTGTTAGATGACGTCACCACCTGGTGTCGCGTGACTCCAAGCGGAACTGGCAATGATCAAAAGATGATTGATGTTCCGTGGGTGCAAGCCGATCTCGCGAAGAGTCATGCACTTCTCGATGCGATTCGTTTGATGACCTGGAAGTTGGCCAAAGCAGTTTCAGATAACACGCTCGGACCGGCGGAGGCATCGGGTGTCAAAGTATTTGGCACCGAGAAGGCCGTTGAGGTTTATCGAACTCTTCAAGGGATTCTTGGCCCAGTATCGCACCTACGTGAGGGTTCTGAAGGCGCAGTTATTCATGGTGAAGTTGAACGTGCTGCTCGCGCCGCACAGATCAACACATTTGGTGGCGGCGTGAATGAGATTCAGCGTGAATTGGTTGCAACAGCCGGTTTAGGACTCGTGCGTTCAACTCGATAAATGTACTTCAGCTGATTCGTTGAATGATGGTGGCTGTTGAAACAGCCCCACCGCAACACATGGTGATCAAAGCGAACTCTTTGTCGGTGCGCTCAAGTTCATGCAAAGCAGTCGTAATCAGGCGGCTACCAGTTGAACCAACCGGGTGACCAAGGGCAATCGCTCCACCGTTCACATTGACCTTCGACATCAAATCATCGCGGCTGACGCCGTGGACTTGTGCCCAACTGAGAACCACGCTGGCGAATGCCTCGTTGATTTCAACGATGTCAATATCTTTCATCGTCATGCCCGCATCTTTGAGAACTTTTTCAGTTGACTGAACCGGACCATCAAGGTGATAAAACGGTTCGGCGCCGACGAGACATTGCGAAACAATGCGAGCGCGGGCTTTGAGGCCTTCGCCCTTGGCGCGATCGGCGTCCATCCACAGCACGGCAGCAGCACCATCGCTGATTTGGCTGCTGTTTCCAGCCGTATGGCGTCCGCCAGGCATGACTGGATTCAAACTGGCCAACTTTTCGGCGGTTGTTTCACGAAGTCCGCCGTCGCGAGAGACAACAGTTGTCTTGCCTTCAGAATCGGTCACTTCAATCGGAATGATCTCTCGCTCAAAGCGTCCTTCTTCAGTGGCGCGGATGGCTTTTTGTTGCGAAATAAGCCCGAGGTAATCGACGTCCTCACGAGTAATTCCACGACGATCGGCAATGCGCTCGGCTGCACCAAATTGATCGGGCATGTCAAGAGAAAAATCGCTCGGCTTTGAACTGCCATTGACAAATGTGACATCTGCGCCTTCACCGAGTCGGGGTACGTTGGCACCCAACCAAACTTTGCTCATGTGTTCAACTCCGCAAGCCATGCCCGAGTCGATGACGCCGGCATGAATCATGTTGTGAATCATGTGGTTGGCTTGCTGGCTTGATCCGCACTGACAATCAATTGTTGTCGCGGCAACTTGCCAGGGGAGTCCTTCATTAAGCCACGCAGTGCGCGACACGTTGCTGGCCTGTTCGCCGGCTTGGGTAACGCAGCCACCGATGATTTGACCGAGTGAAATTGGGTCAAGGCCGGCTCGTTGCAACACTCCGTTTTGAACGGCACCGAGCAATTTGACGGCGTGAAGATCGGCAAAGGCGCCATTGCGCTTACCAATTGCTGAACGTCCAGCTTCGATGATGACGGGATTGGCCATGATGACTCCTTGAATTGGAAATTAATGAAAGTTTTTAGCGAGCTTGAAGGTGTACGGGAAGAGTTTTGATTCCGTGAATAAAGCTTGAACGCAACTTGCGAACTTCGCCGGTCAGTTCAATGGAATCAATACGCTTGGCCATTTCTTCAAACAAGATGCGCATTTCGAGGCGAGCCAAGTTTGCGCCGAGGCAGAAGTGGGGACCGCCGCCACCAAAGGTGACGTGAGGATTGGGATTGCGCGTGATATCGAACTTGAACGGATCCTTGAAAACAGAATCGTCACGGTTGGCCGACGGGTAGAGCATGGCGACTGCTTCGCCTTCTTTGATCTGCACACCATGTAGTTCAACATCGCACACCGCAGTACGGCGGAAGTTATTGACCGGAGTTCCCCAACGAAGAATTTCTTCCACAGCTGTTGTCACCAAACTTGGATCGTTCTTCAACAGGTTCCACTGATCGGGGTTTTCAATCATGGCCAGAACACCGTGACTGATTCCGTTACGGGTGGTCTCGTTGCCAGCAACAGCGAGCAGCAACATGAAGAGGTCGAATTCGTGTTCGGTGAGAACGTCTCCATCGTGTTCACTAATCAACGTCGTGATGATGTCGTCTTTGGGTTCAAGTTTGCGTTGTGCTGCAAGTTCATTGGAATACATATACAACTCGCCGGCCGCAATTTGGGCGTCTTCTGGGGAGCCAGCAAAATCGGGATCAGTCGTGCCAATCATGGTGTTCGACCAATGGAATACTTTGCGACGGTCTTCAACTGGAATGCCCACAAGTTCGGCAATCGCGATGAGGGGCAGCTCAGCTGACACCTTGTCGACAAAATCAAGGTCTTTTTCTTGTAGGGCTTCATCAATGAGTTGAATTGCTACTTCGCGGAAGTGCTCTTCGAGCATGCGCATTGCCTTAGGAGTGAAACCACGGTTGACCAAACTCTTCAAGCGAGTGTGCTCGGGAGGATCAAGGTCAATCATCAAGCGGGCGAGGTCAAGATCGGGTCGATCTTGATTCATTAACGAGCCTTTAGCGGCAGACGAATACGTCTGAAACTTGCGACTCACTTCGACAATGTCAGCATGACGAGTCAGTGCCCAAAACCATTCGGGGTAACCCTGCTCAATTCCACGATGTCGCGCAATTGGTGCATCGTTGCGCAGGCGAGTGAGTAACTCGTGAGGCGGACCGTTGCGGTAAGCATCATTTGAAATGACGTCAAGTGAGTCGAAACTCAAATCAGAATTGGTTTCTTGGCTCATCTGTCGACCCCTAAAATCAGCCCACTGGTGGGCACTCCTGTCCCCGCAGTGACGAGAACATTTTCAACCTTATCTACCTGATTTACGCTTGTGCCTCTGACCTGGCGGACTGCTTCGGCAATGCCGTTCATGCCATGGATATAGGCCTCGCCAAGTTGGCCACCATGCGTGTTAATGGGAAGTCGACCACCAATTTCAAGTGCGCCGTCTTTGATGAAGTCCTTGGCTTCGCCGCGTCCACAAAAGCCAAACTCTTCGAGTTGCATCAATACGTATGGCGTGAAATGGTCATACAAAATCGCCGTCTGAATATCTGCGGGAGTCAG
>JBAXIP010000003.1:0-38766 GCA_037138315.1 Actinomycetes bacterium
CGGGCAAGATCTAACAATGGGCGCTTTCATACCGTACAATCTGACGGAGCGTCAGATTTGATGTTGACGCCAGACCTAAGGGGACATCATGACGCTTCTTGAATCTCGGCCAGTACTCGACGATGTGACGTACGGATTGTCCGATGCCGATCAGCATTACTACGAAGCCGAAGACGCCGTGACCCGTCATTTGCCCAAAGCGCATAAGACCGCAGTTCGCTGGGTCGAAGTTGATGGTCGTAGAACATTGCTCGTCAACGACCGTTTGTTGACCCTCATTCCGAACCCCACCTACGACCCAGTGGGCGTTCCAGGATCGCTCGAAGTGTATTTCCGTGCCCAGAACCATGACGGCAAAGAAATCCGCGACATTATCGAAATGGGCCCAATTCCGCCGGCTGCACGTTCGCGTGAAGCTCGTGTTGCCAAGTTGATCGAACAGGGAGTTGATCTTGCTTGGGTTTTGCCAAGCCTCGGACTTGGGCTTGAAGAGATGCTCGCCAAAGATGTTGAAGCTTTATATGCCGTTTTCCATAGTTATAACCAGTGGCTTGACGAAGATTGGGGCTACAACCGCGATAGCCGTATTTTGACTGGTCCATTGATGTCATTGATCGACCCCGTGCGCGCCGAAGCAGAACTTGAATTAGCGATTTCGAAAGGCGCTCGTTTCGTTACTTTCCGTCCGGCCCCTGTGCAAGCTCCTGATCGCTACCGTTCGTTGGCCGACCCGATGTACGACCGCTTTTGGAATATTGCTGCTGATGCTGGAGTGGCGATTGCTTTCCACGGTGCCGATTCTGGTTATGGCATTTACCTCGAACGCTGGGGCGAAAGCCTCAAATACACCGGCATGAAAATGTCGACGTTGACCGAAGTCATGGGAGTGCATATTGAGCGCCCCGTTTTCGACTTGGTCGCTTCGTTGATCTGTCACGGATTGTTTGATCGTGTGCCGAAGTTGCAGATCGCCACAGTTGAACTTGGTGCTGGTTGGGTACCTGATTTGTTGAAGCGCCTCAAGCGCTCGTACGGCAAGACGCCGCAGTTGTACAAGCGTGATCCAGTAGAAACCTTCTGTTCAAACGTGTCAGTCGCTCCGTTCTACGAAGATGACATCGCAATCTTGCGTGACCTCATCGGCGCCGATCGAATTCTTTTGGGTAGCGACTGGCCTCACCCAGAAGGACTTGCTGCTCCACGTGATTGGGTTGGCGACTTCGCAGGTCTCACCGCCGACGAACGGCGTTTGTCGTTGCGTGACAACTTGCGCAAGATCTCAGGTATGCCCCTCTAATCCTGTGCTTCTGGTGTCGTATGAGTTGGCTATACCAAATAAAACGACACCAGAATCACGAGTAAGCGGGAATGAAAGTTGCAGCGCAGGTGCTGACAACTCGATGATTATCGCCTAGGTCAACAAGGTTCAGTCGTGTGCCAATTCGTCCGTCGGATCCAGAGAACGCTTCTCCTTGAGTGACGAAGGGTCCGACTTTGCCGCGGTTAACGAACATCACATACCAGTCAGTGATTTGCAGTTGCGCTGAAGTTAGGCCTTGAGCAAGTTCAGTTGAAGCGGTTTCGAGAGCTATGTGTTGTGGCCCAATGTGCAACGCAGCATCTGGCGACGCTAACTCGGCTGTGAGCAGCGGAAGTTGCCACACCCCATGCGAGATTCGTTCTGCGCCGAATACTTGGTGCAATGGTGGCAAATCTGGAGAATCAACGATGTCTATTGGCGGATTATCAATCTTTTGATAACCCTCGGGAACTTCTCCGAGCGACAGCCCGACCCCCGTTGAAATCGCGATCACTCGTTCGGGGTTATTGGCGTCAACCACAAGGGCTCGACTGAAACCCAGACGACGACCTGTGTGCAGATTGTCGGGCAGAATCATCAATTTCTTGACATCGCGAGCTGGGTCAAGAATCTGCATTGAAGCAATCAGTGGATTCGGAACGACGACGTTGTCGTTAAATCCACCGCACTCGGGCGAGGCAACGCACAGAGGTGCCGCCATGATTCCGCCTGTGGCGTTGCGCATGTCGTGGCGCAACTTCATGAAGTGCCCTTCAGCGACATTATTGTCAAGCGAGCCCCATTCACGGCCGAGGTAGCGATATGTCAGCAACGATGTCCACTTCTCTTCGAACGCTTTCCAATACTGGTCGGGTGCAGAACCGCGAATATCGCTCGGTTGGTTCGCAGAAAGGTCACTGGTCATACCTAAGAGTTAGCAGATATAAGGGCGTGGTGTGGCAATCTTGGTCATGGATGAGAAGCAATTGAAACGTCTCGCAGGGTTACTAGTTCCAGAAACGACTGCAGTTCTCACGATGGAGCTGCAAAATGGCGTGGTGGGTGCTGGTGCTCTCATGAAGGCTTTGGTTGATGAAGTTGATCGCGTCGGAGTTCGTGCGACCGCAGGTCGGCTATGCGAGGCGGCCCGCGAGCGAGGAATCCAAGTGGTTCATTGTGTCGCAGAAAATCGTGGTGATGGTCGCGGGGCCGCCGACAATTGCAAGGTCTTCGCGATGAACAATCGACTTCGTCGAGAGACTGGTTCGACCCCGATTGATCAAGGAACAGACGGAGCCAAGCTTGTTGCGGAACTAGGTCCAGATGACCGCGACATCGTTGTACCGCGCATTCATGGACTCACTCCGTTTACTCAAACCTCGCTCGATCAGATTTTGCGCAATCTGTCGATCCGCACACTTATTGTCATCGGTGTTTCAGTGAACATGGGAATTTTCGGAACAGTGATGAGTGCTGTTGATCTCGGCTACAACGTCATTATCGTTCGCGATGGAGTCTGCGGAGTACCGCGTGAATATTCAGATGCTGTATTAGAAAACTCTTTGTCGCTATTGGCGACCATCGCTACGGCCGAAGACGTCATTAGTGCGTGGGGCTGAGTTCTTAAGTTTTTACTGAACTCGATCATGCATCTTGGCGTAGCGATCAATAAAGGCCGGAACCCCGGTTGGGTCTTCCCATCCATCTCGACCAGAGCCGACGATGACTCGTTCAATTCCCAAATCGCGATACATCAGCAAAGTGTCAAGTGTCGGGTCACCAAAAGCCACCATCGAAATAGGTATGTCATTTCGACCGGCGTCTGCAGATAGTTGGCGGAATTTATTGACTCGTTTTGTCACGTCACCCAAGGTGACATCGAGTGGCATCCAGCCATCGGCCCACGCAATGGTGTGATGTGAACCGAGTTTGCCGCCAGCGCCAAACCAAATAGGTGGATGAGGATTCTGCATTGGTTTTGGACGCGACCACACTTTGTCAAAGTTGAAATATTCGCCGTGAAATTCGGACTCATCGTCAACCCAAAGTGATCGCAGCGCATCGACGCATTCGGCGAGCGCTCGATAACGCATGGACCACTTCACGGAACTGTGGTTGGCTAACTCTTCTTGGTTCCAGCCCACGCCGACACCAAATTGCAGACGACCGTTACTCAGCACGTCGAGAGTTGCCGCGGTCTTCGCGAGAACTAAAACATCGTGTTCGAGCGGAAGAGCGACGCCAAGGCCCAAGAGAAGATTGGTGGTGTGCTCGCCAATTTGGGTGAGGCTGATAAACGGATCCATCATGGTCGTGTATTGCCATGGCATGTCTCCGCCCGTCGGATAGGGCGTTGATCGAGACACCGGAATGTGGCTGTGCTCGCCAATCCAAATGGATTCAAAACCGTTTTCTTCAAGGAGTGGACCAAGAACACGAGGGGCGATGTCGGCTGGGGTATTCATTGTCGTGTAGCCGAGTTTCATGTCCCAACACTTTCTGTGTGAATCCTCATGACCATCCCCGAAACGGTACTCTCAGGAGGTGCGTTTTCTCTACCAATACCCCGATGCCACCGGTCGCGACGGCGACATGATGGCGGCCGGACGAGTCACCGAGGTGGCCAAAGCGGTCGAGGCTCATGGTTTGCACGGATTGGCCTTCACCGAGCATCCTGCGCCTGGATCCCGCTGGCTTGACGCTGGCGGACACCAGACTCTTGATCCTTTTGTGGCCCTTGGACACGCGGCGGCTGTGACTGAGCGCATTCGACTGGTGACCTACTTGACGGTGATTGCTTACCGCAATCCGTTTTTGCTGGGAAAGTCCGCAGCGACTGTTGATTTGTTGTCGAATGGTCGTTTCACGCTCGGAGTCGGCGCTGGTTATCAAAAGGGTGAGTTCAAAGCTCTTGGTGTTGATTTCGAACGCCGCAATGACATCTTCGACGAATCTCTCAAGGTGTTGCCAAAATATTGGTCTGGCGAGCCGGTGTCGTTTATTGGAGATGGGTATGAGGCGCGTGAGATCATTTGTCGACCGGCGCCCCTTCAACAGCCAATTCCGATTTGGATCGGCGGTAACTCGCAACTGACCAAGCGTCGTGTCGCTGAATCGGCTCAGGGTTGGATGCCGATGTTGAGTGCCGAAGTTGTATCAAACACAACTCGCACACCGAACATCGGCGATATCAAGAAGTTAGGTGAACAGATCTCAGAAGTGAAGGAAATGGCCGGCGTACGCACTTCGTTTCTTGAATTTTTGACAACGTATCCCGATCACACGATTGGATCAAAGACCGAAAATACTGAGTATCACCGCGAGCAAATTGAAATGCTTCGACTCGCGGGAATCACCTGGCTTGGTATCCCAGGGTCTTCAACGACAGAGACCCAAACCCTCGAAGTCATCGAGTGTGTCGGCAAAAACTACGTTTGATGACGAGCCTGCGAGTTGTCGTAAGGTGAAGTTATGAGTTCATCCAACTTTCCCGCTTTTGTTTTCACTAACGACCCCGAAAATAGTCACCGATCGGTGGAACAGGTTTCGCTTGATCAGATTTCACAAGACGGTGTGCTGATTGAAGTCGAATGGTCAAGCGTCAACTTCAAAGACGGATTGGCTTCGACGACGAGTGGAAAGATCTCTCGCCTCAAGCCAATGATTCCAGGAATTGATATTGCCGGAACAGTTGTTGATGCGGCAGGGAGCACTTTTTCTGTCGGCCAAAAAGTTATTGCACACGGCTACGACATCGGTGTGGCGCGCCACGGTGGTTATGCCCAATTTGCTCGTGTACCTGCCGAGTGGATTATGGCGTTGCCCGATGGTCTCTCCACTCGAGAAGCGATGGTTGTCGGAACCGGCGGTTTCACTTCTGCGCTGTCGGTAGTGGCCCTAGAGGACTGGGGACTCACCCCAGGTGCCGGACCTGTATTGGTCACTGGCGCGACCGGTGGAGTTGGCAGCATGGCGGTCTCGATGTTGGCTGGACGAGGTTACGAAGTTGTCGCAAGTAGTGGCAAGGCGACAGCGACCGATTTCTTGCTCGGATTAGGAGCGGCGCGTGTTATTGACCGTGCCGAACTTTCAGCGGATGACCCGAGACCTTTGCAGACCACGACCTATGCGGCGGCCGTTGATTGTGTTGGAGGAAATACCCTCGCGAATGTTCTCAAGCGTTTGAATTACGGTTCGGCCGTGGCCGCAAGTGGCCTGACTGGTGGAACCTCAATCCCGACGAGTGTGATGCCCTTCATCCTGCGAGGAGTCGCCTTGCTAGGAATTGACTCAGTTCAGACCCCCATGGACATGCGCCAAAACGTTTGGTCTCGTATTGCAACTGATCTCAAGCCGGCAGGGCTAGAAAGTATCGGACATTCCATCGGCTTGAACGACCTTGATCGTGTTTTGACGGCAATACTTGCCGGAGAAGTTTCGGGCCGCTATGTCGTTTCGCCAACTATGTGACGTTAATGAACTTTGACTAAGCGATCATTACTGTCATTTGACCGGCCATCAGTATCTGAATCTGGCCGCCCCAAGCGCATGTCGCTTTGCTGTTATTCGACAGAGCTTTCATTTCGCCGATTTTGACCTTAGGTGAACCAGGTGACCACGGTCCGGCCGGCAAGGGGATACAAGGCATTGGGGTGAGCACGCCAAGAGCAGCAGCAGTTGCTGCTGCAACCATCGGGTTGGCCATTGATTGGCACATTCCAAACGGCGGGATGTTTAACATCGGGATCATGTCCATAACATTTGCAGCCGGGGCACCAGCCATGACACGGTTGATGGGAAGAACATTGAGTGACGAGGGGGCGACGCCGTAACTGCATTTCAGCATGGCACCACTGACAACTTGAATAGCCATGGCGTCAGAGTAGCCTGAAAATCATGGCGGTTGTCCCATTTATCTCACCCTCTGGTGATGTTTTAACGGTCGATCCAGAGATCGATCAGGTCAATGAATCGTTGGTTCGTATACGTTTCGTTCTTGATGAATCGGAGTGGGGTCGCATTCAAGAAGTAGATATTTTTGGTTCCAAGAGTCGCCGTAGATTTCCTGAAGTTCTCGATGGCACAGGCGCCGTCAGTGTGACTGTTGAGGGGAGCCGTATGGCTTTAGAGTCGCCGCGGGGTTGGCATGCGGAAGATTTTGAAATCGTTTCAACGATGCGCAAAATCGAGACTCTAGATGGTGGACATATGGTTGGAATGTTGTTTGCTTCGGCCCCAGCTTGGACAATCGCATTGAATTCGCTGATGGAAATGGGTTTCATTGTTGACGGTGAAACCGATGATGAGGTGAGCGCCACTGATCTCAATGGCACCAACGTGATGATCTCGATTTATCCGACGAATCAAGTTGCAACGGTGGTCTTTGCGCGAGAAATGCCAGCGGAGTCGGTTAAATCTCTTGAGGTACTTCAGTTGATGAATAATCTCAATAATTCATTCATTATCGGCTCTGTGGCACTGATGATAAACGAAATGAACGTCGAGTATCTGGTGGCGAAATCTGCTGTGCCAACTATTGGGGGAGTTGATGTTGCGGCAGTTCTTGATGCTTTAGTTATTGGACTTGTCGGGCTCATTCTTGAAGTTGAGCCAGTAGCTCAAAGGGTTTTAACGGGTGAAGTTTCGGTTGATGAGGCCACTCGTCGCCTGACTTAAGGTGCCCTCAGTTATGAAGCAGTGCCTTTTACGGATGCCATCAACATTTCATTTCTTGAGACAACAAAACACATCACTTGACGATCGTTTTTGGATTGCCAAGTCGTGACACTTGGATACAAGTACGTGAAGAAATAGTTCGACTGTGCCAGCTCCACTCCGACGTAGTCGGCAAAAGCTCCAACACACTTCTGCTCGGCGAACACTTCGAGGGTTGCCGAACCTGGGTAAGCATCGCCGACATAATCCACAGAAAAATACGCTTCGTGTGTATGGGGTTCGGTGCACGGTACAAGACCAATGTTTGTTGCCTCAGCCTTGAGTTCCTCTTTTGTGCAGTCTCCGACTTTAAGTTCAAAGATTGAAGAATTGCCTCGCTTAATAACGTTTCCGGCGTCATCTCGCGTGAGTTTGTCGCCCGAGCATGCTGACGCTAAAACGAGTGAAGCGACGATGACTAGTGATTTTCTCATTGCAGTCCTTTTAAGAAATAGTTATTGATTTTGAGTCAGAGTTGATAGTGACTGAACTGGATTGGCCTGAGGATAATTTGATGACCCAAGACCCATAGGGAAGTTTTAGCATCTGGCATGAACTATTGGGGGTTGAGGAGGTTGACGTTGTTCCTGTTCCAATAATTGAACAGGTCTGAGTTAAGCCGGTTATTGAAACATCGATTTGGGTCACCTGTTGCGCAGTCGTGACTGTCAAATCGCCGTACTGCACTAGATAAACAGTGACGTAGTTTTGCGAGCCGTTGGCGATCGAGATGATCGCGGTTGCACTTGAGTAGAAATCGCCCTTACTCACATTTAAGGTTCCTACGCCGCTCGATAAATTTGAGCACAAATAAGAGCCTGATGTAGCTGTATTGGCGCAAACCGTTTCGCCAAACTTTACGGTCGCTCCGTTAACAGATGTCGTCGAAAAACTCGACAAAACTATGACATTCAAAGTAGAACTTATTGGTCGTAGGGCGATCAACACTGATGCTGTCTGGCCAGCGATGACTGATACAGATGCGTAGCCGACTTCAAAATTAGCTATTTCTGCTGAAATGTTAAAAGTGCCCGGAGATTGTGACGTTTTGGCACACAGCCCCAATGGTGTGTCTGCATCGCACAAAGTATCGCTTCCATTCTTAACTGTTGCATTTGTAATCGCCACACCAGTCGAGGCGTTAACGACCCTCACCGATAAATCTCCGGTGGTGGGAGATGCAGCAGGGGTCGCAGATAGGTACACATCAACAGAGCTTGTATTCAACCCACTCGGAGTTGCTACAACGTAAGTAGTGCCGTATCCAGACTTAGTCACGGTGAAGGTGGTGGCGGTGAGAGGTAACCCAATCAAGGTACATGATGACTGGCCAGAACTGAGGCAGCTTTTTCCTGCCCCCTCAACCTTTGTTTGGATGAGAGGTGTGGAATCTGAATAATTCTTGAAATTGAAAATAATCTCACCCGTAGTAGGGGGAGCAGCGGCTATTGGTCGCAAGACAAAAACCAAAGTTGTTTGAGAACTAGGCGAAATAACTACCGAGGCGTAAGCAGGTTCATAGTTTGCTAGTGCAGCTTTTACCGCAAGATTGCCGACGCCGATCTGCGAGGCCACACATTCTCCGGCCACTGTTGTGCATAGGGTCGCGCCACTAACACTGTTTGTAACTAGAGCGCCATCTATGGCAAGAGACGTTATCGCGTCGATGACCCTGACGTTCAGAATATTAGTTGACGCCAATGAAGGCATGAGACCAATTGATACCTTCGATGAGATTCCACCCGTGATATCTATGCCTACATAACCGTTGTCATAGTTGGTTGACTGGATTCTAAAATTTGTTGATCCGAGGATAAGTCCTTCAATTGAGCATTTCCCCGAAACGTTTGTTGAGCAGGTTTTAACAGTGTTTCCAGATTGCCTCGTGACCTGTGCGTTGTTAATGACTACTCCAGTCGTTGAATCAAAAACCGTGAAGTCAACCTTTCCGGTAGCAGAACCAAGTCCGACTGGAACCAGAGTTTCTAAGCCGCCGGTGACATGGATCTTTTGATTTACGTCCGTTTCAATCGGGATGTACAGGGGATGAGCGACTCGTAAATCATAATTGCCTTGCGGAAGGTTGTAGAGAATACAGGTTCCATCAATTCCCGTCACACACGAAGTGTTGTTTTGAAGAACAGAAACAGTTGCACCTGAAACACGATTATTCGGATCACCGTCGCCGTAAACACTGACGTTAATCCGGCCGGTAGTAGCGGTTTGGTTGAGAGAGATCCTTGGATTATTCCCGGAAGGATTCGCGAAGTCGACGATAGTCACGGTGGTGACAAAGTCGTCGTAAGAGGTGTTGGTGACGGTAGCCGTATAAATTCCTGGTGGAATTTTTGTGAACGTCGCAATTCCTGATGAGTTGGTTCTACTACTCACACTATTGAGAAGGTATCCATCTGAAAGAGTGACGTTTGCATTGTTTAGCAGAGGGAGAGTTGTCGAAGTTGGATTTGAGGTGGTAGTCACGGCTATGTCTGGGTACAAAATACCCGTGACCGTGACACTGAAATCAACTGGTTTGACCGTCAGAGTAATTGGATCAAGTATCAGAGTACGTGACGATGTGGAGTTTGAGACGGACACAGTATTTGCAGCGGACGCAACATAGGTGGTTAATGTGCTGGGATTTGTCCCAGTATTAGTAACAGTGACGTTGTGTTCACTGCTTGTCCAGTTTGCTAAGTCTAATTTTGTAACTTTGGCATTTGACAAGTCTTGAGGAACGGTCAGATTGAGAGAGTTCTTAATAATTGAGAAACTTGTGTCTGTAATTTTTGTAACGATTGCGACACCTGTGTTGAGTTTGCCCTGGCTAATGCCGTTTACAGTGACAGAGTCCCCAGATGCCAAAAGGTGCGGTGTCGCGGTTTCATAAACAGTTACTAACTCGCCCTTCGTAATCGAAACAATGGTTTTGGAAAGGAACGTATTGACAATATAAATCTTGTATTGACCATCACTGACTCCTGTGAAGGACGCTATTTTTTGCGAACCGACACTTTGAGTTGCAGCCGTGGTGACTACGTCTCCAGAGTCGGTGACGAGCGCTACGCCAACGTCCAGGGGTGTAGCCGGACCGAAGGATGAAGCGGGAATTCCTGTGACAGGGATTGAAATAAAAGAGCCATACGTTCCGAGATAAACCGCAAAACTGGTCGTTGATGAATGTTCCACTTTTACGTAGAAAGTTTGCGGGACATAACGTGGGGGGTTGAAAGTATCTGAAATCGTAACGGTGTAGCTGCCGGCAGTTTTGTTTGAGAAAAATGCTTGGCCGATCGCCAGCGTTGTTTGTCTCTCATCCATCGAGCCGTCTGCCCGCGCGATTCGAACTTCAATGTCAGAGGCTGGTGCGCCTATTGGGTTCAAAAGTGATAATTCAATTGATCCCGGGAGAGGGCTCAGGAAGATGTTCTGATCCGCATTAGTGGTTCCAGTGATTGAGATCGGAAGCGGATCAACGCGAGCGTAGCCGTATGCAATTGCCTGAATAGTCCAATCGCCTGGAGTGAGTGTTTCAAATCTGTATAGGCCCGTTGTGTCAGTCACCGCTATTGCAGATAAGCCAGACGAGGTACCTACTGAGACAATCGCATTTTGAATAGGGATACATCCCACCTTGGAGGCGGTATTACAACTTTCTTTAGGACTCTCGAATATGAATCCTTTGAGTGAAGCTGACTCATTAAACAATGTGACTCGAACGGCAATGGTTGTTCCTCGGGTTACCGAAATTTGCAAAGTTGAATTGGAGTAACCAGTCTTGCTTGATGTAATCGTAGTTATTCCCTCGGGCACATTTTGAATTTCACATACATTGTCGGTGGATCCAGCCGTGCAGGTGAGTACGTCAGTAATAGAGGCTTGGGCCCCGTTGATCTTGTTGCCACTTGAATCAAAAAAACTGAAATTCAGGGTTCCACTCGTAGACGCAGCTGTCAGAGTGAGTGCCGAACCACCGGATCCGATGCTGATAGTTCCGTATACCGCACCGAGGTTGGCTGATCCTTCAAACTTGACCGAAGCGGTACCCAATTTGAGTTCGGTGATTTCGCAAGAACCGATATCTTTGAGAGCTGGTCTTGGAATATCTGATATGGATTTCGTAATGCAAGACTTCGTTTGTCCACTTGAGTCCGTAGCCGAAATGGTTTTCCCAGCAATGGGTTGGGCGGCAACATCTTGGAGAGTAACGAGCAATGATCCAGAACTGGCGCCAAGTAGTGCGTTAGCTACGTTCTCTTTTCCTCCAATGACTGAAACTGAAACCGTGGCTGAGTTGAGTCCCGTTTTGGAAACTACGTAAGTATGAACCCCAGTTGAAACTGTATTTATGTAACAAACACCATTGACATCTGTAGTAATCAAGGTTGTGCCGTCTTCTGCAGTGCACAAATTTGTTGTAGTTCCTGCCTCGACCACTTGAGCGCCGGCGACTGGACTTGAAGTATCACGAATAAAAATACGCACCTTGCCGTAACGATCTTCTAAAAGGATTGGGTCGTTGATAACTGAACCCTGGTTAACGGTGTATGTCCTTTCAAACTTGGAATAGATGTTCGTTTGATCAATTGTGAGTTTCCAAACTCCATCATCAAGATCGCTGAAAGACACATAACCTGACGAATTCGTTTGTGTTGATTCGTTGATCCCTCCGGAACTCAGCGATACAGGAAGGCTGCTAATCAATTCACCGAAACTGTTTGTAACGGAGAGGTTGATGGAACCTTTAGGTATTGGAATATTCAAATTCGAAGTTAACTGAGAGGTCGTCTTCGGGTACACAGATATCAGAGCTGAAGTAACTGGAGTGAGAAGTTGTTCGGTCGCGACAACATACCAACAACTTCCCTGTTCAGGTTTTGAGGCTGAAGGTTTTGCTGTGCAGACGTCGGTGGTCGCTAGCGCTGTCGGCGTGAGTGAATTGAATGTGAAATCGCCGCCGGATTCTGTTGCCGTAGTCGAAGTTTCGAGTATCTTTCCAGCGCTGTCAATTCGACGTGCCTCGACAATAACTCCGCTCTTTGGTAGCGAGCCGACAGTAACCGTGCCAGTTAATTTTCCGGAACTAGGGGAGAGGTAAACCGACTGTACATTCGTCTCATTAGTCGCGAGGGTTAGTAGCGGTTTAGTATCTGCCAATATTCCTGAAGGCATCGGCGTTCCTTCAAGATCAGCATCGCAGGCGGCCTTGGAATTGCTGTCTAAGAAAACTTTTTTGGGGTCACTACCATCTGTTGGAGTAGGCAAATTATCTAAACCCGTCTCGTTAATCATGACGACGCACAAATCAAATTCGTTACTTGTAGTTTTGAATCCCCATCGGTAACTTCCGAGGGATTTAGAAACTCCCAAAGTTGCCGTATTCGTCCAATCCGAAGCAACTGTTGCATTCGGGCCAACTGTCGTGCTTGTTGTCGAGCCAAAGGCTGGAGAGATTCGGTAGTAAACCGCAAAGTTTTTTGAATCGACCGCCTCATAGTTACTTGAATTAAGGTTCAGGTACCTCACCTCACCAGTGACTAATGAATTGGCTTGAATCCTGAAATCGACATTGACAGTTGCGCCTAAGGCTCCAATTATTGATCGACTTACTGGCTGATAGTTCTGGCCGTCAGTGGTCAACGTGTAGGTCTTTTGGTCGAGTTGGTAGTCAAACCTGTATTCGCCGTTACTGTCGCTAATTGCTGGTTCAGATACGGAAGACAAGTAGACCTTTAAACCTTCCAACGGAGTGCCCGCACTATCGGTAATTTGACCTATGAGGCTTCCTAAAGGTTCGAGTGAAACACTACTGATCTCGCTGGTAGCACTTGGTTCGTCCGTAGCGTCGGTTTTTCTGACTTGAGAATTAGTTTGCACAACTTTGGTTGAATAGCCATCGGCTTTAAACACCAGATAATAGGCGCCTGGGTTGAGTCCATAAATAATGTTTGATGAAGAACTGGAATTGTTGTCGGTTCCGATTTCGTAGACACAATTTGTCTTTTTCAAATGTGAAGTGAAGTTGCCGAAATCCGAAGTAAAATTGTCCTCACCACAATCGTCTCTGCCGCGATAACGGATTTCTACTGTCCATTGTGTGGGACCGATGACTTCAAGATTTAAATAGTTCGCTTTTGTATAAATCTTTTCCTTTAAAACCCCTGGCAAAACAATGCTTGTGTCCGCGGCAATGTCCACTTCGGATATATATGGGTCGTAACCCAACGCTTCAAAAATTACGACGTAGTGGCCGGGTTCAATATTCGAATACAAATAAAAACCATCGTCGGTCACGAGATTCGTGCTTTTGTAAACCAGCTCATCATTTTGGACTGTGATCGCTACCTGAGTGGTATCCAGTCCGTCGCCAGAAACAAAGCCTTTTAACGAACCAGTAGAACGTTTAAGGTAAACCTCCCGACCGGAACTTTCTGTTGTCAGAGAAATTTCTTCAGTCAGTGTTTGATAGCCCTGAGATACGTAGGTAACTGTGTAAGTCCTTCCGACAGGAAGATCTGTCAGAAAAAATCTTCCAAGTAAATTCGAATTTCCTTCAGATTGAACTTTGGTGAGAGTTGATGTTGTGCGAGTGATGATTCCATCAGTGGCGGTCACAGTGACAATACTTCCCACGTCAAAAAACGTTGTTGTGACCGTCCCCTCTAATGTTGTGACATTCGGTGAGAGTGATAGCGAAATACCTTGTTGTTGATCTCCAGCGTTCAGATTGATAATGGTGCTAGCAAGTCCTCGCCCTTCAATTTTGGCATCAATCACCCAGGTTGCTGGGGTCGATAAATTTGCGAAAGAGAACTCGCCGATATGTTCGCCTTCTGTTGGTGTAGTTGTCTGATAGGTGATGTTTCCATCGGTCAACGTGATATTCGCACCGCCCAACGGATCTCCGTTTTCATTGATAGTGAAACCGCTGATCAATCCGTCACCAACTTCTAACGCGACCTCCAATGTCACTGCTTCGCCATTTGGTTGAACAATAATCTTCTTGGTTTTATGACCTGCTTTAGAAAAAGTGAACTCATAAAATCCAGAAGCATCAAGACCAGCAACTGAAAAAGAACCCTCTTCATCAGTGGTGGTACTTAAATTCGCAACATTTGGATTACTCGTACTTGGAGACGGACTGACTTTGCCTGAGCCTTCAACATCGCCAATTGTTATTGAGCGCCAATGAATAACGACTCCACTTCCATCTGGGACGGCGGTGACTGTTCCAGATACATCTATCAAAGTTGGAAGCTCCAAACTCCCACCTGATTCCGTGTCAGTACCGTTTCCGTTTTCCGGATTGGTCGTTCCCGCGGCGCTCGCAGTCGAGTCTTTTGTGACGGGATTGACTTGTTTCAATATCGCCAAGGTTGCACCAGCCCAAACCAGCACGATGCACATCAATCCCATAACGGATTTAATATTTCGTCCAATCATCGGGATGTGTCGAATGTTGCCTCGGCCATAAATTGGAGCGCCTGCGCCTTCGCCAATGACTGAGTACCAATGTTCCTTTTGTTTCCCGACCAAAAAAGGGCTGACTCGCAGATGACCTTTGATCCGGACCATTTCTCCGGCCCGTAACTCAATTTCTTGATGAAGTAACCGAATTTTAGATTGCTGGTCGTCAGACTCAGTTCGTAAACGGATGTAGTGAGTCTGATCGTCGTGGTTACGAAGTACTAACCGAATTTTTCCACGAAGTCTCCGGCGAATTGACGGCGGAGAAAGATGCATGACCACCGAGCGTGTGCGCTGTACTTCGAGAAAAACTTCCCCGTTTCCCAATACGGCGCCTGTTGCACGATCGAGTACTTCGATCAATATCGGATGATCGCCAGGGGGCATCCCCGCTGGAACCATCAACGGTAATTCGACTTGAATGGTGAGGTGCGCTGTGAGTTTTTGTGCGACAGCTGGCAAGGGTCCAGTTAGCGAGCCAATGAGTCGGACGAGAACTTCACGGTCTTGTCCACTAAAATCGGTGATGCCGACTTTGATGGATACGGATTGGCCTAGAACCGCTGAGACTTTGTCGGGGATTAATAGAGAAACTGTATTTTGAGCACTCATGGCGTTTCCAACAAAACAACGGTTTCCAGGCTGCTTGCACTGAGGTCAATCGTCTGTGAGGTGAGCGCTGCACTACCTGGAATGTTTGTGACGGCGACTATGTATCGGGTGGGGGCTTCAAGTCCAGTAAAGGTGACGGATCCATCTTCTTTCGTGTAGCCAACACCAAGAATTGTTCCGCTTGGATAATCGGTTTGTTTCCAAATTCGGACTTGGTAACCAACTTGAGGCACTAACCCAAATGGATTAGTGCAATTTGACGGTGCGATAACGGCTGATGTCGTGGCGCTTGAACTTGCTTTACATGTGTACACCTTGATCTTGGGACGAATTGACAATGAGGCGTCGAAAGTTTTAGCAGAACCAGAAACGATCAAAAGTTGGGTTGCATATGTCGCGTAATCGGTGCGAGTAAAAGTGATGGTGTAGATCCCCGAAGGAATATTCTCTAGTCGATAAGTACCAACGCATTGTGGATTGCTCGTGGAGCAAACAGAGGCAGTTGTGGTGGAACGGCTGGTAAGACCGTTGGTAATACGAACATTTACTGAACCCAACGCCTGACCAATATTTCCAGACAAGACCTTTTCGGTGATGAGGCCAGTTACAGAGCCTGATGATGCGACGAGTTCGACGGAAACTGTCGAATTCAAATTGCTTGACTGCAAGGCGACATTGCGAACAACTGGTGCGTAACTTCCTCCACCGATAGAAACTGTGTAGACAGCCGGTGCGGATAAACCAAGAATTGAATACGAACCGATTTCATTTGTCGCTGGGGTAGTTGGATCGTCGACCGTGACAGAGGCTGTCGAAAAACTGTTTTTTCCATCAGTGACTGTAATAGGAATTCCACCTAACGCATTGCCTAAATTGTCACGAATCATCCCAGTAATAGAACCAGTGCTTGGTAATAGCTGAACATTGAGATCAGTTATTTTTTGACCAGATGCTAGAGAAATTGTGAGGTTCTTGGTGGCGTATCCGCTCGAACTGATGGCAACTGCATACGACGATGGAGTGAGTAGATCGGGGAGCGAAAATGAACCAACTATTCCGGTGGTCAGTGACAGTGTTGAGGCGGTCTGATCGGGGGAGGTGACGGTGATTGAGGCTGCCCCGAGGGGGCCATTCCCGCCATTAATAAAACCAGAAATTGAGCCATCTCCATTGCGTAGTTGAACGGTCACTCCTGAACGAGATTCGCCTCCAGATAACTCAAAAGAAAGCTGGGTGGTTACAGAACCAACTTTTCGAACTCGCAGAGTGTAGGAGCCGGGTGCTGGTAGAGATTGGAAGTCAAAAACGCCCGTGGCATCTACAGTTACTGATTTCAAAATTGAATCCTGATCTCCACAGATTTGTAAACAACCTGGAACAAAGAGATCGATATTGGCGCCATCAACCGTTCCGCCTACGACTACGCCTTTCAGTGACGCTGGTTGACCTCCCAGCAACAGATCGATGGCCTTTTTTGTGTTTCCCGGATCAATACTCACGTCTGGAGAATTATCAAAGACAGAAACATCTCCGTACCAACGACTGTCAAAACCCGCAGCGATTGCTCTCACCCGAAACGGACCTGGTCCTAAATTGTCAACGATAAAGCTGCCATCATCTGCCGTTGCAACCGAACGAATTGGTTGGTTGGGTACCTCAGTGAGGTAAATCTCCACAGTTGCTCCGCTAATGCCCGATTTCGATGACCGCGCCAACACTTTCCCAGTCATGGTTCCGGGTTCCACCCCTGCTGCTGGGTCAGCATTGCCGAAGGCCTGTTCGAGAATCTTGCTATCAGTCGTCGTTGCATCAACAACATTCTTGAGATTTTTTGAGAACACGATGCCAAAGATTGAGGCCGCGATGAGAAGTCCAATAAACGAAAACAGCATGCGGCTGATGCGCGGTGTCTGGACAAATGTAACAAGTTGCTCTGATCCTTCTAGCCCTCCTTCTACTCCGATTGAAAGTGTTCGAATAGCCGGTGCGCCTGCCCACGGTCGCTTGGCCTTCACTCGAAGGGGGGTATTTCTTTGCTCGCCCGGAGGTATGTCGATTTCGGGACGATCGAAGGTGCACTCAACAACTGATTCCGGATCATCGACTGTCAAGCGCGCTACGACGGCGTTATTTCCCTGATTTTGCACAGTGACGGCGAACGTTGCACTCTTACCAGATGAAATCATTGTCGGTTGAACTTGCACGTTGACACGCGGTCGTGAGTCAACGTCAAGGGTCAGAGTTAATAGAGTTGGGTGGTCTGGTTTTAACTCACTTCGTATTTGAATTGTGAGAGTTCGTAGTCCAGCGGGAAAGTCGTCAGGTAGCTCAATGACAAGTTCTATTTCCCCAGTCGACTGCGGGAACAATTGAAGTCGTGTCGGCGATGTTTGAATCCATGAGCGATCAACTCCGAGCACGCGAATTTCAAATGCGTCGACGAGTTCAGCGGTATTCGCGACGGTTACCGTTGCAAAAACCGGAATACCAGCGTAGGCCGGGGTGCGATCTGGCGTAATGCTTGCGCGAAGACTCATGGCACTATTTTTTTGATCGGGATTTGTCCGAGTTCTTGATCGGTGATTCCAATTTGAACAAGGACGACGGCTTCGACGTAACCGGCTTCGTTGATTGTGATTGTCCACCAGCCACTCGTGAGCCCATCTATTTGGAAAGCTCCATTTGGATCGACGGACACAGTTGACAGTGAAGTCAAACCAGAGGTCGCAATAATTGTTGCGCCTGAACCATTTTTTTCATCGGACGGGGCATGAGTGACTTGACCCCTGATACTGCTATTTGACTTTTGTAGTCGTACGTTGCTTGTGGCAGCACCGAGCGAACTCGAAAGTGCGACACCAATAACTTCTGTGCCGTAACCCTCTTTAGAGAAAGTCAATATGTAGTTGCCGGGAGCAACCAATCCCGTCAACGAATAGAAACCACCGCTATCAACTGAGATCGTCTGACCGACAATCGCTCCATTGCTTGCTGTCACTGAGACTCCACCTAGTGCATTCCCCGACGAATCGGTCACCGCTCCGCGCACTGTTCCGGTTCCCTTGCTCATGGTGATGCTGGTGGTCAAAATATGAGGCTCACCGGGTCCAACCTGAATCGTGAGAGTTTGAGTTCCGTAACCTTCAAGCACCACCTGGATGAGGTATGTCGCCGGAGTTCTCAATTCACTCAATATGAATTTTCCGACATCTGATCCAGCTGTTGGTGTCACCGTGGAAATGACGTCGGATCCTGCGGTCGCGGTGATCGCAACTCCGCCCAGTGGTATTCCACTTTGGTCAACGATCATTCCAGTGATTGATCCTGGTCCTGCTTGCAACTTCACCGTCGGAATAGTGACTGTCTCGCCCGCAGCAACTTCTTGGAAAAGTTGAATGGGTTCAAAGCCAGTAGATGTGAATGTCAATCGGTAGCGACCAGGTGATGGCAAGTTTTCGATTGAAAAAAGACCAGTTGAATCTGAAGTGGCGGTTGTTACTTCACCAGTCGGCACTTCGTTGATCATCAAACGAGCTTCAATTGTTGAAACTGGATTTGGATCGCCACCGGATGTTAATCCTTTGATCGTGGCAGGTAGCCCAACCATTTCTATATTGTTTTCGAGGGCGAGAGGCTCAGAACTTGGAACGACGCGCACCGTATCGGGAAGGATTTGATCGGTGTATCCGTCTCCCGAAATAGTGAGTTGATACGTCCCAGTGGTGAGCCCTGAGATAGTGACAGCTCCGTCTTCATCACTCGAAGAGGCAGTCGCTGGTCGAGATTTGTCTACGAGTTCGGCGGAAACAATCATCCTTGCGAGCGGTCGACCATCGGAATGAGCGACAATCTTGGCGCCAATTGAACCAATAGATATTGATGGATCTGGCTTGGCTCCGTCTATCCAAGCTGCACTAACTGCCTTTTTGGGTTTTTGACCTGCGAGAGCAGATTTAAATCCAGCTGAGAAAACCAAGGCCCAAATCAAGATGATTGACAGAAGAAGAAGCGCAGTTAGTAGTCCGCGACTCAGGCGCGGCTTTTGTGTGAATGTCACGGTTTCGCTGGTCGTATTGCTGCGAGTTGCAATATCAATTTGAATGGCGCGAGGTACCGAGTTACCCACAAAAGGACGTTTGCCTTTGGCGTTCACACTGAAGGCAACTGCTTGACCTCCTTCGAGCTGCGCTCGGCGAGGCTCGATAGTGAATTTCAAGGCGCGGTCGGCGTCCGCTGCGGTGAGACTGACGCCGGTGGGACGGTTGCCGCGATTGGTTGTCGTCACGACGAATGAAGATTTGGTTCCGGCTGCTGTCACTCGAGGAGAAACGGACACGCTGAGCTCATCGAACGGAGCTACTTGGATGTCGGCAGTCAACGTACCAATAGGCCCGTTTTCGTCACTCATCTCAACTGGTAGTTGATACAAACCTGCGGGAGTTTCGCGGGGGAGAGTAATTTCTAATTGAATATCGGCGGTTTCGCCGGGAAATAGCGAGATGACTAACGGACGCGACACATAAGCCTCGGTCGGAATGAATCCCGGACGAGCATTGACTTCTTTGATGATCTGTTCATCGTTCTGAACTTGAACGATGATTTCAAATGGAACACCAACAAAAGCCGAATATTGTTGCGTCGTTAAACGTGCTCTCAAGGCGCATCACCTACTTGAGATTTTTCATCGCCCTTATTCTGGACGGTTGATGATTGATCCGGCGTGGGCCCCTCTTCAATAAATGAACGAACTCTTTGCGAGTTTCTGGTGGGTTGACGTTGATCTGATGTGCGAATATCCACACCAGTAGTTGGAGGTCCAGCCTCAATGCCCAGGCCAGTGTCGACCGGCAAGATGATTTGGAGATCTAGACCTGGGCGATATTTGCCGTCAACACCGCTCCAAAAATCGCGAGCAATGTTTCCGTCGCTCGCACCAATAGACAATTCAATGCGAGATCCAGGAGTCGTGAGACCAATGGGAATAATATCCTGGGCTATCTCTCGACTCTTCATGACCCCTTGCAGTAACCGTCCCAACAAAACATGTTCGTCTCGTTGATCGCCAGTAAAGACCGACAAGAAGTAAGAAATTCGAACGCGGGGCGAGACCAATCGACGCATTTTCGTGGGACCTCGGTTGACGAGTTCAACTCCACCCACGTTGCGCTTATCATCACGCTTGATTTCCCAAAGGTACGCGCTGATGGTCGGGCGTGCGAGTCCAGTGCTCCATTCACGATCGGGAATCGCAAAGGAAATATCGATAGCGCGATCAAGCGGTACCGTGTTCCGTAAATGAGCTTCGAGAACTTCGTCGAGGAGGTGCAACATGATCTAGCCAATTGCTCCGGCGATGATATAGGCCAGGATTGACGCGACAGTTCCAGCAATGAGACCGACAACGAACCAGGGCCAACGCTTGCGTATGTCACCGTGAACGAGTACTTCACGTATCACTACATTGCCTTGAGGGGTTTGCACAGCCTCGGGTTCAGGTAGCGCCAGAATTGCTCCACACCGTAAACAATTGGTTGCCCCGCGTGGGTTGAGTTCCCCGCAATCAGGGCACGGAATCCAAGCACGTTTGGCGATACCAGCGACGCCAGGGAGTCGTTCGTGCGCAAGATCGGTGTCGCTCGGTCCTTTGGCAACGACGCCACGAGCAAAGAACAATGGATAATCACACGCCACGCAAAAAGCGTTCGAAGATCGCGTACCTTCTGGATCAGAATTTTCTTCTCCGCATTGAGGGCAAAGAACCGTATTCATGCGGCCACCGGCGCCACTGTCTGTCCGGCAATTTCGATGCGAATTTGACAATGAACTGGGGTGATGGAGCGCACCAATTTATAGAGGTCTAAAGCGGAGCCGTGAGCGATGGCCGACGCACGCACGACGATGATTCCTTCGCATCGACCCGATTCGCCTTCACGGAAAACACCTCCGTCCTCGAGAAGGTCAATTGGACCAACCAAATACGGTGCGATCAACGTAAAAATGTAATCTCGCGTGCCCTTTCGCAAGATGAGAGAACCAGTCTCGCGAAGCAAGTCACGTCGATGGGCTTCGGGAAGATTTTCTGAACCTGGGGCATCAACGAAACGTCCGAGCCATGACAAGAGAAACTCAGGGGTGACTGAAGGGTCGGCTAGGAACGGAATCTGATCCGCCTGCTGCTGAACTGTTTCCGATACCTCTTCGAGGATCGCCACCAACCCTGTCATTGTTCGGTCTTCCTGCATTCCCACCGGCAAACGCCGCACTAGCCAACCACGACGACGAGTCATCGCGCCACGACCTGTGGCTTATATGACAAGGGTAGACCGTAGGGATCAACGCGGATGGTATCTGTGCCGGCCCCGAGGCGTGTTCCATTGCGCAAGTCGGCCTCAAATAAAACAACCTCTTCCACTTGTTCGACCCCAGGGATTTCTCCCAGTAAGTAGGCGATGGCTCCGGAGTTGATGTCTTGTCCAAATGGCCAACCCTGACCGTCGTTTCCGCCCATATGTGGCGACAAAAAGACTGCGATGGCGTCAAGGCAGGCTTGGCGTACTGAGGCCGGGGCTCGTCCTGGCCCGACCCGAACCATCGCGGCAACGGATACGCCCAGGTATTGAGGAGTCCCCAACTCGAGTGCGGTTCCGATTAGACGGCGAGGTTCAAGGTATTCACTCAACGTCGAAAAGAGCAGGTCGTCCATAGCGAGGTGGTCAATGTTGATGGCATCGACAGGTCGAGCAGGGTCGGGGACGATCAACAAACGAGTGGGAGCACCTGCCGATTCTGGCGGAATACACGCGGCTCGTCGAACCCGAGGGGTGGCCTCAAGGGCCAGGCGTTCATGATCTGACGTTGTGACAGCGCGCCCTCCAGAGACGAGGGTGAGCGGTGCTCGGACTTTGGCGTTTTCGAGTGTTTCACTGTCAATTCCGCCAGTTGCTGCAACCAAGTTCGTGCTGCGGTCAACATAAGGAACCGCAGAACGAATAACTGATAACGCTCCTGGGCCGACATTGCCACGAGCTCCGCCGCCGCGTCGATATTTGGTCACAGAGATTGCTGCACCCGCCGGAGGGATCGCTCCGTGCTGGCGCCAACGTCCGTCGGCTTGACGGATCTGTGGGCCAAAGTGCACCGACCCACTCACGCCGTCCCAGGTGTAGTGCTTGTCGGATGGTCCAGATCGTGAAAAATCTGGTACTTCGAGCCATTGTTCGGTGACGTCACCCGAGCGAACTTCAACATATTCATCGTTGCGACGAGGAAGAAGTGGAGCACCTTGAACATCAAAATTCTGTCCGGGCAAACCTGTTGAGTTGCCGATGTATTCTTCACCGAATGGCTCGGCATGTTCGGCGGTGACCGTGCCGCCGACAGCATGAGCGACAACGGATGAGAGTGCTGGCGAGGCCCGATAGCCCGCACCGTCGGCGCCCGGTGTGAGCAGACGCAGGCGTAACCAAAAGGCCCGCTCAGATCCGACCGTGAGAGGCAGGTGTCCCGTTGGAATTGCGATAAGAATGTGACCGTCACGGTTGAGTCCGCCAGTGAGGTCGCCCTGAGATTTGCACTCAAGCCAACCCTCGTCTGTCCATGCTTCCCACGCCAACGGCGGGTTATTGGGATTGACTCCGATTCCTTCAACATCGGCCACGACATCGAGGCGGATGATGCAGCCACCGAGAGATTCGCTGAACCCCATATAGAAAGAATCACCAGGCGTCACTGGATTTGATTCAAAAACTTTGACGACTTCGTTGTCGAGGGCCAGGTTTTGGCTGACGTCGGTCATCCGGCCTTCATCTGGATCTTCGAAACCGTTAGTCGGAGCAGTGAAAGCGAATGCAAGATTCGGTTGTGAAACTTCTAGGTCGCGCATTGTTGCAAAGACCACGGGATCTTCACCTGTTGTTGATACTTCGCTACCAGCCGGAACCAAAACTGTTTCATCGGGCACAGTTGAAAACATGAACGTGACATCAACGATTGCGGGTGATGCTGGATACGGAGAAATTCCGACGAGATCAAGAAAGCTGGCATAAAGCCGATCGGGAACTCGGTTCAGGCGATATAGCGTCAGCTCAGTCATCCAAGCGAAAAGTTCAATCAGCGTGACGCCAGGGTCGGACACGTTGTGGTTGGTCCACTCTGGCAAGAAGCGCGGAATCATACGCTTTGCTTCGTCTACTAGATCTTGGAAACGTCGATCGTCGAGATCAGGGCGGGGAAAACTCATGTCAGTCCTCTTCGGGCGGGATTGTGTAGAACGGATAAACGAGGTTGCGGCGATCATTGGTTGAACGCACGATGTATGAAATTTGAATCGTGACTGCGCCATCAATTTCTGATGGTTCAACGAGAACCGAATCAATTTCGACGCGAGGTTCCCACATGTGCAGTGCTTCTTGAACGTACATTTCCATTAAGCCCATGGTGCTGGTCTCAATGGGTTCGAACATCAACTCCCATATACGGCAACCAAAAGCTGGTCGGAAAGGACGTTCGCCAGGCGCCGTTGATAAAACGACCGCCATTGAACGTTCAAGTTCTTCGGTTCCTTCAATAAGGGTGAATGAACCACTCTCATTGATGCGCATCGGAAAGGGGAAGCCTTTACCAATGAATTCATCTGACATGGCGCCTCCTTTGTTGACGTGTTTGCTTGTTTGAATGGCTGCGGGGAGTAAGTAAGTAGTTCATCATTAGTTCAACTTGATCATCGCGCCCTTGACCGTGACCATTCCGCTTGCCTGAACTTTTGCGCCAGCGGGAGATAGATCAACCTTGGATCCACCACCATCCATGACCGCTCCAGTTGATCCTTTGATACTGACCTTTTGACCTTGAAGTGTGAGGTTCTTCGTGGCCTTGATTGTGATTGCGCCGCCTTTGATCGTGATCGTTCCGTCTGACGCGAGTTCGACACTCGCATCGCCGACGACAAGCTTGATTTTGGTGCCCTTCTTGGCATTGATTTTGACGCCGTCTTTGTCAAATTGCAGATTTGTTTCGGGCTCGGCGTGCTTGAGCGCGACCACAGCCTTCTTTTTGTCGGTGTTTTCGGTGAACACCAACTTGGCGCCAGAAGCCATCACCAATGAGCGTTCGCCGACTTTGTCACCCTTGACGGGCTCGGGAGTTGGGGGAGCGAATTTCTTGCTCCAGATACCACCAAGAATGACGGGGTTGCGCGGATCTCCTCCGATAAAAGCAACGAGTACCTCATCGCCAACATCGGGCATGAGATGTAGTCCGCGTGATTTACCGGCACCAGGTGATACCACCCGTGCCCAAGCTGAATCATCCTTGTCAGAAATTGTGGGAAGTTTGACCTTGATACGCCCCACCTTGTCGGGGTCTTTCACATTGGTCACAGTTCCGATCGCAAACTGACGGCGGTTGCGAACTGAACCACGTTGTGCACTGACGATATGGTCAGCCAACTCACTTCCGCCATGTCGACCGCCTTCAAAGCGCGAGAGAAGTGGACGACCGACTCCAAAAATATGTTCGACTCGAGTGACGACGAAGGTTCCAGCGAGTTGTGTGCCAGCACCTTCAATTTGAATTGTTGAACCCGCAGCAATTTGCGGTTGACCAATGGCCTCACCTTGAACGCGCAACTCTCCGGCCGCTAAGTCAGCTTGCATAGCTTCAGCAAGCGCCTTAGCTTCATCGGCGGCTCCGACTGGCATGTCGGTCACAGTGGAAGACGCTTTCAGAGTTTTGGCCTGAGTCGCACGGGTGTCGGTCATCTTCAGTTTGAGTCCGACCTTGGTACTTGTGACTGCCGATCGTGTCGCCTTGCCCGTGACTGCCTTTTGCGTCGCTGGATCCCACCCACGAACAGTGACATCGTCAACTCGGGCTGCTCCCGAAAAACGTGCGGAGAACCTTTGCAGAGTTGTGCCCCATTTCAACTTGATCGGGGCTTTGAGGGTTCGTTTGGTGAAATTGAGAGTCGTGTCATCAACCCACCATTCAGCGCCGTTACGACGAGCCAATTCATCAAGAACAGCGTGATCAGAATCGAGTTGCAAAAAATACGTCATTTTTTTGCCAGTGATGCTAGTTTTCGCCGTCAAACTATTTCGCTTCGCTATTTTGCTGACGATGTCAGCCGCAGTCATCTCGGTGTATGTGGTTGGAGTTAAACCGTGAGAAAGTTGTTGTGATGCGTCATAACCCGTGATAACGAGTTCATGGCGGTCGCCCGCACCTTGTTCGGCAGCAATCGCGGCGATCTTTCCTCTGAAAACAATGACATCTTTCCCTGATGCATCGGGAAATGCGACTTGAAGTTTCACGCCGATTTTGGCGAACGAACCTTCAAGTAATTCAAAGTACGGATCGTGAAAACGTAACGTTGCAGCAGCAGCCGCGGCAGTTTCGAGGACCACGCGAACATCAAGCAGTGCATCAGCTTTGATGCCGGTGACCGCTGCACCATTAATAGTTATCTTGGGAACTGAAATGCCTACTGATTCGGGCATGTCATCCCTCCAACTCTGGAATCATGAGAACGCGGCCTGGATTGAGAGCGAGTGGATCATCAATTCCGTTCGCATCGGCAATGGCGCGCCATTGAGCAGGATCGCCGTAAAGTTCGTCGGCAACTGTGTCGAGATATTGGCCAGCTTCAAGGCGTCGTACTTGTCCTGGGTTGGGTGTCCCAGACGTCGGGTTCTGCGGAGCCGTGACCCCTTCGTCCATGTACTGCAGGAAAGACATACTGACTTCAGCTCGAAGCGGAACGCCCTTTGAAGTGAAGTAGGTGTATTTCAGTTCAAAACTCGTGATGACTGCCTTGAAAGATCGCAACTTGCCCCAATGGAACTGCACCCAAGGTGGTCTTTTGATATTCCGATCTTCTTTGGTGCCTTTTACTTTCTTGTCGGTAATTGTGAGCTTGTACAACTTGTCGGTGATGTCGGTTATTGACTTTCCGGTCTCGGTTGAGTCAAAAATCGCGGTGAGCTGGAATGAAACGGAGTCTCCGCTGTCAAATGTCATCTGAGGAGCGTTACTGCCAGGTGAATTGTTTGATTTCCATTTTGTTGTTTTTGAAAATGCCAAGTCACTGGGATTGAACATGAATGGAATTTTTGCTTTTGTTTCGGACATGAGGTAAGCCTTTTGAATACTCATGAGCTACCACCTTCCTCCGGCGACTCCACGTCGCTCGAGTTCTTGACGGAGACGATCATCGACGATGCGATTGATCCAATCCATGAGGTCAAGGAGTTGACTAGTAGTTACCTGGTTGGATCCAAACTCTGAGTCGTCTGAAGGAGATAGCACTTGGTTCAAAATAGACACCGGTCCTGGTGCTGCCTTTTCTACTGATGAAGGGCTTCGTTGAATACTCGCTGAGCCTCCTGAACGTGAGATTCGTGCGGGCGTTCGTTGGGCCCGTATGAGGCCGCTTGACGATGTGCCGCTGACCTGGCGGTGGACGACTTGATTCGGAATACTTTGTCCAGATTCAATCATTCGAACGAGTGAGTCTGCAGATATCGACCCGTCCTCGCTCGGACCAAATTGAACACCTGAAGCTTTTCGTTGAATACTCAACGAACGACGGCCTTCGCGGCTTATTGAGGAAGATCGCGAAACTGATGAGGGACTTGATGAGACCGATCTGGAGATAACACTCGAGTTATTTGATGATTCACTTGATGCTCGAGATCCAACGTCGGCAGATGTAGATCCAATAATGATCGCTGGCGTAGCCGGCGGCGCACTCATTGCTTCGGCGGGAATTCGCATTCCAGGTGTGACATTCGGAGAAACAGGCAAGTCGTTGAGAGGACTCGAGAGGCGTTGTGTGGGAACGCTGCGAGAAACCAAACGATGAAGCACTCCGCGTGAAGCGATTGATCCGCCGCGCTCAACAATTTCTTGTCGAGAACGGTGCGCTTCATTTGCTTGTGTCATTGCTGACTGCGTCGCTAATGGCTGTTTCGTTAATGGCTGTGTCGCCGATACTGAACGCATGACAGTTCCGTTGGTGACTGGTGCCGATTCCGACATTGCACGAGACGCTCTCTCAATCGAGTCGTACCTGCGAGTTCTTGAAACTGAACCGCTGTCTATGGCGCCTTCATTGTCAGTCACATTGCGCATAATGGCCCAATGCGGTTGATCGTCAATCGATGTGAGAGTGGATGAGGTATCGGAATGACCGGTCAGTGATGCTGAGGCTTGAACAGTATCGGCAGCTCGAGCTGTACGAGAAGGTCTACGGGAGATCACGTCGTCGGCAGCGTTTGTTGTGATCGGTCGATCTTGAGCGGAAATAGCAGTAGGAGCGAAGTCCTCTCCGGTGGTTCGACTGAGGCGATCTAAGAAATTTTGCGCGACGTTGGCACCGGCTCCAGTCAAAGGTCTCACCCCGTTGGCTCGATCTGAAGTTCTTAGAGAGACTGATGCGCTCGCTGACGCAGGTGTTCGATGGATTGAAGGCGATGTTGTGGTTTTGGTAGCGACCGATGCGCCCAAACGTTGCGCCCGAATCGGAGCAACCGTTTGATCGATGTTGCCATGTGTCTGCCGCAGCGAAATTGCTTTCGCAAGAGAACCTGCAAATTGAATGCCGCTGCTTGCTCCGGGTGTAATGCTCGACATATGCGAACGGGTTTGACGAGCGACCGACACCACGCGGGCGGTAGATGGGTGCCCCCGTGAAGCACTTCGCAATGCGTGACTGGCTCGATTGTTCTTTCGTGACCGCAGATCATGAGTAATTGATCGAAGAGATTGGCCTTGGGACTGGTTTGGCAACGGATTGTCGAGGCCGAACTGTTGACGGACGATCGTTCCTGGCTTGCTGTTGAGTGAGTGAACTTTTGTTTGAGGTAACCGCAATGATCGCCGTGCCGCCAAATGAGATTGACGGGAAACGGAATGGTTGACGGCTGACCACAGATTGATGAAGGTAGGTCGCTGTTGTGAATTCAAAGCGATGTTTGCCTTCACATCAGGAGGCGCATCATTTTGGCGTCGAAATGACGCCCTTTGGCTTCGTGTCGCGCTGCGAAAGATTGCCGATCGCGACGACTTTGACGGGCGTCGTGAAATGGTCGGTGAATTCTTTTGGTTAGACGAGCTACCGACTGTTCTGTTTGCCTTTCTGCTGATCGTTTGTTCGGTTGCCGCTCGGTTGAGTTGTGCTCGACGATCAAATGGGCTTTGAACTTCTCTAGGTGACGAAATTTGATTCAACGAAGATTCGCGTTTTTGGCGAATTGCTGCGCTCGTTGATGAAGCGAGGCTGAAGAGCGAACCTGAGACAGGTGATCGACGAGCAATGTCTCCTGGCGAGCCGATTGGTGTGTCGGAAGGATTGGCAAGCGCTGCAACTCGTCGAAAGAGAGCGTCTTGGGTCGATGGCACCACTTGTGGTTCAGTAGTTGAAGTTGGGTGAGGGGCTAATCCCATTACTTGTCGCCAACCAGGAGTTCGCGGAATACCGACCGTGCGCGCACGACGACGAAGTTTCGCGTTATCTCTTTCTGCAGTTTCAAAGCGATTCATTGGAGCCTGAGTGGCCCCAATTTGTGCTGTAGAAAAAGGTGTCGCTCGGAGATTGTCGTCGTGTGGTTGTATTAGTGACAGGGGTGTTGTAACTGTTGAAACTGCACTTCGAGAAACTTCTTGGGGGGCTATTTCGCGCGCGGGAAAAGACGTCCAATCGGGGCCGATGTTTGTTGGTGTGGGCGAATTGCTAACTTGTCGCGAAGGAATCTTTGGTTTCTGGGCGATTTTGTTGGCGGGACCAACCGAAGCATGAGATGTTTTTGGTGATAGCGACTTTGTTGGTTGATGTGATGAAGAGGCCGATTCCGGTGTATTCAAGCGACGCGGAGCGACGTACATCAGTGAAAGCGGAATTCGGCTAGACGGCATTGCCATTGGCTGATCGGTTACGGCAGGACGGCGATGAACTGCTGAGCGGTCAATTGATTGGCGATTGCTCACGCGGGGGAGAGAAAGTCGATGCGAACGAGTAGTTGCTGCAGTCTCGGCAGGATCAATTTCAAAGGAGTGATTTCTGCGAGGAGTTGCCAGTAAGGAACGAGCAACCAAGACGGATTCGAATTTAGCTGCCGGTCGCGTTGGACCATCTCGGTCGGTTCGATTTCCATTTCGCGTCGGACTATTTGTCGATCGTGTACGGGGTGGACGAGCAGTTGGTCTTTGCGGCTGGGTCGCAACACGAACTAAAGGCGCCGAGGTTGGCCCAATATGAGCTTCGTTTCGATTGGGTTGACGGTGAATCGGATGCAATCGTCGAGCGATCGATGATGGTCCAGTTTGAATACCAGACCGGCTACGTCCATGTGCGTGTGCTGCCATCGGCAGTCCGCGTGGTTGCACCTGACGTACGACTCGATTTTTCATTCGAGATTGTCGAAGCGCAATGATGTCGCGATCGCGATAAGGGTCGAGGTCGTCGGCGCGAGATGGAAGGGCGGGCATCAACCAAGTCGGAAATCGCACTGATGAATCATGTGATATTGACCGGCGGATTGAAGTTGATCGCCCAAATGAATTGGCCATCAATTGTGAATTCGTGGCGATTCGACCAATTGTCATCTTACGCTGACGTGCGACAGGGGTCGGTCGGACTATCCGTCGCAGCGGCTGAACGGAATCTGATTGCTCAGCAAGGTCGGACACTACGTAATGTCCTTAACTGCTTTTATAGTTTGAGCTACGTCTTTAGATACTTTCGCTGTGTTCTTGACGACACTAAAAACCTTTTTGAGAGCCTTAATGTTCGGCTTCGTGCCTTTGCCTGGGATGCTCAAATTGACTGAACTTAATCCTTGGTGGGCGATTGTCAATTCCTCAACAAGAAAATCATCATTTTCGATTGACAAATCATTAGTACTCCAAGAAACTGGAATGGCATCCTGTAAAAGCCACATACGGAGTCTCTTGCCTGTAGCGCTGACCAAAGTAATGGAAATGTCTTGGCGAGCTAAGGTCGCTTTTCCTTTTCTTGAACCGAGCTCAAAACGATCTCCGCTTGCTTCAGTGAACCAGTTAAACAACCCGTTATCCAAGGTGATACCGCGCTTTAATGTGACGTCATCAAATGTAAAGCGACCAGGAAGTTTATGAATGAAGTTATTCTCGCCACCTTCGATGACTTCGAATATTTCAACTTTCCCGCCGAGTCCTTTCACTTCTCGAAAATCACCAAGAATTTTCCCATCGATTTCGACGATAAAAGTCGCTGACGAAGGACCCTCGTGATAGAAGGAATTGAACAGTGAAGTTCCCATCGTTACACCATAATCTTTTTGGCTTCATCGAGCGCTCGACGATTGAGCGCCGCAACTTTTTCGACGAGACGAACCCGGTCGGAGTGTTCTAAATCAAGCAGACGATCGAGGTCCCAGTGGATGTGATACGCAAGATAAATCACTTCATCCCACAACGCGTCTTCGGGATAAATCTCCATCAGGAGTCCTGATTGACCTCCTCGATAACAGCCCCTCCACGACGACGGCCAGTGATGAGGATTTCTTCATCTTCATCATCATCTGCATAGTCGTCGTTAGTGCTGTCGTCGAGTTCGTCATCATCTGCATAGTCGTCATCGACGTCAGTGTCATCATCATCGAGTGACTGAGTGCGCGAGCGAGCTGCGGTTGCTTTTTCAGCTTCATTTGCTTCTTTTAAGAAAGCACGAACATCGGCAGTACTACCAAAGTTCACAACGCCGTATAAATCTTGCAAGAAGGCAAGATCGGCGGCGAAGAGATTCTCGATCTCTCGAGGGGTCACTGCTGACAAACTGCCCAGCTCGGTGACCACTCTCGAGAGAACGATAATTGTTAAGTACGGATCATCTGCACTCTGAACCCGAGGATCGCGAAGCGGTTCGATCTCGTCACGCGCCGTAGCAAGGCGCATAACGCCCCGGCGATGAACGGTCCCGTCCGACCCGAGATAACCGCGGGGGAGAGTAAAAGAAAATTCCGTAGTAAGAGACATCAGGCCTTGAAGAGTCCTTCGTGGCTGATTGTCAATTCTTCAATCATCACGTCATCAGTTCCGGCGTCCAAGTCAGAAGCGCTCCACTTTGATGGCCAGCCGGCTTCAAAGTTCCAACGACCAACTTCGGTTCCAGCATTGTCATAAATGACAATTGAGCCGTTGGTGCGCTCGACGGCGCCTTCAAGCACCTTGGTGTGCCAGTCGATGATCGCGCTATCGGCTGACAAGCCACGCTTGAGCACGATGTCGTCGTACTTGGTGCGGCCTGGGCGCTTACGAATGATGATCTTGCCAGCCACGGTGTCTTGGTATTCAACCACTTCGGTTGTATAGCTCAAGCCCGAGCAGCCGGTGAATCGGGCCATCTCAACACCCTCGAGTTCGAGGGCGAATTGAGAACCGAGAAATTCGAGGTCATGTTCATTTGCCATTGTTCAGGTTCCTTTCGTAGAAGTTGTGTAGATCAGGCTGCTTGACGCAGTTGGCTGATGCGGAAGATAACGAATTCAGCAGGCTTGACCGGCGAGATGCCGACCTCAACTACAACCTTGCCTTGATCGATTGAGTCTGGTGGGTTGGTCTCTGAGTCACACTTGACGAAGAATGCCTGATCGGCGGTGACACCGAACAAAGCACCATCACGCCACAATCCACGAAGGAATGCTGAAATAGTGCGCTTCAAACCTTCCCACAACTTCTGGTCGTTCGGCTCGAACACTGCGAACTGAGTGCCTTCCATGATGGCGGTTTCAATCATGTTGAACAAACGACGCACATTGATGTAGGTCCAGTCGGTGTTTGATGACAAGGTGCGAGCACCCCACACGCGGATTCCGCGAGTACCAAATGGACGGATGCAGTTGATACCAATGGGGTTGAGCAATGACTGCTCGCCCTTGGTGATGTCGATTTCGGTTGACAAAACTCCACGAACGACTTCGTTGGCGGGAGCCTTCCAAACACCTCGGGTATCGTCAACGCGACTCCAGATACCGGCCACATGACCTGACGGCGGAACCAAAATGGTTGCGTCAGCGGGGCTGGTGCTCACAGGGTTATCAACACGGATCCATGGGTAGTAGAACGCTGCGAAAGCCGAGTCGTACATGGCGACATCGGAACGCCATTCTTTAACCTGTTGCGGTGACATGGCCGGAGGCGCATCCAAGATGGCCATTCGATTGGCCTGTCCTTCGCAGTGTGAGATGAGAGCAGTTTGCACTGCTTTCCACATACCGAGATCGACAGTTCCGTCAGCCTTGGTGGCAGCCGTGATGAGGTCGGGGACCATCACCATGGTGACTTCATCAGCGATGACCAGACCGTTGATGCCGGTGCGATCGGATTCGCTGCCGGCAAAATGCTTGGGCTTGACTTCAACGGGAACGGTTGGAGCAGGAGTGACCGCGAATAAACCGGGTCGGAGACCGGCAATGGTGATGTCCTGAATGCTCTTGAGATCAACCTTGGTCTCAACCTTGACTCGTTTTGATGCTTTGTTCACCGTGGCAGCGATATCTGACAATGAGACGTTGTCGTAACGCTCGGTCTCAACGCCACCTTCAGTGACGACGAAGTTGAAGTTCGGAGCTTTGCCATCTTCGGCTGGGTCACCGTTTTCAATACCGATTGCCATTCCGTCGGACGGTCCAATGCTGGTGACTTCGAGCGGCAAACCGAGGGCTCGGTCGACAGCGGGAAGCGCACGCTGACCAGGCTGATCGGACGGCGCCTGATGGGCGACGCGCACGATGTAGGCCATGCCACCACCGTTATTGAAAAATCCGTAGACCGAGTGGGGGAGCATTGCTCCGGCCAAAAAGCCGCCGTAAGCAGCTTCGTACTGGGTCCAGCTGGTGACCAAACGGGGCTTCAAGCCCTGCGGGTCGGTGGCGTCGTCCTTAGGAAAATCAGCAGTGAAGCCAACAAAGGCGGCAACCGCGGTCAATCCGGCCGACAAGGTCGCAGAACCTGATGGCACCTCTTCGACATACACACCTGGGGTTAGATAAGAAGGCACGTTGATCCTTTCGTGATCAGGTCTCTGAATGAATTGTGAACTCGGAAGTCGCCAGTGCCGCCACCGCCCGAATAAATATGTCTACTTTCGTCGACGAAACGACAATAGGAGAAACAATTCACTCAGGACAAATTGGACAGTCGGGGTGACTGACTAGTTGCCGTGCAAGCGACAATAAGTGCCCTCGAGTCAAAGTGCAAGCAAAATTTTAACTTTCGCTTTTCGCTTGACTTTCAGAGTACGGTAGGTCCAGATTTTGCATGGCAACCCTTTCCGCTTCGCCCCCTTCTCCTTCGTCGTCAATCGTCGTCCAGGGTTCTCACCTCATGGTTGGTCTGCTCGGACATCGTGACAGCCATTTGCGTCTCATTGAAACCGCTTTTTCGGACAGTGAAATTATTGTTCGCGGAAACGAAATCTCGATCCTTGGTGAATCGGCTGGTTTGTTGTCTCGTTTGTTTGAAGAGCTTGTCTTGTTACTCCGAAGAGGCGAGGTAGTTGATGACACAGTTGTCAAACGCTGCATCTCAATGGTTCGGGCCGATGAAAAGCCAAGTTCGGTTTTGACTGACGAAATCCTTCGGGGTGCTAAAGGTCGAACGATCCGCCCGAAGACTGCTGGACAGAAGCGATATATCGATGCCATTCGCAATAATGTCATTACCTTTGGGGTTGGACCTGCTGGTACGGGCAAGAGTTGGCTGGCAGTTGCGATGGCAGTTCATGCATTGCAAACCAAATCTGTGCAACGCATCATTCTCACTCGCCCCGCTGTCGAAGCCGGCGAACGTTTGGGTTTCTTGCCAGGCGATCTCATGGCCAAGATTGATCCGTATCTACGTCCCCTATATGACGCGATGTACGACATGATTGATACTGAGGGTGTGCAGAAGTTGCATGAACGACAAGCCCTCGAAGTTGCGCCTCTGGCGTTTATGAGGGGTCGAACCCTAAATAACAGTTTCATTATTTTGGATGAGGCCCAAAACACCACACCCGAACAGATGAAGATGTTCTTAACCCGTATTGGCTTTGGATCTAAAGTGGTGGTGACAGGCGATGCCACTCAGGTTGACGTTCCCGACGGTCGGAGCGGCCTCAAAGGGCTGCAACGCTTGCTCGGAGATATCGAAGGTCTTGAATTCGTTCATTTGGACACATCTGACGTCGTTCGGCACCGTATTGTTGGTGACATCGTCGCCGCCTATGAAAAAGACACGCAAGCCAAAGACGCTGTACGACAGAAATCTCAGGTGAAGAAATCCCATGATTGAGGGTCCTCCTAGATTTCGTAAAAAGGTGAAGGTTGGTGGTGACACTGAAGCCGAAGTGTTTTGTGCTGATGAACAAATTGAAGTTGAAGTAGATCTTGTTCGCTGGCAAAAACTCGCAATTGCCGTTCTGTCCGACCAGGGAGTACGAGGCGGAACTGAATTGAGTCTGTTTTTTGTTTCAAAACATGACATGACTGAGTTGAATACCGAACACATGGGCCAGCCAGGACCGACGGATGTTTTGGCATTCCCCATTGATGGCGGCGAAGTACTTGAAATGATTAATGGTCCAACCGGTGCAACTCGGGGTCCCGATCGTCCTCCTCCTGATCGAGGAGATTTGCCATTGTTATTGGGTGACATTGTGATTTGTCCAGAAGTAGCGGTTGGTCAGGCTGCGACTCATGCCGGATGTGCCGATGACGAATTTGCTTTGTTAGTCGTGCACGGCATTTTGCATATTTTGGGATGGGATCACGACACTCCAGAAAAGACCCTTGAAATGCAGTCCCGTGAACGCCAATTATTGCAAGCGCATCATTGGCGTGGAGATGTGCCAGCGAACTTTAAACAGAGCCAGGATGAGGACGAATGATGTTGTCTATAGTGGCCGCTTTTGGTGGACTCGACTGGGCATTGCTCGGCGTCATCGTTCTTCTTCTTTTCTTTTTGATTTTTTTGTCAATGGCAGAGATGGGCTTGTCGCGTATGACCAAGCCCAAGGCCGCAGCGATGGCCGAGGGTGGAGTGAAACAAGGTCGAGCCCTACAACAGTTAGTGGGAGAGCCCGAAAAATGGGTGAATCCCTTGCTCTTGTCGGTGAATGTTTGCCAGACAGTTCAAGCCACGTTGACTGGCGTTGTTGCTTCTCGAGCATTTGGTCCACTTGGTGTGGCCGTTGGTGTTTTGTTAAATGTCATCGTATTTTTTGTACTCGCTGAAGCTGTACCTAAAACATACGCCTTGCTCTATCCGGAGCGCGCTGCGTTAACCACGGCTCGGGGAACCAAATTATTGGTTTCCTTTCCGCCTTTGCGAATGGTGTCTGGTTGGTTGATCTCGTTAACCAACGTGATTGTGAAAGGGAAGGGCCTTGAACAAGGACCATTCGTGAGTGAACAAGAACTGCTCGGAATTGTTGAAGCCGCGATGAATGATGATGTCATTGAAGAAGAAGAACGAGATCTCATTGAATCAATCATTGAATTCGGAGACACCGTGGCTCGAGAGGTGATGGTTCCGTTGCCAGACATGGTGACGATTCCACAAACTTTCACCTTGACACAGGCCATTGACGTCGCAATTGAGCATGGTTATTCACGCTTGCCGATTCTTAATGATGATGATGATGTTGTGGGCATCACATTTATCAAAGATCTCATTCGTCAAGAGCGGAATGGTCACGGATCAGAAATCGTCACTTCCCATATGCGCGGGGTCATAGTTATCCCTGAAAACAAGCCGGTCAATCGACTGATGCGCGAAATGCAAGAACAGAAGTTTCACTTGGCTGTCGTCGCCGACGAATACGGAAGTATCGCTGGTCTGATCACCCTCGAAGATTGTTTAGAAGAATTAGTTGGCGAGATCGTTGATGAATACGATAAGCATGAAGAAGATATTGAACACCTCGCCGATGGCCAATACATGGTGGATGGTTCAACGAGTGTCTCTGATGTCAACGACAAACTTGATACCAATATTCCTGATGAAGAATGGGACAGCGTGGGAGGATTCGTTTTCGGAACTCTTGAGCATGTTCCCGTTGTTGGCGAATCAATTGATTTTGATGGATGGCGATTTACGGTAGTTGCAGTTCACGGACGACGAATACGAACAGTGCGTATTGGTTTGATCAGTGGAACTGAAACGGAAACTATTTAGTCAATTTTAGGCCGATTGGCCGAAAGCCTTGGGGAGATTCGGATACCTTCCGGTATTGCCTCCGCCATCAACCGAAACAAACGAGGCGCTCATGTAGGCCGATTCATCTGAAGCCAAGAACGATGCAACTGACGCAATTTCACTTGGTTGCGCAAATCTGCTTAATGTCGCATTTTCTTTGAATTCTTCAATAATGACTGGTATCGAAAACATGCCACTTGTTGCATTTGTTTCGACAAGCCCTGGAGCGATCGTATTGACGCGCACGCCACGTGAACCGAGCTCCATGGCTGCCACTTGAGTGAGCATCGCTACGCCGGCCTTGGCAGCACAATATGCAGACATTCCTTGTGAAGGTTGAATAGCGTTGAGTGAAGCGATGTTGATGATTGATCCTCCATCGCTGATGACTGCTCCACCATGTTTGAGGGTCAAAAAGACGCCAGTCAAACACAAATCAATGATGCGTTTCCATTCGGAAAGTGGAAGGTCGGTGATGAGGCCGTACGTGCCGGCGCCAGCATTGGCGACGACGATGTCAATGTGCTGAAAGGTACTCATTCCAAAGGCGGCAAGATTGGCGACGTCCTCTTCTTGCGTCACATCGCACTGGCAGGTCGCAACAGATTCTCCGAATTCGGTTCGCAAATTGTCTAAACCCTCTTGACTGATATCGCCGGCCACTATTCGCGCTCCGTCGGCGAGAAATCGCTCGGCGATCGCGCGGCCGATTCCTGAAGCAGCACCGGTGATTAAAGCAACTTTTCCGTTCAGATTTCCCATAGACGAAATGTACTGCGTGATTTGGAGTCACTCATTAGTGGATAGACGTTGTCTGATTTCGTTTCGTCGAATCTTTCCGATGGCTGTTTGTGGAATTGAATCGACGATATGAATGCTTTTAGGCACGCAATAGTTTGGGAGGGTTCGGAGAACTAAGTCCTTTAATTGCTCGAATGAAACATCAGTTCTTGTTGTTGCTACAACCACGCGTTCGCCCCATTCGGCGTCGGGGAGTCCGATGACAGCGAATTGTTGTGGCTCAAAGAGTGAGGCGATTGCCATTTCAACTACTTCTGGCCAAACCTTCTCAGATCCAGTCACAATGACATCGCCGCGACGTCCCTGAACGCTGAGTATTCCTTCGTCGGATAACGAACCGACATCTCCGGTGTGTAGCCATCCGTCAGAATCAATGGAGCTTGATCCGTCTCGGTAACAACGCATGTTCATCGGAGAACGCACCAAGATTTCGTCTTCATCGGATATCTGTATTTCAACGCCATTCAAAGGACGTCCCTCATAGACAATTCCCGATCCAGTTTCGGATAAGCCGTACGTGGCGATCACATTGCGAGAACGTTGTGGCGGAGGCTTGGATCCGCCAAGAAGAATTGCGCGAAACTTTCGTGGATCAATTCTTTGCAGCGCAGTAGGAACAAGAGAAATCAATGTGCACGTGTGGGAATGTCGTTCAACTTCGTCTGGATCGAATCTTGGAGCAATCGTGAGTTGAGTTCCCATTAACAACGATCGTGTGACAACGCTGAGTCCTCCAACATGTGCAAGCGGAAGACATGAATACCAATGATCATCAAATGTGACATCGAGGGCTAATGAACTCGCTTTGGCCGATGCGAGAACCGATTCTTGAGTAAGTACTACGCCTTTTGGAGTTCCGGTTGATCCGCTGGTTGCAACAACGAGGGCGTCACCACTTTCTACTGGCTGTCCGCCTTCAAGGGTTACTCGACCGTCAGATGAGATGATGTGGGTTGGATTGAGCTGGTTGATGAGTTGCTTCTTCGCCTCAATTGGTAGGCGTTGGTCAATGGGCAACACGGCATCGCCTTCATCCCATGCTTTTGAAAGTTCATCGACAAAACGTTGGCTTGGTTCTATGTCGAGCGCAATAAGGGCTTTCATAATTTCTCACGTCTTCTCCCTAACTCAACCTACTGCAACCGACTAGCGTGACAAAGGTGAACAAATGGATTGTGGGAGCTCGACCTCGAACGTTGCCTGCTGCAGTTGTTCCAGTTGTTGTCGGCGCGGTGATTTGTAACGGGGTGGGCGGTGCTCACTGGTCGCGCGCAGGATTGGCATTGGTTGTGAGCGTGCTCCTGCAAGTCGGTGTCAATTACGCCAATGATTACAGCGATGGAGTTCGAGGAACCGATGAGGTCAGAGTTGGGCCAATGCGGCTTGTCGCTTCTGGAGTGGCTTCTCCGCAGTCTGTGAAGAACGCGGCATTTATTGCTTTCGGAGCTGCCGCGGGGGTCGGACTTGTGTTGGCGCTGATGACTTCGTTGTGGGTAATTCCTGTCGGTATGGCGGCGCTGCTTGCTGGTTGGTTTTATACCGGCGGGAAGAATCCTTATGGGTACATCGGCCTAGGTGAAGTTTTTGTTTTTGTCTTTTTCGGATTAGTTGCGACGGTTGGAACAACATACGTTGTTCTCGAAAGAATTCCGGCAATG
>JBAXIP010000004.1:0-36759 GCA_037138315.1 Actinomycetes bacterium
GCGCATTTTGAAGAACGTTTCGCGCTTTTGACGCTCGAAGGTAGATAGCCCATCATCGGTGACGACTGATTTGGCGGTTTCGGTGACCAAATGACTGAATTCAGAAACACTCATTGTGGTTGACGCTTCAACCAACTCGGGCAGATGCGTGAGGAATGCGTCGCGTTCTGCGCCAGCGATCTTAAGTCCACGGCCTAATGCGTCAACGTGAGCTGCTGTCGTGTTACCAGCAGCCAACACTAAACCCATCTCGGGAGCCGCCTCAGTGACAAGGCCACGTGAAACAACTTCTCGAGCTTCACGAGATGTGAGACCGCCATGGGCGACAAGTTCGCGCTCGGGGATCACGAAGGTTGGTGTGACCGGGTCGTGCATCAACGAAATCATGCGAGCATTTGCTTCAAGCATCTGTGCATCAAGCTTGGCTTGACGCACCCGAAGATCAGCCATGAAGGAACGCAATTCAGCGATGTTCATTTCACTAATCGCGACAGCTTTGTGACCCAATGCTGGCCCACTCCACTCGAACAGAAACTTCAAAACAACCCCGATTTCATTGGTGATTCGCAACTTTTACTGCTACGAACGTATGTTCTAAAGATACAGGAAGGGTGTTACAAAGTCAACGCAGCAAACAACAAATTTCAGATTTTATTTTCGTATTTTTCTTTTTCTGTTCAGTGGTTTTCATACAGAACAAAAGGCTCAACATGAACACATCAACTAGAAACAAAATTGCCGTCGTTACTAGTTCAGCAGCCAGAATCGGTGCGAGCATTGTGCGCAGGTTGGTTGAAGATGGATGCACAGTTGCTAACCGTTTTGATCGGCCGACATCGATCAGAACTGACTTTCGTCTTCCCTCCTTGGTTTGGGATTCCGGGTGTTGGGATGCTCTTCGCTGGCTCGCGGTTGACAACACGATCTGGTGTGAGGCGCAGCCTGTCGTCGGTCGACAACATCGGATGCCTGCACCAGCGACTCTCTGACGACCGATTCGGCGGTATCCGGTTGGAGACCGGCGAGCAGGCGACGAGCCCAACACCATCAACATCACAACAGCACCAGATTGGTAATCACCAGCACTAGAACTCAGCAATACTGACTACGTGCCAAACGCAACGAATTCGCTGATCACCTCTCGAGGTATCCGAGCATTCGTCGATGGCCTGATCTCGGTCATTCTTCCGGCGTACTTAATCGATCTCGGTTATTCCGGATTTCAAGTCGGCGCATTAGTCACCGCAACACTTCTCGGTTCGGCTGCACTTACGTTGGCAGTTGGCCTGCGCGGCTTTCGCCAAACACCAACTCGACTCTTGATATGGCTCACGGGCCTGATGGCTCTCACCGGAATCGGCTTTGCAACGATCACGTGGTTCTGGGCGCTGTTCATCATTGGTGCTATCGGCACGATGAATCCATCGTCTGGCGATGTGAGTCCGTTTCTACCGTTAGAGCAATCACTTCTGCCTCTCACAACAGCAGACGAGAATCGCAATGTTGTATTTGCGCGATACGCCATGGTTGCGTCGTTCATCGGCGCGATTGGTGCGCTTGCTGCAGGGCTCCCCCAATTCATTGCCAACACGTGCGACATCAAAGTGCAAACCGTTGACCGTTATGTGTTCTTGCTCTATGCACTCGGTGGACTCATTTTGTTTCTCAATTATCGACGACTACAACTTCCGGCAATTCCCATTCCGTCGCGCACACCACTTGCCACAAGCCGGCGCAATGTCACACGGCTATCAATTCTCTTCAGCATCGATGCCTTCGGTGGTGGCTTCGTCGTGCAATCAATGTTGGTGCTGTGGCTTGGCCGACGTTTCGATATGTCAATCGCGCGAATTGGCAGCTTGCTGTTCGTCACTGGAATACTTTCAGCCTTCTCGATTCTCTTAGCGCCGAAAATTGCCAAAAGATTCGGTCTTGTGCGAACGATGGTCTTCACTCATATTCCTGCCAGTATCTTTTTGATTACTGCAGCATTCATGCCCAACGCGCCGCTAGCAATCACGTTTCTTATTCTGAGAAGCCTTGTTTCAAGCATGGATGTTCCAGCCCGTACCAGTTACGTCATGGCAATTGTTCCGGCCAACGAACGCGCGGCTGCCGCAAGTGTCACCAATGTGCCACGCAGTCTGGCTGCTGCCCTACCTCCACTGGCCACGGGGGCCATGCTCGATCATTCCAACTTCGGGTGGCCACTGCTTCTTGCCGGAGTCATCAAAATCACCTACGACTTACTTTTATTGTTCCAATTCCGTTCAGTCCGCCCACCAGAAGAGGGTTGACAGCCAGTCACACACCTACCATGGGTGAACGCAAGTCAAAGATCGGTTGAACGGAAACCCCCTCGTGAAGAAAATTGAATACAAGTGGATAGTGGCAGTCGTGTTTGTCCTTGGCCTTTTCATGGAAATCTTGGACACCACCATCATCAATACCGCCATTCCCACTTTGGCCAAGGATTTCTCGGCAACTCCAGCAACGATGGAATGGGTCATTCTCGGATACTTGCTCTCGCTCGCAGTTTTCATCCCATCGTCGGGCTGGATTGGTGACAAGTTCGGTACGAAGAAAACATTCTTGTTCGCCCTCACTATGTTCACACTCGCATCAATGCTGTGCGGCCAAGCCAACTCACTCGGCCAACTCATCTCATTCCGCTTGTTGCAAGGTATCGGCGGCGGAATGTTGACTCCCGTCGGCACGGCCATGTTGTATCGAGCTTTCCCGCCCGAAGAGCGAGCCCGCGCCTCGGCAGTGCTCATAATCCCGAGCGTGATTGCACCAGCCCTTGGACCGGTCTTGGGTGGCGCAATCGTCACCAACACTTCATGGCGTTGGATCTTCTATGTGAATGTTCCGGTCGGAATTATCGGAATCATTTTCTCAGCACTTTTCTTAAAAGAACATCGTGAACCTCGTGCCGGTGGCTTTGATATTGCCGGTTTTCTCTTGTCAGGTTTCGGGCTTGCAGGAATTTTGTATGCACTTTCACAAGGACCAGAGCATGGCTGGCTTTCAAACGCAGTTCTCCTCACCGGCCTTGGCGGCCTGGCTCTCATGGCCATCATGGTCAAGGTTGAATTAACCGTGGCCGAACCAATGTTGGCTTTACGTCTCTATAAAGACCGCATTTTCCGCAACGCCAACTTCACAACCACTCTGTCGTATGGCGGCTTCATCGGTTTCTATTTCTTGCTTCCACAGTTCATGCAGACTCTTCTCGGAGTCACTGCGTTCAAATCAGGCCTCGCCACTTTCCCGCAGGCAGTTGGTGTCATTGCAATGAGTCAAGTTGTTGGACGTCTGTATCACACGATCGGACCACGTCGACTCGTCACTTTCGGAATGATCGCTGCTGGTTCGGCAACACTTCCCTTTGCCTTCTTGGGACTTGATACTTCGTTGTGGACTATTGGCGGACTGATGTTTCTACGTGGCTGCGGAATGGCCTTTGCATTTATGCCATTGCAAGCAGCGACCTACGCCAATATTGAAGGACCCGATACCGGGCGGGCTTCGTCAATCTTTTCGGCGCAACGACAAACTTCGGCCGCGCTTGGCGTAGCCATTTTGGCCACGATCTTCATCACTAAAACCAATCACATGGTTGCGAGTGGCACCGAACCCCGTCAGGCCATGCTCAATGGATTCCACACGGGCTTCTATGCATCGGTCGGAATCTTTGCAATAGCTGCGGTCTGGGCATACTTCAAGATCAGTGATACCGATGCCGCACGCACTATGCAGCCTCGACCAAAAGTCGCCAAGGCTTAAGCAACAACTACAAACCGCGAAGTTTGTATTTCATAATGTCGTCAGTCGTGATGGTTGATCCACAATCACGACTTGCGGCCAACACCTCGGGCGTCGTCAACGTTGCAATATCAAAATAATCGGCGGCGTAAATCGTTGAGCCGTCTTTGTAGCGACGCACGCTGGTTCCGCGTGTCATCGGAACTCGTTCGCCCGTAGACGTCACTGCAACCTGGATCCACTCCTGCAAGTACGTTTTTCCGTTGTTCAGTTCGGGGCCAACAGGAACAAATTCAATACGTCCAACGCGCGGCATGATGTCCATGATCCAACTTTTGATTTCATCTCGTCCATGAAACTCACCAAAGATCGGATCGATGTAGACCGAGTCAGTTGGATGAAACTGATCGCAGTCGGCGTCAAAGTCAACCTCTGAACACACCGTCACTGGTGTCGCCGCGTGGCGTTCCCATTGGTTCACAGACGGCGCATCAGGCAACTGTGCGGCTTCAACTCCGGGCGGCGGCGGCGCTCGAAAAGACCCGGTGTCGTACACATCGCAAGCCCACGTCATCCAACCTTCGCGATAGCGACGCACACTCACACCGCGTGACATCGGCATCTTTCCCTCGCCCATACCCATAGCTGCCATGTCGGCAACCATCTGCCATTCGTCGACAGTGGTGATTCCTTCGCCGTCATCAAAAAACTCGGGCTCCGACATTGGCACGAACTCAATGAAACTAATTTCGGACATCGTCGGCACGAGCCAACCGCGAATGTCTTTTTGCCCGTAATACGAGCCGTAGATCGCGTCGAAATAACGCGAATCTGTCGGGTGCATAAAGTCGGCCATTAAATGAATGCCCACTTGACCGACCAATGGGTGCGCCAATGCGCGCATCATCTCTTCGGGCGTCAATCCACTCGGTTCGGTGATCAACCGATCCAAACTCACTGGTGTCACTTTCAATGACTGTGCGAACTTCTCCGCAAACTCATCAACCTTGTCCATGACTTCCCCTATCGACTACGAACAAGCGAACCAGGACGTGCGCCAGTGTCGGCATCGTGACGACGTGTCATCTCGCCTTTCACCAACGTCGCCAAGTAACCCTGCACTGGCTGAATCAAACGCGTTCCACCTGCGGGCAAATCATGGAATGCCTTAGGCGGTGAAACCCGTAGATTTTCAAAGTCAATCACATTGATATCGGCACGAAGTCCAACCGCCAAACGACCACGATCTTTGAGTCCGTACAAATCGGCGTTACGCGCCGTTTGTTTGGCCACTAAGAACTCAAGCGGTAAGCGCTCGCCTTTATGACGATCTCGTGCCCAAAACGTGAGTTGCGTTGTTGGCATGGTGGCATCACAAATGAGCGTCACGTGTGCACCAGCATCACTGAGACCAGTCACTGTTTCAGGATGAATCAACATCTGTCGCAGAACTTCTTGACTGTCATGAACATTTGGTCCGCCCATTAACGCACACATTGCGGCACCGTCTTGTTCGAGCATGTAGTCGTACAACAGATCAAGAACATCCTGGCCAGTTGCTGCGGCGCGTGAACCCAACATTTCGGACGGGTCTGGTTCGTAATCAACTGGGTCAGCAAGTGGGTACAAAAACATCGCTGCTGTCTGGAACAACTGATACATGTTGGCCATCGAACCTGGCTGATCAACCAGCACATCAGTTTCAGACATGATTGCTGCTTTGATTTCGGGCTTAGCCATTTCGCGGGCTCGATCGGCCAACGACAGGTGCGCCAACTTCATATACGTTGGGCGACGTTGGAAGGCGTGATAACCAGACAGACCAGATGCGAGGCCGATCGGACGTGACGACACTTGCGGATACAACTGGGCGCCAGTTTGATTTGCTGTCACCACCATCTCGAGCAGGCGTTCCCAAGTATCAGGGGCATAGTCAGGCGATTGCACCAGGGTGAACGTCACCTTGCGGCCACTCTGACGTGAGAAGTCGGCCATCAATTTCACTTCGGCTTCTGGTGTTGTGCGCTCACCACCAAGTCGCTCAAGCTTTCCAACAGTTCCGGCAGGAATCATTTCAAATACACCACGACCAGCGCGAGCCATGGCATCAGCGATGGCCGACAACTCTTGATCGGGTGCAAAAGTTCCGGGCACGGGCGAACCATCAAGAGCGCGGTGACCAATAGTTCGTGACGTACTGAAACCAAGCGCACCGGCTTGAACGGCATCAGTGACAAGTTGCGACATCTGACGAAGATCATCAGGTGTTGCTTCTTCGTTCATGCGACCACGCTCGCCCATCACGTAGTAACGCAATGAACCGTGGGCGATTTGTGCACCGATATCAAGCGAGTAACGACGACTCGCGATGTAGTCCATGTATTCGGGGAATGATTCCCAACGACCCCACTCAATACCTTCATACAACGCAGTGCCCGGAATGTCTTCGACACCTTCCATGAGTTCAATCAACGACTTCTCGCCGCCAGGTCGAACTGGTGCAAAGCCAACACCACAGTTGCCCATCACGACTGTGGTCGCACCGTTGCCAGCCGACGGATCCATGACTTCGTCCCAACTCACTTGGCCGTCGTAGTGCGTATGCACGTCAACCCAGCCCGGCGTGACGATGGCACCATCGGCATCGATGGTTTGTTTGGCCGACTCAGTGATCGAGCCACCGACTTCAACAATCACCCCGTCGCGCACACCCACATCGCCTTGGCGACGATCGGCTCCTGTGCCGTCAACGATGGTTCCACCCTTAATGACGTAATCAAGCATTTCAACCCCCCGGTTTGCGATCTTACGAAGGGTAAGTTAGCCCACTTTGATGCTCGGCACTAGTGCTCAAGCAGCCCAGCGTCTTTTGACCAGCCCCAATGCATGCGTCCATGACCCGCATTGGCCGACAGAACGCCGCCAATCGTGCCATCGGCCCATGGCGCGCCAGGCAAAGTCTCTTCGAGTTGCTCATCGGTGAGTTCGGACAGCAATTGCAAACTCACGGCTCGCGCGCTGGCCGTTACCGCGATCGCCTCGCTCAACGAAACACCGCGGTGCTCGATTTGCCACTCTTCGGTCATTGCGTGCACCGATGCCATGATCTGATCACGGGTGCGGGCCTTTCCTGAATCGTCGTTTAATAGTCCGACTGGATTTGGTGCTCCCGAAATGTGACGACGGATCATGGCCGCAAAATTACGTTCAATCAATGCAAGGTGCACGAAGTGATCGATCGCAGTCCACATATTGGAGGGGTCGTGTTCGCTTGGGGTTAGTGGCCGGCGCAACTGCTCATCAGTTAATTCGGACATGGCCTTCAACAACCACACGCGGTCATTATTGAGCACTGTCTCGATCTCAATACGGTTCAATGTTCACGCCCTTCATCAAAGATCGCGACTACTTGGCCTCGGGAATGAATGACCCAAGCAAGAGCGGCGACATATTCGGCTTCATATCGCTAACAATAGCGACGAGACGCAAACCAAGGACCGACTCACCACCCTGATATCCAAGCACCTACGATAGAAAAATGTCTGAACTCTTTGACTTTGCCCAAAAAATTGCCTTAGTTGCCGGTGGAACTGGAGGACTCGGCGCTCCTATTGCCGCTGAACTTCGTGCCCGAGGATGCATCGTCACCACTGTTTCGCGTACCACTATCTCCGATCCGACACATATTTCGGCAGACCTTCGTTCACCTGACGAAATATCGGCCGTCGTGAAGTCAATCGTTGAGCGACATGGGGCTCTTGACATCGTGGTCAATGCCATGGGAGTTGTTGCATTCGGAACTGTTGACGCAACTTCAATTGACACCATTGAAGAATTGTTCTTAACCAATACTTTTGCGCATATCTTTTTAATGAAAGAAGCACTCAGGTGCGCTCGACAAGGTTCGGTGCTCATCGGCATTTCTGGCGTTATTGCCGAACAAAACTTGCCCGGCATCGCAGCGTATGGATCTTCAAAAGCTGCAATACGTTCTTTTAACGAAGCGCTGACTCGCGAGGCTCGTCGATCTGGAGTACGCGTGATTGATGCCCGACCACCTCACACAGAGACCGGTTTATCATCTCGCGCAATCGCTGGAGATCCGCCCAAAATGCCAGCAGGTCTTGACCCCATCAAGGTTGCTCAACGAATTGTCCAGGCAATAGCCGACGGAGAAACCGACCTGCCATCAACTGTCTTTTCAGAATAGTCAGTCGACTGACTGAAGAGATTTGTCGGCACGGCTATACTGCCACCACAACAATGAGCCGACAATCATCGGCAAGAACCAAGTGAGAAATCGGTACAAGAGCGTGGTTCCGGTCGCGTCAATCCCGCTGACACCCGCTCGTTCAAGCAAAGCAATGAGACCTAACTCGGCGATGCCAGCTCCGCCTGGTATTGGCGAGAGAGCGATGACAACACGAACTAAAGAGAACGCTACAAGAGCTTCCGAAAAAGTAAGTCCAGACACCCCAAACACGACAGAGGCCGTCCACATGCAACAGAATCCCGCAGCCAATGTTGCGATAGATGTCGCAAAGATAACGCCCCAGCGAAGACGCAGTAGCTCGATCAGTCCCGCGCGCATTTCTTCAAAAAATGCAGTCGGCTGGGACCGTTCAATGAATGCCTGAGTTCTGACAAACCGTGGCGAAACTTTTCGTGCCAGCAGGAGCCTTAACCACGAGCCGAATCGACCCAACAGAGAAAAAAGAAACGGTGACCGTAACGCCGCCCACCAAAAAGCACCAGAAAATATAACGATCAATACGCCAGCGACTACGGCCAAAATCTCGGTTGATGTTGCCTTACCCACCAATACGGGAATCGCAAGAACAACAACCGGAAGACTCCACGTTGAAAATGCAGGAACAACCGCAGTGGCAACGATCGAAGTCGCGATGTTGGACTGAGGCATACCCCATCTCGTGAACATATGAATACGCGTTCCAGTTCCGACTAATCCGCCACCGATCGCGATTCCGTATCCAGCGGCCAGCGCCGTTTGATCTGCCGAGATCGCCTGGCGCAGATTGATACCCGGAGAACACGCGGCAAGAAATGCGCCTCGAGCCACAATCATGACCGCTGCTGCGAGCGCAAGAGGGAAAAGCGAGACAAGAGGAAGATCGATGAGTCGCTGCCAGATATCTAACAAAACAGAACGCTGCACCACCGCAAGCGAAACAACTATTGCCAGGATGAAAAGGCCGCCGATCGCTTTGCGCATGGCCAAAAACGGTATCTGCTTGAGCCAAAATGACGATGCGACTTTCGGCTCACGACGCGAAGACTCGGTGGCGGTTGTTCGGCAGTCAAAGGAGATAGAAACCCGACCGACGAAGGGTGCAAGTAGCGATGAAATTCGACCGAACTCGCCTGAAGTTTCACCCATCAGGCATGAAAATGGCGACTCAGGTTCGTGATCCTGACCTTGCCCACTAGGCTGGCGAACGAAATATGCGGGTGTAGCTCAATGGCTAGAGTTCCAGCCTTCCAAGCTGGCTATGCGGGTTCGATTCCCGTCACCCGCTCCATAGTTAGCAAAAGGACCCCGAGCTTGCGAGGGGTCCTTTTGCTAACTATGCACTGGTCACTCGAATCGGGAGGAGCGCAGCGACGGCTCCCGTCACCCGGGTCATTTCAATCGTCAAGCGCAGCGACGGCTCCCGTCACCCGGGTCTACCCAATCGTGAAGCGCAGCGACGGCTCCCGTCACAGGTCATACTTGAGTGTGAGCCGCATCATCGTTGGAATTCTTGGTACAGCCATTGTTGCAATTTACGCTGTCAGTTCTCGTCGCTTGGTCGCCACAGATACACAGTGGTATCGCTCACTCGTCAAACCGGCGTGGCAACCACCCCGCATCGTTATTGGTCTCATCTGGCCCTACAACTTCGCAATGCTCATCACTGCAACATGGGTTGTGGCCAGTCACCTCTCAAACACTCAACATCTTGTCTGGCTGACGTCGCTCACGCTGAGCGTATTGGCCTCTCTCGCATGGGCATGGTTATTTTTTAATCCACACGCATTGTTCGCGTCAGGTATCGCACTCGTGTTCGCCACGCTGTTTGCTATCCCACTTCTCGTGATCTCGTTTAGCGCGTCTCCCGTGCTCGGCTTTGCGTTCGTGCCATATCAACTCTGGTTAGTTCTCGCCACGTCTATCGCTTTCGGTTTTTCCGCGCAATAAAGACGTCCGTCACGCGTACTGCTTCAGAAAATCCTTGACGCTCATCTCATAGATGTCTTCGGGCCCGTCTTCGTCATCAATCTGTTGACCCACATGCGCAAAACCGAATTTGCGAACTAAACCCACTGAAGCTTCGTTATTCGGATCAACCGTATAGCGAAACTTCAACACGCCCGATTGCGAAGCCGCCCAAAGCCACATTCCCAACAACGCCTCGTAGCCAAAACCTTGGCGCCAGAAGTTTTCATGAACCCCTAAGCCAATTTCGAGCATTCCATTTTCATCGGGCGCACCATGAAAACTCAGACTGCCAACAATCTCTCGCGTTTCACGCAACACCATCCAACGCACGAACCATTTGTTGACTTCTGGGTTCGCTTTCACTTGCGGGACTCGCCATTTCAAAGGTGAATGACCATCTATCAACACCCGATACGGATTCGTGAAATCAACCTTGTTATAAATCGACAGGTTTTCGGGGTCTTCGTACAGTGTCACTAAATCGCTCGCCGAAATGTGATGTAGATCTAATCGTTCACCAACAATGACCAACTCAGAAACGTGTGACAAATCCACGATCAGATCGTACTCAGTACACATTCACGACTTGAACTGCGACAACGCTCCTGCAAGACCAGCAAGTGTTGCCGGCACCATCCAACCATCAACGACAACTACCTCACCAGCACGTGAATCGTTCCGGCAGCATGCGGCAAATAGTTCATCGCGAGCGAGCACCGATGAACCTTCCGGCAACTCAGACAGAGCGTCACGCGCATGGTCAACAGCCTCGGGAGAAATGCCCATAACCGATGTACCAAAATCAATCATCACGTCGTCAATCAATGATTTCCACGGGCCCGCAAATGCCAACTCGTCAACTTCTAACTCAACTACGGGCAAACGAACCGTGGTTAAAGGTTCTCTTTGCACAGCCGCATTCATGTCTGCAGGGTCGGCACCACACGCTGCCAACAATGCAGCAAGTCCAGTCATGCCAGCGGTGCGTTCAAATAACTCGCGCCGATGCATTACAAGCGTTCCTTCAATGTGCGGGCCAAGCGCACCGCTAATGCCACAATTGTCAACGTGGGATTCGAGAATCCAGCAGCAGGAAAAGCCGAACCACCAACTGCATACAAATTGTCAATCGCGTGGCATTTGAGATTGGCGTCAACAATTCCGTGATCGGGGCTTTCGTGCATGCGCGCGCCGCCAAGGTGATGCCCACCACCCTCCATCGTCACAAACTCGGCAGGATCACCAAATGTCACCGGACCAAAGCCGACCTTCATCAGTTCTTTGGCTACTAGTTCAAGCGAAGTTTTGATGTCTGCAACATCTTGATCGTTCACTCGCCAATCGAGTCGGGCCCGCTTCGAACCCAAGTCATCTTTGGCGGAAATCAATGAAATTCGACTCTCGGCATTCCAACGTTGCTCGGTGCGAGCGTATAGACCGATCACGTGTGACGACTTACCTTTCAACACCGATGGTCGCGACGATTCCCACAACTTCCGCAATGCTTCTCCATGAAGTGACTCTTCAGGAATTGATTCAAGTGGTTCCATGGTGAATGACGTGTTAATCATTCCTCGTTCGGCGGCGAATTCTTCGTTGAGGCCCAACCCAATTTTAAACTGTGTTTTGTCGACATCGAGTGGGTAATCGGTAAAGCCAACTAAGTCTTCGGGCGCGTGATCGCCGCACAACACTGCACCAACAGCACCATGAGGATGTTCTAGAAAACCTCGACCCAAAGTGTCGCTTTGACGCAGACCTTTAACGTCATCAGCAGCAACTAACAATTGGCGAGTGTTTTCGATACCACCGCAAGCCAAAACAAAACAATCGGCTGTTATTTCAAAATCAACTCCGAGATCATTCTTGATATGAAGTTTGCGAGCATTCGCAACTCCATCTACTTCTTCAAACGCAAAGCCTTGGCAGTTCGCACCAAAGTAAATTGGAAGTTCAGAATCTTGCAATCGAGGACGGTAGTAACCGCCAAACCGAAGTTCTTTCGGGAATCGCCACACTGGCGTCGCCAACACGTCGTTACTTGGAAGCAAATTCCTCACACCAAGCCCGTCAAGCAATTCATTCGCCTCAAACACATCTCGACCAAGCGTGCAAATTTCTAAGGCGTCTTGATAGTCATCTTCAAGATCAGCACGAGCAAATGGCCAACCTTCGCCGAGATCATTCGTGCGTGATCCAAAGACGTTTTCTTCAATACGTCGGCACCAGCCAATCCAGTGATTGGTTGTGCCTCCGAGATAGCGCAGTCGCCACACGTCGAGCTCGGGATAAGTAAATCCGGGACCTGCTGTGACTTCGCCCTTGTAGCGGTCTTGCGATAATTCGGTGAAATCGCGATAACCACCTTCAAGAATGACAACCGATAGGCCCGACTTTTCTAATTCAAGGGCCAGAGTGATACCCGCAGCCCCCGCGCCAATCACCGCGACATCGCAGCGCGGCAATACTTTGCGATTGGACTTAGCGAGATCAATAAACACTGCTCGTATTCATAACAGCATGAAGCGAGCAATCACAATTTAAGAACTCCTTTTGGTCGACGCCAACGATTACCGTAAGAGCGATGGTCCACCAACCCACTGCTCTGATTCGCCGTCCCAGTCCGCGACTCGACGAAGGTCTCGTGACCCATATTGAACGAAAACCAGTTGATTATGACCTGGCTCTGAAGCAATGGGCCAACTACGTCGAAGCTTTGCGACTCTGCAAGTGGAACATCGTCGAAGTTCCGGCCGCTGACGATTGCCCCGACAGTGTGTTTATTGAAGATGCACTGGTGATGTACAAAGGTACGGCCATCATCACCCGGCCCGGCAGCGACTCGCGCAAACCTGAGATCATTGACGTTGAAAAGGTTGTAGCCGAACTCGGTCACCCGGTCACCCGCATCACCGAACCCGGAACACTTGATGGCGGCGACGTCCTCAAAGTTGATGACACGATTTACGTGGGTCTTGGCGGTCGCACAAACGCTAACGGGATTGCCCAATTCGCTGCGATCGTCGAACCACTTGGCGCAAAAGTTGTTGCGGTGCCGATCACCAAGGTTCTGCACCTCAAGTCGGCGGTCACCGCGTTGCCCTCTGGCGAAATCATTGGCTTTGAAGATTTCGTTGATGACACCAGCATTTTCCCCGACTTCATCGCAGTTCCCGAAGAATCAGGTTCGCATGTCGTCATCGTCGGAGAAAAGCGATTGTTGATGGCGGCCGATGCGCCCGAAACCGCCGAGACTTTGCGCGATATGGGTTACTTCGTCATTGAGGTTGATATCAGCGAGTTCATCAAACTCGAAGGCTGTGTTACTTGCTTGTCGGTGCGTATCCGCTGACTTCGCCAAGTTCGCGCATCATGTCGTGAAAAACCAACAAGGGCTCTTCCCATTTGGGGCTCAGAAGTCCTTCTGAATAAACGCCCGACTCAAGATTGCGCTGCACCGCTTCACAGATACGCACATCTTCTTCAGCAACCGTTTCATTCATTGCATGAATTCGTTCAAGATCGGGCGCACCAGGTTCAAAGAAGTACTCAAAGTACAAATCAATTTCGTTGTGGCCACGCGGCAACCACCTCTCGACAGCCCAGCCGCCAGGAACAACATTGAAGGCAAACGTTGGGTATAGCCAACCGAACATGCCAAAGACACTGTCGCCACGGGGCGGCATGACATGAACATTCCAACGACGATCATCGCCCAAGATCACCGAATAATTTGATGCATCGGCGTCGCGGGCCATTTCGGGGTGCACCAAAGGAACGTGGTAACCCTCGAGGAAATTATCTGCATAGGTTTTCCAGTTGCACTTCACGCGACGAATTGTTCGTGAGTGAAAGACCAGCTTCTCTAAGGGAAGATCTATGAGTGCAGTCGGAAATTGATCAAGCCAATCAATGAGTGAGCAGTTACTGGTATCAAGGGCAACAAAAATCATTCCACGGAATGAATCAACGAGAATGGCCTCGCGCGTTCCTCTGCTCAACAAAGCAGTAGCAACCAAGTTCGCCGACGAGCGAACTATTTCAATGTCGATCTCGGCGACTGACTCATGCAGCACATCACCAACATTTGGGATGTCACTGTCGTATCCAACATGAACCCACGAATCACCGAAAACCGTTTGGCGTTCGCTGGCATACACAGCTGGGTCAATATACCAATCGGCAGACAACGTCGAATTGGTACTCATGTTTCAACACTACTTGCGTTGGGCCATGTACCTAGCCGTGGCGTCGCGACTTTCTGGATCACGCATGGCATAAACCAGCATGTCGGCATCACCAGCACTGCGCCCAGTGCCGGCAATCTCTTCCATTACTGCATTGACCTGTTGTTTTGTCGAATGGAGTGAATACAAAGTCTTCGAAGCAAGATTCTGTGCCAATTCAGTCACAGTGGCCTCTAAATCGCTAGCAGCGACAACTTGATTGATGAATCCGATCGATTTCGCTTCATCCGCCCCAAATGGTCGGCAGGTCAAAACCAATTCTTTGGTGAGAGCTGGACCTATTTCGCGCACCAAACGTGGAATGCCACCCCATGCCAACGGAATACCTAAATCAACTTCAGGAATGGTGAAAGTTGTTTCGGTTGTTGCAACTCGTAAATCGCATGCTGCAACGAACACCACTCCTCCACCGACGCAGTGGCCGTGCACAGCAGCAATCGTTAGCTGTGGGACATCAGTCAATGCATTAGTTGCAAGTCGACCAAGATCGGCAGCCTGTCGAGGAGATTCGCCAGCACTTGCCGATGAAAAATCGTTGAGGTCAAATCCAGCACAGAATGATCGTCCGGCACCTGAAACAATGATCACGCGAATGTCTTCACGAAGTTTGAGCCACGCACCAAGTTGAACAATCTCACTCATCAACTGTCGTGACAAAGCATTGAGCTTCTCTGGTCGATTGAGAGTGACCCGACCAATGCGGCCATCAACTTCGACCTTCAACGTTTCGAAGTGCGGTTGTTCAATCATTAGAGAACTCGACGAACCGCTTGGATTCTGTCAACACTGGGCAAAGAAGAGATACGGATTAAGCCACCGGTGTACGGAGCTTCAATCCACTGGGTCGCACTAATCGCGATACCAACGTGGCTGATTTGTGTCGGGTTCCTACTTGAGAAAGTGAACACCAAATCACCTGCTTGAACTCCGGTCAAGCGCCAGTCAACTGCGCTGCCGAGTTTTGACTGCGCAAGGCTTTGGTGTGGCAATGAAACTTTGACTTGGCCATAGGCCGCCATCGTGAGACCCGAACAGTCATACGACGTCGGGCCAGCCTTTCCAAATTCATACGGTTTGCCAACTTGAGCCTTCGCGAAGTCAAGGACAACTTGAAGACGTGAGGGTGTTGCTGGTGTCGACGATGCCACTGTCACTTTTGCACCTTCGGGCAATTTCACAACCTGACCGGGCAGGATCACACTGGTCTTGGTGAAACCGTTCACGGCCAATAACGCCGCAAATGTAACTTTGGCCTTCGAAGCAATACCGCTTAACGAGTCATTTTTAGCAACGGTGTATGTCGAACCGCCGACAACGCTTGGCACTGCGACTGCAGGAGCAACATTTGATGCGGCTACGACAGCTACTGCTGCGTCGGGAAGCACGATGACTTGGCCGGGCAAGATCACACTGGTTGCCTGAAAGCCATTTACGTCCAGCAAATCATTGAATTTCACTTTTGTTTTGCTGGCGATTCCAGTCAACGAATCATTCTTTGCAACAACGTAGGTCAAACCAGTTGTCGCGGATGCCGATGACGAACTCGTTGTCTTCTTATTCGACTCAGCAAGGGCGCCAGGAACACCGACAACACCAAGCATGATTGCCGAGCACAATGACACTGCAAGTGTCTTACTCATTATTTTCATGCTTCGCTTCACGGGTTTTTGTATCGGACCCGTTCGCAAAGAACTTGAATTATTACTGCAAAATCACACTGTGAGCAGGCTTTATAGCCCGCAGATAACTAGTCACGAATCTTGCGATCCATATTTTCGTGATAGATCGCGATCTTAAATTCGCGTTCTGAAAGAATCTGCTGGTTAAAAGCGCTCGATTTTTTGGTTCGAGTCATTTGGTCGTAGACAGAAATGTCTTCGCCCACGACACCCTTCAGAACTTCCCAATGCGCCATGGTCTTTTTGTAATAAGACGCATACTCCGGATCGTTCATATCTCCCGGGTAAATGAGTTCCCAGCACAGAAATTTTGTGCGATCGACTCCCAAAGGAATGGGCTGGAAGACCTGAAGGTGTTCGGGGTTGCAATTAAACACTGTGTTCGGGAAAACCACATAATGACATATTGAATTGCGATGGTGATCGTACTTCTCGCTGCTCAATTCATCAAGTGATACGGGCCGCGGCACGAAGCACATGAAGTTGTCGCCCGTGACATGAAATGACGCAAAGCGCGTGGCTTTGGTGAACTCTGGTGGCGAATGGTGCAGTTCGGTGACGTGATAAATCTCGTTGAATCCATCAACGATCGCCTTGTAGTTAATGGGCACGTCCCACTCAAGAACTTCATGCAAGATCATGTCTTCCATCTTGAAAGCACCAAGATCGTTCGAGATGTCAGGACCAATTGACTCGAGCAACGGAACAGCCTTGTCTGGTCCAGCCAAGTTGATCCAGATCCATCCGCCCCACTCTCCTACTGCAACCGGAATAGCGCCGATGTCAGTGACATGGTCATTGCCAAAATCTTCGCGCTCGGGGATTCCGACGAGTTTGCCCTTGGTGTCGTATACCCAGCCGTGATACGGGCACGAAAAACGGCGAGCGCCGCAACCAGTTTTCTCCGCAACAATTGCTGGCCCACGATGGCGACACACATTATGAAAGGCAGAAAGTGATTCATCGGCTTGGCGAACAACCACGATGGATTCATCGTGACCTTCATAAGTGATCCAGTCGCCTGAACTCTGCACTTGTTCGCTGCGTCCAGCAAGCATCCAATGGCGACCAAGTACTCGCTCACGTTCAAGTTCAAAACGAGTCGGATCGCGATACACACTCGCGTCCATGACGCTTGGGCCGTATTCGGGAAGCGCCTTGACCGACGGACCTAAACGAGCTGGCAATTCTCCTCGAACTGGAATATGAACCACGGTGACCTCGTTTCCCTGCTCTATTTCTACCAAAAATACCGAGGTGGTGACGACTGCTACAACCATTCTCAGAGTGTTATGCCAACATATGAGGGTGGCGTTCTCAAACAGAGTCGTGCGACTTCACGGGGTGTACGACGCCTCAGGAACAATCGTCGGAGAAATCTCGTATTTTCTCCGGCGAACCTTCATGAACCAACATTGCTCACTTTGCGATATCACCCATTCAACGTTTACGCGTCGGAGATCCTGGGACTCTTGTGTTGCTGATCTTGGATGTGAGTTTCACCTCCACCACCGAAACGATGCTCCAGCTTCTGTGATTGCCACAATTGGATATGCAGCACCCTGCGTCATCGGCGAATTTGAAGATGGATCACTCAAATTGCTCCTGAATGCACATGAAATTGCTTCGTGTGAAAACTCCCCCGAACAGTTAATGAAAATCATCACAGAGATTCTTAACGACAACTCAGAAAGTTCGTCACCGCTATGAAAGTCATTGCTGGCATGAGCGACCGCATTCCCTTGAATGACATTGGTCGCTACGCCCAACATGTCGAAGCCCTCGGTTACGACATGTTGCATATTCCCGAAACAATCCACGACTCGATGGCCGTTGCCTTGCTGGCACTCGAACACACCACAACCTTGAGAGTTCAGACCAGCCTCACTTTGGCATTCCCACGAAGCCCGATGTTGCTCGCGCTGCAGGCCTGGGATCTCTCGCAGATGAGTGGTGGACGTTTCGATCTTGGACTCGCAACCCAAATCAAACAAAACATTGAAGGTCGCTTCGGGATTCCGTGGTCATCACCCATTCGCAAGATGAATGACTACGTCATCGCGGTCAAAACGGCGTGGAACAGTTTTGCGACTGGCGATCCGTTCATTGTTGATACCGAGCAATACCGAATGAATCGGTTGCAGCCATTTTTTAATCCTGGCCCGCTTCCCCACGATGGTCCACAATTGCTTCTCGGTGGAGTAAACGACAATGCGGTTCGACTTGCCGGCGAAGTTGCCGATTGGTTTGTGACTCACCCCACCAACTCGCATCCGCGGTTCTTGCGAGATCGCGCCTTGCCCCGACTCGCCGAGGGAATTAACACCGCCAACCGAACTTCAAACGATGTTCAGGTCGCTATTGCAATTCCTTACATCACTGGGCTGAATCAATTAGCCGTTGATCAAAGTCGCGACGCACAACGAGCAGTGCTGGGTTTCTTGTACTCAACACCGGCCTACCGACGAACCCTTGAACTGTTTGGCTGGGACGATTTAGGTGCCCAATTACAGCTGATGACGCGCAGTGGTGATTGGTCGCAACTCGGACTACTGATGACTGATGAAGTTCTTGATGCACTCATTCCGTCCGGAACATGGAACAAACTTCCAAGTGTCATCAACGATTGGTTTGGTGGATTAGTCGACGCAGTCTTGATTCAACCTTCAGATGATTTCAACGACGAATTCGCCGAACTCATTCAACGCGTCAAATTGATTGAGTCACGACTCAACGCCGCGTGACGAATTCGTCACGATGGCAACGCCCACCAAAATAATGGGCAATGCAATTGCCATATTGGTTGATACATGTTCATCGCTCAGCACGACGCCCAGCAACACCGCGATAGCCGGATTGACGTAGGCGTAGCTCATCGCCAATGGCCCACTCACATGACTAATCAAGTAGGTGAACGCGGTGAAGGCGACGATTGAGCCGATGAAGATCAAGTAGACAACCGCCAGCGAACTGCGCATGCTCGGCATCTGAATGTCTTCGCGAGTAATCAAGGTTAAAAGCAAATACACAATCGCTGCTGCGGCCATTTCGAAAGCGGTTGCCATAAAACCAGCTGGCATATCAATACGGCGACTGAGAGCTGAACCAAAACTCCACGAGAGACACGCAATGAACACCAGCGATGTACCACTCCATGTTCCGGAAAGACCATTATCTGAAACGAGAACTAATACGCCTGCCATTCCGATCAACATCCCAACCCATTGCATACGAATTGGCCAGGTCTTCCATAATCCGCCCCATAACGACATCAACATTGGTTGAATCGCAATGATCGTTGCAACCAAGCCAGAGTCAACTCCGCGATCTTCAGCCACAGTCACCATGCCAAGACCGCCGATCAGCAACAGCACGCCGATCAGCGCCGCATTGCGTATCTGCACCCTCGATGGCCAGGCAACTTTCTTGGCTTTCAACACGCTCAACATCACCGTGCTCGCCACGGTAAAGCGAATGCCCTGCATCAGGAACGGAGGCATGGTCTCGAGGCCAATCTTGATTGCCAAATAGGTCGATCCCCAGATGACCCATACCGCTGCGAGCGATAGCACAACCGTGCGATTAAAAGTGACGGGGGTACTGCTCGGCATTCTTTCTAGTCTCGCAGATACCCTGATCAACATGAGTACCAATTTGGGTGCCAACTCAAGTTCCCTGACCGATCCCCAAACGCCTTTATGCGTTCTTGGTGACTTTGCCTGGGATGTTCTCATTCGTACAAACTCCGAACTGTTGCGCGGTGGAGACACATTTGGTGAAGTGATGCTCACGCCTGGTGGAAGTGCAGCCAACGTTGCGGTCTGGGCTAGTCGATGCGGAATGAATACCCGCTTCGTCGGCAAAATTGGTCGCGATCGATTTGGACAGCTTGCCCAAGAAGACCTCGAACGAGAAAGAGTTATTGCTCACCTCGTAGAAACCGAGGCCCACTCAACGGGGTCAGTTGCAGTGTTTGTTGATCAAACCGGCCAACGCTCGATGGTCTCGGGTCACGGAGCTGACTTTTATCTGATGTCGAGCGAGTTGCCCGTTGAAGCAATTTCTTCAGCGCAACATCTACACCTCACTGCATGGTCTTTCTTCACTGATCCCCCTCGTTCAGCTGCTCGCAAAGCGGCTCGCCTTGCTCGTGAACATGGCGCAACAGTTTCTTTTGACCCTGGCTCATTTCAGATGATTCAAGAAATGGGAGTCAGCAACTTTTTGGCAGTGACTACCGATCTCGACTTTGACATCGTGCTCCCCAATAAAGAAGAGGGTCAAGTTCTTACTGGTTGCGACGAACCTTTAGCAATCGCCGAAGCACTCACAAAAATCTTTCCCAAGGCACTCATCGTTCTCAAGCTTGATGCTGAAGGTGCGTTGCTATACGACAACGGAAACGCAACGCACATTCCACCGGCCACCAACAACTTGGTGGATGCAACTGGTGCTGGTGACTCATTTGCTGGATCTTTCTTGGCGCATTATCTCGTTCACAAATCGCCCGTTGAAGCCGCGCGTTTCGCGACAACAATTTCTGCTTGGGTCATTGAGCACATCGGCGCGCGTCCCTCGGCAGATGCTCGACTCAAGACAGTTCTCGCGGCTCGCCAAAGATAGTCACCCCCAATAGACGCCTGCCTAGGATGTCGTACATGGAACTACGAATCATTGGTCGTCGCGCTCTTGTTACCGGAGGTTCAAGCGGTTTGGGCCTCGCTACTGCTCGCGCGCTCGCCACAGATGGGGTCAGCGTCGTCTTAGCTTCACGATCGGCTGAGAAACTCGCCATTGCCAAGGATTCAATCAAGCCCGCTCATGGCGCCGCCGTGCATTGTGTCGTCGCCGATGTGAGTGATCTTGCACAGGTCACTTCATTGATTGAAAAAACAAACGATCTTTTAGGCGGAATCGACATTTTGATTGCCAATGCAGGTGGGCCTCCCCCAGGCAACTTTGCTTCAACTCCCATCGAGGCATACGACGTGGCGCTGCGCTTGAACCTGGTGTCAAGTGTGGCCATGTGTCAAGCCGTTATACCCGCCATGCAAAAACAACAGTGGGGTCGCATTTTGGCAATCACATCAAGTTCGGTTCGCGAACCAATTGACCGCTTGATTTTGTCAAACACCGCACGTGCGGGATTGACCGGCTTCTTGAAGACTCTCGCGCGTGAAGTCGCCAAAGACGGCATCACAGTGAACTCGATTCAGCCTGGACTGCATCTCACCGACCGTTTGTCGTCGCTGTATCCCGACCCCGCAGCACTTGCATCTTCAATTCCAGCCGGAGTCGTTGGCGACCCTGACGACTTTGGTCATGTCGCCGCATTCATGTGCTCAGAACATGCCAAGTTCATGACCGGTGTCGGCTTGCCACTCGATGGCGGAGCGTTACACGGACTGCAATAGTCAGTCGCTGGTTAGATCACCAGTATTTGGCGAGTAGTTCAAGACTGCGCACTCGGGCCGTAGTCTCGTACGCAACCGCAGTCACCATCGCTTCATCGGCATTGACTCGCTGGACTAATTGATGAAGTTGTTCAGCAACATGTTCACCATTGCCAATGATTCGACTTGATGGCATTCGTTCGGCTTCAGCGATATCAGGATGACGGGATGCATCTTCGGCCGAAGGCAATGGCAAGAATCGACCAGTGCGGCGCAAATAGCCCGTAAGGCGTGATGATTTCGCATGCCACAGTGCTTCTTCGTCGGTGTCGGCCGCCAAAACATTGGCAGTGACAATCATGTACGGCTCGCTCAAAAGGTGTGAAGGAACAAATCGTGACCGATAGATCTCGGCTGCTTCAAATGTGCCACCCATGTCGAAGTGGTGAGCAAAACCAAAAGGCAATCCCAACTTGGCGGCAAGGTGAGCGCTGTATCCACTTGATCCCAGCAAAAAGATTTTGGGATACGACGAGGCGGCAGGTGTCGCCTTGAAGTGATCACCAATCGTTGTATCAAAACGACGATCGCCTAGTAGATCCATCAATTCAAAAAGGTCAGTCGGAAAATCTTCAGCACCTAAAGCGCCCTCAGATCGACGCACCGCTGCAGCAGTTCGCTGATCGGTACCGGGTGCTCGGCCAATTCCGACGTCAATGCGTCCAGGGTGTAAAGCCTCAAGCATGGCAAATTGCTCCGCGACTACCAACGGAGCGTGGTTGGGCAACATCACACCGCCAGAGCCGACATTGATCCGTGATGTCAACGCGGCAAGGTGACCAATCAACACTGGAGGTGCTGTGCACGCAACGCTCGGCATGTTGTGGTGTTCGGCCACCCAAAACCGCTTGTAGCCACACGCATCAGCGCTTTGAGCCAACGTGGTTGTTTGAGTCAGCGCATCAGCACTTGACGCACCTTCACGAAGAATCGACAGGTCAAGAACCGATATCGGTACTCCCTGTCGTTGAGTCATGTCAGAAAATCAGATTCTGTGAATCAGACAGAAGCGTTGGCAGCGGCGCGACGGACAGCAGCAACGACTTCATCGGCTGGTGCACCTGGACCAAGAATTTCGGCGATGCCAGCTGCCTTCAATTCAGCAACATCGCCGTTCGGCACGATGCCACCGATCACCACAGGAATATCGACGCCACGCGCACGGATCGCGGCAACAACCAGTGGGGCCAGAGTCATGTGAGCACCAGACAACATCGAGAGACCTACGACATCCACGTCTTCGTCGACAGCGGCTGCCGCAACTGTTTCGGGAGTCTGGAAGAGACCGGTGTAAATGACTTCGATTCCGGCATCGCGCAACAAGCGAGCCACAACTTTGACACCACGGTCATGGCCGTCAAGCCCAACTTTGGCAACGAGAACTCGTAGAGAAGTGTTTTCAGCGTTCATCAGATTGTTGGTACCTCGACGTGACGGCCGAATACTCCGGCCATGGTGTTCATCATTTCGCCAACGGTGGCGTACACATTCGAAGCGTCTATCAGAGCCGGCATCAAGTTGACTTCGGTATCGACCGCGTCTTTGGCTAAACGATCAAGAGCATCTTGCACTGCTACTTCATTGCGGTCTTGTTTCACCGCCGACAAACGCTCACGCTGCTTCTTTTCATCAGCATTAGTGATCTTGAGGGTATCCATCTGGTCCTCTTCGTTGCCTTCGAGGAACTTGCTGACGCCAACAATGGTGCGCTCTCCGCGGTTGAATGCCCGCTCGAGATCATAGGCACTATCGGCGATACGACCCTGAAACCAGTTGTCGTCAATACCAACAATGCAACCTTCGAGCATGGATCCATGACCCATTTCGTCGATCTTTGCGAAGATCTCTTCAGCATGACGTTCCATTTCGTCGGTCAGTGCTTCGACGTAATACGAACCGCCTAACGGGTCGGCAACATGCGCGACATTGGTTTCATAAGCAATGACTTGCTGAGTACGTAGAGCGATGCGAGCCGAACGTTCGGTTGGCAAGGCCAATGCTTCATCCATTGAGTTGGTGTGCAATGACTGGGTTCCACCGAGGACACCGGCAAGTGCTTCAATTGCAGTTCGCACGATGTTTACCTCGGGCTGTTGCGCAGTCAATGACACGCCTGCGGTCTGAGTGTGGAATCGCAATTGCATCGAACGCTCAGTTGTTGCGCCGTAACGCTCTTTCATCCAACGCGCCCAAATGCGGCGGGCCGCGCGGTACTTGGCAATTTCTTCAAAAAAGTCAATGTGAGCGTTGAAGAAGAATGACAAACGTGGTGCGAATGCATCAACGGGCAAACCAGCTTGACGGGCCAACTCGACGTAAGCGAATCCGTTCGCCAATGTGAATGCGAGTTCTTCGGCAGCAGTCGAACCGGCTTCACGAATGTGGTAGCCAGAAATCGAGATTGAGTTCCAACGTGGCATTTCGGCTGCAGTGAAGGCCACCGTGTCACGAACAAGGCGCATTGACTGACGTGGAGGGAAGACAAATTCTTTTTGAGCTTGATATTCCTTCAAAATGTCGTTCTGCAAAGTGCCGCCCAGCTTGGCTCGGGGAACTCCAGCATTTTCGGCTTGGGCGACAAACATTGCCAACAAAACTGCCGCTGGCGAGTTGATGGTCATTGAAGTAGTGATGCTTCCGAGATCGATATCGGAGAATAAATCGCTCATGTCGGCGAGAGTGTCGATGGCAACGCCACATCGTCCAACTTCACCAAGCGACATTGGATCATCAGAGTCAAGACCAAGCAGAGTTGGCATGTCAAATGCCGTTGAGAGTCCGTCTCCGCCCGACTTCAAAATTTCTTTGAAGCGCTGATTGGTATCAATCGCGGTGCCGAAACCAGCAAACATCCGCATCGTCCATAACTTCGAGCGGTACATCGACGCGTACGGTCCGCGTGTGTAGGGGTAGACGCCTGGGAAATCGCCGTCTTGCGGACCATAAACGGGTTCGAGCGGAATGCCCGACATCGTCTGATACTTCTCATCACGAACTTTCGAATCGTCGAAAGCCTTTTGCCACTGTTCACGGGGATTCGTCACATGTCTATTCTGACGACTGCCAACCCATTTCCCCCACTTGAAGCCCAATTAGAACGGCTTCAGTTGCCAATTTCACGCTCAGTCCGCTCGCTCTGAGGCAACGCGCACTCGGCGGTTCCCCCGGGCATACGGTCGCGGTTCTTTGCTACCCATCGGTAAACAACTCCAGCGATCTGTTTGACGCCAGGCACTAACAACAAGTAACCAAGTACGGCCCAACCCTTTTTGCCATAGATCAAAAGGTGAGCGATAGCCACGTGAGCCGAAGTCTTCCGGCCGCCTTCAATCAACTGCACCGCGGTTTCGCATTGCTCTTGGGTCAAACCCAGCTCGGCCAAGTCAGATCTCTGCCACGACTGGATACGTGGATGTCGACGAATACGACGTTCAATGAATCGCACACAGCGCGTACAGAAAGCACAGTCACCATCAAAAATTAAAAGCGGTGTTGCCTCCGTTGCTGACAGCGAACTCATAATGTCATTGTGCCATCAATGGGGCGCTGATCCTCAACGTCTGAATCTGGAACGGCGCGAGTTGTACATCGATGATCCCGTCATTGACCGAAATTGATCGTGTGTCCAACGGCTCTTCCAAAGCATTGCACTGGACAACAACCCCCGACGGCCGCGAGATGCTCAAAGTGCCCGATGTGCTTGCTCCCCTGGTTTCCCAAAGTCTGACCACGAGGTCTCCCGATTGATCATCAGCCGGCTTAATGACACTGATCAACGCTCCTCGAACATCAAGTCGGATTCCCGAGCCAATCGCTGCAGGGGTTCCGACTAGCAACCGATATGGGTGAGCAATTTTCGCACTTTCAATTTCAAGTGCTTCAACATCACCAGGACTGTGATCGATGTACAGCGACCATTCAACGCGCTGTCGACCAATATCGGCCTGTGGGTCGGGAAACTTCGGTGACCGCAGCAATGTCAACATCAGGGCATTTCCACGCACGTCATATCCACGAGGGCCATCAGCCAAAATCGCGACGCCGCTGCCAGGCTCGCCAACATGTACATAACGATGAGCGCACACCTCAAATTTGGCGATATCCCACGATGTGTTGTGATGCCGAGGACGCCGCACATGTCCGAATTGCGTTCCACAGGTTGCCTCACGCGACAACACGGCCGTCGGGAGTTTCATCTGCAGACGATGCTCAGATTCACGCCAATCGGCATCAAGCGCAACATCAAGTCGAGATGCTCCAGCAGCAAGTGACCATCGAACCTGAAACTTTGAAACATGCGTGGCGAAATCGGCCACAACGACAACACGCAAATCAGATACTGATTCAATGCGCGGTCCACGAACAATCTGAACAGCAATTTCTGGTGAATTCGCATCAGCCAAATCGATATCCCACGCGTCGTATTCGGCGGGAGTGTCTTGGCGAAGCACAAATGAACTCACTCGATCATCGCCGAAGAGTGAGCGTCCCGATTGGCAATCTCGGAGGTTGATCAATTCACCCTTTGAGTTCCATCTCACTTTCATGATTCCGTTAGTGAGTTCGAGTTCACCCTCGGTTTCAGTAAATGAAACTCGGGCCACATGCAAAGGAACTTCGCTTGAGAAGTGCTGCGTCCCCGACATCGCTGGAACCTCTACCCATTGCGCCACGCCGTTGACATCGACTACGCCCGAAAGTGAAACTGGGGCGGGGTTCATCAACCACGTTGAACCGTCAGTTCGTGGACTCAATACCGAATCTAAGAGTTGTCCGACTTCTTGAGCAACGGCTGCATGCTCGGCCTCAGCATCATCGTGCACCCAAGCAATTGATGAACCAGGAATAATGTCATGAAACTGCTGAGTTAATACTCGTTTCCAGAGCCCATCAATTTCGTCAACTCGCTGACCAGATACTGCTGACCAAACTTCAAGTTCATGCAACAGGCGCTCACTATTTCGATTGCCTTGTTTTGTGCCGAGTTGCGAACTGTAGGTTCCGCGATGTTTTTCAAAATACATTTCGCCAACCCAAGTTTGCGCTTGAGCCCCATATTCGTTTTCAGCATCAGCGAAGAAGTTTCGGATTTTTCCAAACGAAACTTGTGGCACGCCTTCAAGATTGTTAGCCAACCTGCCTCGATCAATCATCGTTTGAGTTGGGCCACCGCCACCATCTCCGTGCCCATACAACACGAGTGATCGAGTTGAGCCGACATGATCGGCAAAATTTCTTTCAGCAAACCGCAATTGCGAAGGAGTCAATAAAGCGTTGTATGTATCAACCGGACTGAAGTGAGTAAACACCCGCGTGCCATCAATTCCCTCCCACCAAAAAGTGTGATGTGGAAACTTATTGGTTTCATTCCAACTCAGTTTTTGCGTAAAGAACCAACGCCCTCCGCCATGCTGCACAATCTGCGGAAGGGTTCCTGGATAACCGAAGTCATCTGGAAGAAACGCTCCATCACAACGAACCCCGAACCACGAATGAAATGCCCGTTGCCCATGAACCATCTGGCGCAACAAACTCTCACCTGTCGGCAAATTCAGATCGGTTTCAACCCACATCCCGCCCACAGGTTCCCACTGTCCTGATTCGACGAGCTTGGCGACCTCAGCAAAAATTTCGGGAGCATCCTCGCGAACCCACGCGTAATGCTGGGCCTGACTATGACTAAAGACGGCGTCCGGATTTTTCTTCAACAAATCAACGGCATTTGCAAAAGTACGCACCGCCTTGCGCCGTGTTTCACGAATCGGCCACAACCAAGCGGTATCAAGATGAGCATGCCCCGCAGCAACAATCTGATGTGAATGCCCAGATGCCTCTCGCCCAAGCACAACCTTAAGTTCATCCAAAACTGCGGATGCAGTTTGCGAAACTTCGGCAACATTGAGAGCATTGCCAGCTCGCTCAAGCGCAGCGAATAACCGTGCCCGCAGAGGTGAACTTTCTGCGAGGTCTATTGTGAGATCAATTGCCGCGTGCAAAGCCACTGCTAATTCATTAACACCTGCGTCAAAAACCGCGATGTCGGCGCGACGCAATTGATACAAGGGAGCATCACCAGAAGTTGACGGATCACCGAGTGGCGTCGGCCCATATCCGAAAACATGCCCAGCAATGATGGGCGTTGCTGCAGCCTCGATCCAAAGTTCAATGACTTCTCCTGCGACTCCCGCCCCAAGGTGCACAAGTCGACGGTCTGGCTGAATCGCGTGCACAATTTTCCCGTGCCGATACAACAGGCCCTCCACCTGAAATCCATCACCACGACCATTAAACCCGAGATCAATTTCCGCGATTAACGGTTGTCCCGCGAGATTTTCCGGAACAGTCGCCACCAATTTGAACCACACAGTGTGCCAAGCCTGACCCCAGCGTGTCCCTATAGCGAATGGTGACAAGGCGAGGCTCTGCGCTTTTTCATAAGCGACCGTTTCAAATAATTCTTCAGATGCAAAGACTTCACAGGCGATTGAACTGTGTGTCACGAATGGTCGTACACGTTGATCAAGTAGTCGACGTGCTCGTTGCATTGCTGGTGCCGTGACCCGATGTGCCATAGGTGTTTCCTTTACAACGTCGGCGCAATGCCAATTATCGGTTGAGCCAGACGCTTACTCGCATCAAAGCCCGACTCGTACGGTAACCAACCGTTGCGATCGGGCCAAACCAACTGCAACATGTCACCGACTTTCCCGCGGTTCCATTTCACCCCCGTCGTAAACAGGTGCGCATGGGCCTTCAGGTCAACGGTTGAAAATACGCAACGCAACTCGTTATCGAGCAACCCCACCAGTGCAACGTCGCGAGGAATGTCAACTCCTGATGTCACTTGTTCAATCACTAAGTCAATGAGTCCCTTTACTGCAACCGGCGCCAAACCGAAAATGACGATGTCCGGAAATGAAAAGGACTCACTGAGACCAATGGTGTAGGCGTAGCCCGGCAAAGGCGGGTCTGAATCGGGCACTGCCGCGACAGGTTCAAGCGCCCAGCCATTGGTCTCAATCATCCACTCAATCTTTTCGGCGTGCGGAATCTTGAAATCAGGAAGATCAATGTTTTCTGCCACACAAATAGAGTGCCACACGATCAGGCAGCCAAGCGCACTTGCGATACCGTGAATAACGATGTATCGATTTCTTTTTCGGCCAAAATGGATCGGCTTTCACCTGTTGTGCATTTTCGGAGTCGTCTTAATGGTCAATTTGTCGTTGTGGCAGTTCCACCGCTTAGACGCCCGCAAGACGTTTAATAGCGAGGTCAAAGAACGTTCCAGCCTGAGCATCGTTGATGTCAGCACACTTGATACTTCAGACCCGTTGTCGGTCGAATGGCGACCCGCTGGCGTCACAGGCACCTACCTCGCCGACGAGCAGGTGCTCATTCTGAATCGGAGCCAAGGCGGCATTGCCGGAATGAACGTTTTGACTCCCCTGTTACTTGCCGATGGCCGAGCCATCATGATCAACCGAGGTTTCATTGCTTTAAGTGCCACTCCTCCTTCGGCGCCAACTGGACCCGTCGAAGTCGTCGGTACGTTGCGCGCCAGTGAAGAGCGCACAACTGGTCAAGCAACTGAAGCAAGCGGCGAACTCACAGAATTCTTCCGTCTCGATATCAACCGTCTCCAGCAACAAATTGACCCTGAACTCATTCCAGTTGCTTTGGTCGCCGAGCGGTCGCGACCAGCTGACAGTTCAGTGCTGACACCCGTCGACCCACCAGAACTCAGCGAAGGTCCGCATCTGTCATACGCCATTCAGTGGCTCATTTTTTCAACCGCCGTCATTGTTGGTTGGGTACTCGCAGTTCGCAAGTCAATTGCTAACCGCGCTCTAACTGCGCCATCCGCCTGAACTGTTCAACGACATCTGGGCTGTGGTGGCTTGCATCAAGTGAGCGATAGGCCGTTTCAACATTCACGCTAATTCTGCCGGCTTCTCCCCAACTGGCAAACGTCGACCCAGTCGCCGACATCTCGCGCGCGATATCGCGAGCAGCATCGAATGCGTCCATCCCCGATTTAAATCTTTCAGTAGCACCTTGCTCAATGAACGACAGATAGTCGCGCACTTGAACGATGCCTTGTTTATCGGTGACTGGACCATGTCCAGGCACCACGACGTCGATATCCATACCCAGCATCAGGTCACACGCTGAAATCCAATTTGATAGCGGGCCCGCCCAGACGATGGGCGTGCCGCCAATAAATAAAACATCGCCCGTGTACACAGTGCGCGCATCAGGGACATAGGCAATCACATCGCCTTTAGTGTGTGCGGGACCGACCTCAATGAGCTCGATCAGTCGTCCACCCACCTCGACATCAAGGCGTACGTCAAAAGTACGGGTCGGCATTTTCATGTCGATGTCGGCAAATTCGAAGGCTCCGAAGAAACTGCGGAACAATTCACCAATTTCGCCTGGCGCGGCGTTGAGCGCTGCCAACATCGCCGGAGGCACTTCGGTCATTTCATGCGCGGCAGCCGTCGAGGCAATAATTTCGGCACCGTCAACAAGCTGATTCCCATAACAATGGTCGCCATTGGCATGAGTGTTCACGAGCGAACGAATAGGCGCGGTACGAGTAAACGGCGCGAGGGTGTCCAACATTTGCTGCGTTAGTTTTAAGTCGAACAAGGTGTCGACGAGCAATGAAACTCCATCGCCGACGACCAGTCCAGCATTACTCCAACCCCAACTTCCGTCCGGCTGCACGTAAGCCAGGCAACCGTCCGATATTTCAATCAGTTCAGGAGGCTTCGGCCGACCCGTCATACTCTTCTACCTTCCCCGTCGGCCCGCACCAGCGACATGACACCGATTCCAAATCGTCAACGAGAACCTTCTCATCCTCGATCGACAATTCACCGCCGGTTGTGTAGTGATAATAAGCCGAGGTTCGCTGTGTGCGCACAACATCAAATCGGGTCAAGTTTCCGCACAACGTGCAGCGATAACGAGTGGACATGTTGCGAGCGTAGGGCAATCAACCAAGTCCCCAACATTCTGTGGCTTCACTTCTCGTAAAGACTTGACCCCGAAAGACTTGACCCCGAAAGACTTGACAGGGAACATTTGTTCGGAAACACTCTGAAGGTGCAGAAATCTTTCGACGATATGGGGACAGCGCTATGCGATGTCACTTTTTGCGTCATCGACTTCGAAACAACTGGCGGTTCAGCCGAACATGATCGAATTACCGAAATTGGTGCAGCCAAATATCTAGGTGGCGAATGCATCGGGACTTTCCAGACCCTCGTCAACCCTGGATGCGCCATTCCCCCGTTTATCACGATCCTCACCGGCATCACCGAAGCAATGATCATGCCAGCGCCCCGTATTGAGTCGTTACTTGGCACACTCAGCCATTTCATCGGCGACTCCGTCATCGTTGCGCACAATGCGCGCTTCGATGTTGGCTTCTTAAATGCTGCGCTCATTCGTGATGACCGCGATCCCCTCACCAACAAAGTGGTCGACACCGTGCCACTCGCCCGCCGACTCGTTCGCGACGAAGTCAGAGATTGCAAACTCGGAACTTTGTCGGCCCACTTTCGGTTTGCTCATCAACCGAGTCACCGTGCCCTTGACGATGTCCTGGCAACCGGAGATTTACTTCATCTCCTGATTGAGCGTGCTGCTGGCTACGGAGTTCTCGGGATCGATGACCTGATCGCTCTCCCGAAACTTGGAACACATCCCCAAGCCACCAAACTCCGCTTGACCGAAGATTTGCCCCGTTCACCGGGTGTGTACATCTTCTCCGACGTTGCCGGACGACTTTTGTATGTCGGAAAAGCCACCAACCTTCGCCAACGAGTGCGTAGTTACTTCAGCACCTCTGAAACCCGCCGCAAAGTTGGACCAATGTTGCGCCAGGTTCATGGGGTCGATTACATCTCGACGCCCGATGCACTCACCGCCGAAGTGCTTGAGATGCGACTCATTCAACGATTACTGCCGCAATACAACAGGGCCGGAACCACGAGCGACAAATACTGCTACGTGCGTCTGACCACTGAAGAAGAGTGGCCCCGACTCGTCATTACTAAAAATCCTGCCAAAAAGGGACTCCATATCGGACCACTGACGAGCCGGACTGCAGCGCGACTTGTTATTGAAGCTATTGAGTCCGTCGTTCCTTTACGGCGCTGCACAGTGCGAATGGGCCGCAAATACGCGGCTCCAACTGACGCCCCTGTGTGCTCTGCTGCACAACTGGGAGTCGCGTTGTGTCCGTGTTCAGGAACCGCTGATCCCAATAATTACGCGTCCATCGTTTCTTTCATCACCCATTCGTTGAGCGATTCACCATCGGCGCTCTTTGCGCTTCTCCACGAACGAATCACCTCACTAGCGGCCGCTCAAAGATTTGAAGAGGCAGCCGAAATGCGCGACCGTACTCAGGCATTAGTGCTTGCGCTCAACCGCCAACGTCGATGCGACCAATTGAGATCAGCAGGTTCGGTGACCATTCGCTCAGGTGACATTCATTACAACATTGAGTCAGGCGTCTTGGTGAATACACGCCGCGAAGATCAACTTTTTAGCCCGATTGCCGCACATCACAGCAAAGTCCTTCAAGGCGTTCTTGATTATTTGCATCCGCACCAGCCCGAAGCCCTCGAAAGTGGGCCGCTTAACCGTCAAATTTTTGACGAAGTGATGTGCATCGCTCGCTTCTTAGATGACGAATCAACGCATCCGGTTCTTGAAGGGTGCAGCGGTCATTGGGCGTCGCCCGTTCAGGCTGTTCCCGAACTGCGTCGGCTTGATTTTCATCGGGCCGCCTAGTTCTTTAGACCGCGACGCTGCGCAAACCAAGACAATCGATACTGAGAACCTTCGCGTGCCCGTCTAGAAACTCTTGACTCAATAACTCTGCAATATTCTCTGCGCCATCGCGTTCAACAAACGCGGCGACTGTTGGTCCAGATCCCGAAAGCCATGATGAGATCGCCCCAAGTTCAATCATGCGGTTCATCACTTCGCGGCACTTCGGTGTTTCATCGAGCCGTTGGTCTTGGTGCAAACGGTCGGTCATTGACGTACGTAACAATTCAAGATCGCCGGTCACTAATGCGATCACCATCTGCGTTGAACGGGCAATGTTAAAAACTGCGTCGGCCCGATCAATGTTTGCCGGCAGAGTTAAACGACTTGACGCTGTTGAGGTTTGAAAAAATGGAACCCACGCAACGACACGAATGCCATCAAGAACTCCAGCCGCTACTGGCACTGCAATTTTTGATTGAGGTGAGGCAGTAACGATTCCACCCATCACACTCGCCGCAACATTGTCAAAATGGCCTTCTAGATCAGCCGCAATATTGATGATGTCGCCACGGTGCCGAATAATAAAGAGCGGAAGATCCTCTTCAGTAACACCGGCTTTTTGTGCGAGCCCAAGACATGCGCCGCCGACACGAACGGCTCCCGAGAAACCTAGACCCCGTCCGGACGGAATCGGAGAATCAACCCACAGCGCACCTTGGCCACCAGCGTGCACAAAAGCATGCATCGCCGGATGACCATCACTTACCGGTTCGGTTTCACCAATCGGACACAGAGCAACAGTGGCATAGAGCGATAACGCCATTCCTAAGACATCAAAGCCCGGGCCGAGGTTGGCTGAGGATGCGGGAACGTGCACAGCCAAATTCATCGCTGCACGGCCAGAAGTTTCTAAGCGCCAAATTCGGCGAGAGCTGCTTGCGATTCGGTAATGAGTTTTGTCAGTGTTTCGTTGGCTCGACCCGAATCAATTGATTCGGCGGCCATTGCCACGCCTTCTTCAAGCGAACTTGCGACGTCGGCGACGACCAAGCCTGCGCCAGCATTGAGCACGACAATGTTTCGATGAGCACCTTGTTCGCCAGCCATCACTCGCCGAACCACATCGGCGTTGAATGCCGGCGTACCACCAACTAACTCTTCCGAAATAGCCGGCGCCAATCCTAAAGACACGGGTTCAACATTAAATGATCGCACTTGTCCGCCGCGCAGTTCAAGAACCGCCGATGGTCCAGTTGTGGTGAGCTCATCAAGCCCACCACCATGCACGACCCACGATGACTTCGAACCATGAAGTCGCAGCGAGGCCAACATTCGTTCGGCAACCAATGGATTTGCCACACCAATTAATTGACGCTTGACCCGACCTGGATTAGCCATCGGTCCAAGCAAGTTGAAAACTGTGGGCACACCAATTTCGCGACGCGATGGTGCGGCAAATCGAAATGCTGGGTGGTAACGCGCGGCCAGACAAAATCCCATACCAGCACGCTCAACACATTGCTTGACACCCTCTGGCGACAACTCAATTGCCACACCTAAGGCTTCAAGTACATCGGCAGTACCACACTGCGACGAAGCAGCGCGCGCTCCGTGTTTACACACTGGCACTCCTGCGCCGGCAACAACGATTGCCGACATCGTGCTGACATTGATCGAATGACTGCGATCGCCACCGGTACCCACGATGTCAATCGCCCGCTCACGAGTGGCATCGTCGAGTGGAACCAAAGTTGCTGCTTCAAGAACCGCGTCAAGTAGACCAGAAAGTTCTTCGGGCGTTTCACCCTTAGCACGAAGAGCGACAACGAATCCGATGAGTTGCGCTGGCGTTGCCGAGCCCGACAAAATATTGGTCATCGCCGCTCGGGCATGGGCCGCATCAAGGTCGTGGCGATCAAGCAGCGAAGAAATCAGTTCGGGCCAACCACCAATTGATTCAAGGGTGATCTCAGAAGTCTGGGGTGCCTCGGCCATGCAGTTGAGGCTAGCGAGACACGTTAGGCAGTGCGACGGTCAAGCAACGCGCCGACGTTGGCGAATGAGACGTCGACGCTCGCGCTCGGTGGCCCCGCCCCACACACCAACTTTTTCTCGACTTGCTAACGCATGCTCAAGACACGAGATGCGTACATCGCACCCGTGGCAGACCATTTTCGCAATATCAGCCTGATCTTCGGTTTCTGGAAAGAACATTTCAGGGTCTAGACCCCGGCATGATCCCAGCGAACGCCATATGACTTCCATTGGATTCCCCCAAGTGACATCGCTCCGATACTCGCAACGACTTCTCTTAGAGCGAGACAATAGAAGGCTCTTGTACGTTTGTGAATAGGCAAGTTCAAATATCGCTCTGACCTGCCCTAATCGGGAGAAAAAGTGTGGTCAGTTGCGTAAATCGTTGAGGAACTCAGCCAGGTTGGCCGGCGACAAGGTGATTTCTTCCAAATAGTCGGGGTGAGTACAGACCAGTACTGCCCCTCCTTGAGCCAAGGCTTCAATGTCGTCTGATGAGAAGGCGAACTGCAGATAATGGACTGCAGCGGTGATGTAATCACGGGTCAATTGACTCTCATGTTGAGCTTCGGTGATTGCCGCAACTTCACGACCGTTAGCCAATCGGAAAACGATTGAGCTCTCGATACCCACCAATTTTGGCAACCACTCTTGCATTTGTTCTTCGCTCGTCAATTCAATGAACAAGGTGGCACACAACTGTCCTGGTTCAGGAATCATCGGATTGTAGATGTCGATCTCACCCTGAATTTCTTCGTCGGTAGATAAACGTTCAACCCGAGCCATCTCTTGAATCTGATAACGAATCGTGTCACGATTTTCAAACATCACCGAAACAATCGTGCCAAGCGACAAACGACGACGTTCTTTGAGTGAGAGAACTCGCGCTTTAAATTCTTCGCGCTCGCGCTCGTAGGCACGCACATCAGCGATATCTGACAATGAAAGTTTACGGGGGGTCAACGTATTCATGAGTTTCTCCAGTTTTAGAAATTACTTCAGGGGTTGTTCTTCAGGAATTCCGTATGCACGTGCAACCAATTGAATGGGGTGCAACGACACGCGTCCAGTTTGTTCGTTAATTGCTCCGTTGGCCAAATGACAATCACCAGTGATGACATCACTATCGGCCTTAATAATTTCGGCACCAAGTTTTTGACCAATAGGAATCGAGAGTTCAGCATTTTCTGCACGAAGACCCCACATGCCGTCGATACCCGAACATTGTTGGACCAGTTTGATTTTTGCACCAGTGAGCTTCATCAAGTCACGGCTCTTCAATCCGATATTCTGCGCTCGTAAGTGGCACGGAGTGTGATACGTAATGGTCTCGGGAACATCACCATTGAACTCAGTATCTAAAACAGTGCCGTCGGCCTTATGTATCTTCATCAGGTATTCGCTCGCATCATAGGTATGGGCCGCAACGAGTTCGGCGTCGGGGCCACCTACGTAGTCGAGGTAATCCTTCTTCAAGACGTAACCACACGTCGGTTGCGGCACGACGATGTCGTTGCCCTTACGCACGGTATTCGCAAGTGCTTTGACATTCTTCTCGGCGATCTTGGTGAAACTGTCGATATCACCACTGTGCAAGAACGGGGCGCCACAACATTGCGTCGTATCAGCCAATGAACATTCGATGCCGTTACGTTCATAGACCTTGATGAGGTCGTGACCGACTTCGGGAGCCTGGTACTCGACGAGGCATGTCGGGAAAAGTGCAACGCGTCCCTGACGCTTGCCGATTTTCAACTTGGGGCGACGGTTAAACCATGTCGTGAATCGTTGCTTCGCAAAAGGTGGCAGCACCCGTTCACTGGAAACGCCGGAGGTCACTTCAATGGCTTTACGAATCAGCGAACCTGGCTTTGCGCCCATCATTTTGTTCATGAGGGGAGCAGTCTTTACAGCAACTTTGCCAATCAAATCGGTGTGACCCAACACGTTGGTCGTGACCTTGTCACGCAACGACACTTGATCGTTCTTATGGCGCATCGAGTCAGCGCGCAACATCAAACGCGGGAAATCAAGTTCCCATTCGCTTTGTCCAGGAATATAAGGACAGTTGACATAACATAATTTGCATTGGAAACATTCGTCAATGACTTGATCTTGCTGAGCCGGAGTCAGTCGGCCGGCATCTTGGTCTTCATGCTGATCAATGAAATCGAAAAGAGTTGGAAACGATGTGCAGAACTTGAAGCACAGTCGACAACCATGACACAGATCGTAAACACGAGTGAGTTCGTCGCGTACATCTTTTTCATCGAGATACTTCGGATGCTTGGGATCGTAAGTAATCGTCATGGGGAGATCTCGTTCAGGTTGATATTGCGGAATTAGGAAAAAACTTCAGAGCTATTTGGGGTGCCCGACATAGGTCGAGCACCCCAACAGCATTCACTCAGACGAAACTCAGAGTGCGTCGAGGCCCTGCTGGAAACGGCCAGCATGGCTCTTCTCGGCGCGAGCCAAAGTTTCAAACCAATCGGAGATTTCGGCAAAGCCTTCGTCGCGAGCGGTCTTGGCGAAGCCTGGGTACATCTGGGTGTACTCGTAGG
>JBAXIP010000005.1:0-33625 GCA_037138315.1 Actinomycetes bacterium
GGTAAACGCGGTATGCCCAACTGCAGCGAGTTGAGCCGCAAGCGCAGTCGACTTGTGGGCTTTGACATGTGGGCGCACGGTGAGGCCAGGTCGAACCGCGGCCATTGTCGCCACATTGGTATCAAACTTTTGGCGGTCAACTATGAGCGCCGGAGTGGACAGGTCGACGATTCGAGTCATGACACTGTTCTAGCGGGTGTTCGAGTGCGGGCGGAGGGACTTGAACCCACACTCCTTTCGGAACAGGAACCTAAATCCTGCGCGTCTGCCAGTTTCGCCACGCCCGCAAAGTCGTGTAAGCGGTTGTCAGGCTACGGGGAACTGGGAGGGAAGTAGTACGGTCTCATTCATGATTCGCGTATCAGTCCTTTACCCATCCGCCGAAGGTTCAACCTTCAATCATGACTACTACCGCACCACCCACGTGCCGCTAGTTGCCAAGGCTTGGAACCCGGTCGGCACTCAAATCGACAAGGTCATCAACGGACCTTATGAAGCTGCTGTGCATATGACCTTTGATTCGCTTGAGGTCTTTCAGAGTGCCATGGGCTCACCATTAACGGGTGATGTCATGGCCGATGTGGCGAACTACACCAACATCACGCCGGTGATGCAGATCTCCGAGATCATCGAGAGCTGATGCGGTAACTGCATCGGCCGTCACCGGCTGGTGCAAATTGCACGCGTTCAACGGTCGTATCTGGCCCAAGTGCAGCGCGAAAAACGACAAGTTCTGATTCGCATATTCCTGCACATGCCGCCGCGGCTTGGGCGATTGCACAATGGTGTTCGGTCAATAGAAGGCTTCCGTCTGCAGCAACGCTGGCTTCGGCGCGGTATCCCTCGGCATCTCGCGCAACTGCGAGTCGTTCGACGCGCTCGGCAAGTGGCAGGTCTGCCAAAAGTGTTTGGTAATGCTTTGCTAACCGCTCACCCCGACGGGTCAAAACCGACTGGATCGCTTCAGGGCCAAACGATTCGGTGATGCCCAATAGAAGATCGACCGCTAGATCGTGGTGGCGATCGGGGAAGGTCTCGGGGAAACTGTCAGAAATACTTTGCAACTGTTCGGGATTCAGCACCCAATGCACTGCCGGTCGCCCTCGGCTCGAGCCACTGTTGGGTTGGGAGTCTCGCAGTACCAGGCCTTCGTTTTCTAGCTGTTCAAGGTGTTGGCGCATGGCGGCATCGGTGACGTCGCACATCCTGGCCATTTCTGGGGCGGTCGAAGTTTTGGCCACCTGCAAGTGCTCAATAATGCGTTGTTTGGTGTGTCCGGTTGCCACATTGGGCAGGATATCTGAATAACGCAAGTAGTTACTTGGAAAATTACCCAGATGATGTGTCGATGATCTAGTGGCAAGACAGTGCGAAGGTCAGTTTCTTTGACAAACTGTAAAGGTGACCATCACCTCCGTGAGTTCTGAGACAATTGCCGCCCTTGAAAACCAATTCGGTCTAGCCGATCGAGTCGTTGATCCGAAGGCCCTCTCGAACAGCGTCGCCCGATTCCGTGAACAGGGCATCGTGCTGCCCACCTTTGCGCAAATGGCGAATCCTGCGTCGGTTGATCCGACCATCGTCGGCGATGCGAATCCACAGGGACCCGACGCCCGCAACCTATGGCGCGTCCATTGGTACAACGATCTCGCGGGGAATCGCGTCAACGTTCCCAACCATGTTGTTCTTCCGTCATCGCTTACTGGCGTGGCGAACCCAATCATTGTTGTTTTTGGTGATCGCTTTCCGATGATCACCGCGCACAAAGTGCTTGCGGCGTACTCGTGTCTGGCGCCCCGTGTTGTGACTGGGCAATTTGATCCGACGTATCACCGTGCGATTTGGCCATCAACCGGAAACTATGCGCGCGGTGGTGTGGCGATCAGTCGCATTATGGGTTGTCGTGGTGTTGCGATTTTGCCAGCGGGCATGAGTCAAGAACGTTTTGATTGGCTTGACGAGTGGTGTGCAAACCCAGCCGAGGATGTCATTAAGACTGTCGGAACCGAAAGCAACGTCAAAGAAATCTATGACGCATGCAACGAACTTGATAAAGACCCAGTGAACTTCATTTTTAATCAATTCTGTGAATTCTCGAATCACCTTGGACATTACGAAGTGACCGGTCGTGCGTTAGGTCACGTATTCGAAACCGTGCGTGACTCAATGAAAAAGGCTGGCCGCGATATTTCTCTCGCGGCATTCACGTCGGCAACTGGTTCAGCCGGAACCATCGCCGCTGGTGATCGTTTGAAAGATGATTACGGCGCAAAAATAGTGTCTGTTGAAGCACTCGAATGTCCGACCATGCTGGAAAATGGATTTGGTGAACACAACATTCAAGGAATTGGTGACAAGCACATTCCATTGATTCACAACATCACGAATAGCGATGTCATCTGCGGAATCAGCGACCGTGCAACCGATGAGCTTGATGTTCTCTTCAATACGCCTGCAGGTCGTGCTTATCTGGCCGAGAAAAAGGGCTTGTCGGCCGAACTCATTGATGCGCTTGCGCACTTTGGCTTCTCGTCAATCTGCAACACGCTTGCTGCGATCAAGACATCGAAGTTGCTCAACCTTGGTCCAGATGAAGCAGTGATTACGGTTGCCACCGATGGTGGAGCGTTGTACCCAAGTTCGCGCGTTTCCACTCTCGCTGATCGTTTCAATGGCGAAATGACCGATGTTGATGCAGCCGAAGTATTTGGCCGCCACTTTGGCCACGTCACAACTGAGGACATGATCGAATGCACCGAGCGCGATCGCAACCGTATTTTCAACTTGGGTTATTACACCTGGGTTGAACAGCAGGGCACGCCGTTCGAACTGTTTGAAGCTCGTCGAGATCAATCTTTCTGGAAGGGTCTGCGCCGCTACCTGCCGATCTGGGATGAAATGATCACCGATTTCAATGCCCGCGTCGCCAAAGGCTGAAGTCACAAATGTCTGGATTCACGTGTGCAACGTGTGCCGAAAAGGTTTCGGTCGACACGTTTGCACCGTGGCGTTGTCCACATGAAAAAGGCGATCGACGTCATGTTTTGTTGATCGACGAGAACGATCAACATGTTGTTGAAAATCATCACAATCCATTCATTGCATTTCGTCGCAACATGATGTGGTGGCAGTTTGCTATGGCACGGGGTATGTCGGATCATCGTTCAGTTGCGGTCGTTGAAGAGGTAGATCGGGCGATTGCCCAGGTTGGCGGCGTTGGTTTTATGACGACACCGATGCTGTTTCAATCTGCCTTGAGTGATCACTTGTCATTTGAATCTCCTGGCGGCGTGTGGGTCAAAGATGAGACACACAATGTTGGAGGAAGTCAGAAAGCGCGACATTTGATGGCGATTTTGCTTCATCTCGTGGTCGCCGAAGAACTAGGTGTTGCACCATGGGTCGATCGGTCTTCGCGTCCAACGCTGGCGATTTCGTCGTGTGGCAACGCAGCAATCGCTGCTTCTACTTTGGCTGCATCAGCAAATTGGCCGATTGATGTTTTTATTCCCGAGTGGGCTGGAGGCTTGGTCGTTGAAAAACTCACCGAACTTGGAGCGCATATTCATCGCTGCCCGCGACGTGCTGAAGACCCGCCTGGCGATCCGACCGTTTTGCGATTCCGTGAGGCAGTGAACGGCGGTTCGATTCCTTTCAGCGTGCAGGGTCCCGAAAATGCATTATGTCTTGATGGTGGGCGAACGATTGGCTGGGAAATGGCTCAGCAACTTGCCCAAGAAAATATCACTGCTCTTGATGCTGTCTTTGTGCAAGTTGGCGGTGGTGCATTTGCAGCATCAGTGTCGCGTGGTCTGGGCGAAGCAGGAATGAGTGCACCATTGGTTGCGGTGCAGACCGAAGGCTGTGCTCCGTTATCGCGAGCCTGGGATACAGCACAATCAGATCCGAATCCCGCGCAACATTGGACCAAACACATGTGGGCCTGGGAAAACGAACCGGTTTCTTTGGCTGACGGAATCCTTGATGATGAGACGTATGACTGGGTTGCAGATATTGCGCAGATTCGCCGTACGCGGGGCAAAGTTGTGGTCGCTTCAGAACTACATGTTGTTGATGCATCGCGAGTAGCACCTCAAATGACTTTGATTGATGCAAGTCCAACTGGAACCGCGGGTGTCGCTGGCCTGTTGTCGTTCCGTGCCGAACTCTCAAACACTGCGCGAGTAGCAGTAGTGCTGTCGGGTGTCAGGCGCTAGGCGCCTCGTGCAGAAGGCCGTCTTCGACGTCATAAACAAAACCGCGGATATGCATTTTGTGTTTGATGAACGGGCTCATCGCTAGACGTTTCATATTTTGGGTGACGCTCTTAAAAGGGTCACGGAATGATTCAAGAGCCCACCAAGGACGGATCCCGCACTCATCTTCAATCTCGTGTTTGAAATCATCCTCATCAACATTGTGGAGTCCGCAATTGGTGTGATGAATCAAGATCACTTCTTGCGTGCCGAGGCGACGTTGGGAAAGTACCAGCGACCGAATGACATCGTCAGTGACCACGCCGCCAGCGTTACGAATAATGTGCGCATCTCCGTGGGCGAGTCCGAGCATCTGGAAAATGTCCATACGGCTGTCCATGCACGCCACAATGGCCAAATGGCGCTTTGGGGCCAGAGCGAGTCCACGATCGGGAAAATTCGCCGAAAACTTTTGATTATTTAGGAGCAGGTCGTCCGTATTTGGTGTGAATTTTTCAGGTGTTGCCACTCCGACATTGTGTCATACCGAGAGGTAGTCTCCTCGTATGACTTTTGATGCAACTCATCCCATGGGACTTGACTCTGGCGACGGCGCAGGCCGTGCCGACATCTTCACCCGCCTCTTGAAGAATCGCGTCATCATGTTGGGCACCGACGTCAATGACGACATGGCCAACCAAATCTGTGCTCAGTTGCTTTATCTTGAAGGCGAAGATCCGGCGGCCGATATTTGGTTGTACATCAACAGCCCTGGCGGTTCAGTGACCGCAGGTATGGCCATCTACGACACCATGCAATTCGTCAGCTGCGACGTTGCAACGGTGTGCATGGGACTTGCTGCTTCGATGGGTCAATTCTTGTTGACCGCCGGAACGACAGGTAAGCGTTACACGTTGCCGAACGCCCGCATCATGATGCATCAGCCCCTCGCAGGTTTGCGCGGTCAGGCCACCGACATTTCGATTCAGGTTGAACAACTCGGATATACCAAGCGCCGCATGGCTGAACTCACTGCATTCCACTCGGGTCAAACCCTCGAGCGTATTCAGGCTGACGCCGAACGCGATCGCTGGTTCACTGCTGAACAGGGCCAAGAATACGGTTTAGTCGACAAAGTAATTTTGAAGCGCGGCGAAATTCGCTGAGTTGTTTGCGCTACGGCGCAACAGTTGTCGCAGGGGCGATACTGCCCTCAAGTCCAATGACGTCAGGCATTGCTAAACCGCACGTCGATTCAACCCACGTTGCAATATTGCGAGCTGGTCGTTCGGCTTGATACGCCGCGTCAGAAAGCTCTTGACGACTGAGCGGGTCCTCGGGATCAACTTCGGCTGCTTGTTTGATGAGATCAGTCACTGTTTTCCAGTCGGCTTCAATGACGAGTGGCGTGATCTTGGCTAAGCCCTGATAGCGACTCAGTAAATCTCTGATGTCAGATGTAGCCGTCAGCGGACCAGTGAGTCCGGGCAATTGCTTGTCTAACTTGCCGCAAAAATTGGCACCACTGTGTTCGGTATCGCTACAAGCAACACTCAATGTGGTCAAGGCAAGAGCACATCCAGAAGTTGCGAGAACTTTTCGAAGATGGCTGGCGAAATTCATGAAAGCACAGTCTCTCAGAATTCATCCACAGAGTTATGTCACGACGCCGTTCACCGTGAAAACAAGGTGATTCCCACACTGTCTCAAGCAGAAATCTCTGCCGTCAATCATTTTGGAGGGAATCATGTTGTCTGCGGTACGTACTGCAAGCGTTGTTGCTGCGACTGGCTGTCAAGTCATCGTCGAAACACATATTGGACTTGGGCTGCCAGGGTTTACGATTTTGGGGCGTCCCGATGATGTCTGTCGTGAGGCCCGAGATCGGGTCCGGGCGGCCATAGTGACGAGTGGTTTTTATTGGCCCAGTCGGCGGATCACGTTAAATCTTGCTCCATCAACTCACAAGAAAGTGGGGAGCGCACTTGATCTTGCGATTGCCATCGCATTGCTCATCAGCGATGAACAACTTCCTGCTGAATGTGCTGAAGGTTGGGCATTTATCGGTGAACTTGGACTTGATGGTCGAGTTCGTGCCGTGAGCGGCGTTGCGCCGATGGTGATGGCGCTTCGCGACGAGAGTTCGACCCACGAAAATGACAGTGACTACTCGATGCCTTCGATCAAGCCATTGAGCGGTGTCATCGTGCCTGCGGGCAATGTCGCTGAAGCTCGAATTGCTCGCCCTCCTTCGGTGCGAGTTGCGCAAACGTTGCGCCAGGTTGCCGAATGCCTTGTTGGCAATATGGCGTGGCCCGATATCAGCGAACTCAAAGTAGCTGAGAACATAACCGAGAAAACGCCTGACCTATCTGATGTTCGCGGTCAAGCGGCGGCTCGTCTTGGTCTTGAACTATCAGCGAGTGGCGGACATCACCTCTTGCTTGTCGGACCTCCGGGATCGGGAAAGACGATGTTGGCCCAACGCATGCCGGGAATTTTGCCGTTGCTCGATGATCAGACTGCACTTGAAGCAACGATGATTCGATCGGCAGCTGGCGAACAACTTCCACCCAACGGTCTTGTCACTCGTCCACCGATTCGCATGCCACATCATTCGGCAAGCGCGGTATCAATCGTGGGAGGTGGGTCAGCGTCAATGCGCCCAGGTGAAGTGTCATTGGCGCACGGGGGAGTTTTGTTTCTTGACGAATTGGGCGAGTTTGCACCATCAACACTTGACGGATTGCGCCAGCCGCTTGAGGAAGGGGTGGTAAGAGTCGCGCGGGCGAATACCCGAGTGTCGTTGCCAGCACGATTCACATTGATCGGTGCAACCAACCCATGTCCGTGTGGCGGAGGTGCCCCTGGTTCATGTGAATGCGACGAGGCTGCACTTGCAAAATATCGGCGACGATTCAACGGTCCATTTCTTGATCGCTTTGACGTGCGTGTTTTGGTACATCGCCCAGGTGTTGAAGAATTGCTTGGTAGTGAATTAGGCGAGAACACCGAATCTGTTGCCACGCGCGTTTTGCGCACTCAGTCAATCGCACTTGAGCGACAGGGGATGTTGAACGCAAGGCTTTCGGGTCAATTACTCGAACAATTCGCCCCAGTTTCTGATTCGGGTATGAATCTGTTGCGGTATGAACTCGAAATTGGACGCCTCACGGGGCGAGGCCTTCATCGAGTGCGGCGAGTCGCCCGAACCTTGGCCGATCGTGAGGTGTACGAAGGTCCGCTGACTGATCGACATATTGCTGCAGCGTTGGCATTGCGCGCGCGGATTGCTCCGCGTCGAGGCGATGATTTGCGGCAAGCGATCTAACGATGCCTAATGATTTGCAAAAAGAGGTTGCGACTCGACTCGCCCTGTTGCCATGGATGACTCCAAAACGTATTCGGACCTTGTTGTCGCTTGGAGAACCCTGCGTAGTGACTGCGGTATTGCGTGAATGGTCAATCGATCGTCGCGCGCCACTGGTTGATATTCCCCTTGTTGATATTTCCCTGGTTGATATTCCGCCGAATATTCACGCGCTGCTGACAACACGTTGTTCAAAAACGGTTACCCGCATGCTCGGCGATGTCTGGTGCGAAGCCCTCCGTGACTCGGTAGAGCTTGCCGAATCTCTTTCAACCATGGACTTACACATTGTTGGACGTGGCGATTATCCAGCAATATTGAACGATGATCAGAGTGCTCCACCTTTGTTGTACTCGCGAGGTGACCTTGATTTGCTCAATCGACGACGAGTCGGAATTGTTGGCACGCGTAATGCAACTGAGCATGGTCGAACTACCGCATACAAGTTCGGCAAAGTGCTATCGCAAAATGGTGTCGCAGTGGTCTCGGGCTTGGCCCGCGGCATTGATGCGGCGGCACACCGCGGAGTGCTGTCGGCGCATAGTGAATCTTCAATAAATGCTGGTCCCATCGCGGTAGTTGCAACTGGCCTTGATGTGGTCTATCCACGAGAACACCACGGGTTATGGAAAGAGGTTGGTGAGCAAGGCTTGCTGCTATCGGAAAATCCTCCTGGAACCAGTCCATTGCCGTATCGATTTCCATTACGCAATCGAATCATCGCCGCGTTGAGCGAGGTTCTATTGGTTGTTGAATCTCGTCTTGATGGAGGCTCGTTAATTACAGTGCGCGAAGCACTTGATCGAGGCGTCACTGTGATGGCGGTTCCTGGTGCAACTTCAACAAAAGCTGCGCAAGGAACGAACATGCTCATTCGCGATGGGGCATTGGTTGCAATCGAGCCCGACGATGTGTTGATTGCTCTTGGCCTTGATACTCGTCGACAAGTGCCAAGTTTCGATTCTCGGCAACCACCACTGTGGCCCGACTCTGAAGTTCTCGATCTCATCACAAGTGATCCGCTGACACTGAATGATGTCGCTCGTTTGGCTGACGAGAAGTTAGCGATGTCCTTTGGTGACGTCGCGGTGAGTCTTGGTCGACTTGAAGCGCATGGCTGGCTCATGTGCACGGCTGGCTGGTTTGAGCGAATTGGTGCCCGATAAGGGTCCCATCGACTCAGTACTCTGATCATGTGAAACAGCCGCTCAGCACGCCTTGGGGAGTCGATGACTTCATTGGTTCGTTGACATCGGTTTCCGAAAACACACTGGCGGCGTATCGCAGCGATCTTGTTGATTTTGTTGAATGGGCTGAACGAGGTTTGGCAGATGCACCAGCCCAAGTCGATCGTTTGATCTTGCGCCGTTACTTGGCATATCTCGGAACTCGTTCATATGCCAAGCGCAGCATTGCGCGTAAGGCCTCGTCGTTACGTCGCTATTTTTCATGGGCTCGCCGCACAGGTTTAGTTGAGATTGATCCAGCAGTCGCATTACGCGCACCAACGGGAGAGGGTCGACTACCTCGAGTTCTCGACGGACCAGAACTGCAGACGCTTTTAGAACCGATTGAGGTTGACGAAAGCGAACCCTTGTGGCGACGCCGACGTAACGATGCGTTGATTGAAGTGCTGTACGGAAGCGGACTGCGCGTGAGCGAGCTATGCAACCTTGATATTGACAGCGTCGACCGCAAGCGAAGCGTGGTGACGGTATGGGGTAAGGGTGGCAAAGAGCGTCGAGTTCCGATGTCGCTCGCCGCTATCGAGACCGTGAGTGATTGGTTGAAGTCGCGATTCGAGGTAGTGGGCGAGGCGTCAGGGGTTGCACTGTTTCTGAATGCTCATGGCAGGCGACTCGGCACCCGTGACGTCAGACGGGTACTCGACGAACGTTCGGTCAATCCCACGCACCCGCACGCATTGCGCCATACCTACGCCACCCATTTGCTTGATGGAGGGGCCGATTTGCGTTCGGTTCAAGAACTTTTGGGCCATAGCGATGTAGCCACGACCCAGCGATACACGCACGTCAGTAAAGAGCGTCTACGGTCGGTGTATACAAGTACTCATCCTCGGGCCTAATGTTCCGAACTTGTAGCCACTTTTACACCGACTTGACACCGTTTTGACAACATGACCGAGCCCGACATTAACTCCGACAACCTGGATGCGCCCGAAGAGAAACCGTCGCGTACGTCGCCGGCCATTGAACGCGCGTGGACACGTTGGGTTGAAGATCGTGACGAAGCCGCACGTGATCAATTGATCGTGCATTATTCACCTCTCGTCAAATTCGTCGCTGGTCGTGTTGCTGCTGGTTTACCCGCAGGTATTGACACTGGTGAACTCAATGGCACGGGTGTCTTTGGTTTGATGGATGCCGTTGATCGATTTGATCCGAGTCGAGGTTTCAAATTTGAAACTTTTGCAGTGCCGCGTATTAAAGGCGCAATCCTCGATGGATTGCGCGCACTTGATTGGGTGCCGCGTTCAGTGCGTTCACGTTCTCGACAAATCGAAACAGCGGTCGCGAAGTTAGGTAATCAATTCAAACGAGCACCAACTGATGAAGAAATTTGCGCCGAACTTGGCATTGACAACGATGAGTTGCACAAGTGGTTGTCAACAATTTCGGTAGCAAACGTTGGTCCGCTTGACCATGTTGTGGGTGGCGGCTTAGATGGTGAGCAACGGCAATTGCCAGCGTCACCCGATCAGGGTCCGGACGCAATTGTTGAAGATCAAGAGTTGCGGCAAACGATGCGTTCAGAAATTCGCAGCCTGCCCGAGCGTGAACGTACGGTAGTTGCGCTGTATTACGACGAAGGCATGACCTTGGCCGAAATTGGTTCGGTGCTCGGGGTGACCGAAAGCCGAGTGTCACAGATTCACTCGAAGGCGATCATCATGTTGCGGGCGCGCATGTCAGCCGCCGGTGTTTAATCCCGGCGTTTAGATACAGAGACGGATCACCGCAACGCGATTGAGATGGCGCACAGTGATTGGTGATTCTCCTTGCCTTTTTCGTTGCCGCCAATTGTTTGATTCCTCCCGTGAGCGGTGCAGTGGTATTTCCATATGTCGAACCCTCGTGCGAATTTTGTGCCGGGCACCGAACGATCGACTTTGAGCCGTCGCTCGGTCGTGAAATCATCACTCCGGTGGCGGGGCACATCACGTTCGCGGGAACAGTGGTCGACCAGCAGTTCGTGACGATCGACCCAGACCCGAAATCTGGTTTCAGCCCCGAGGTCTTGGTAACGATCGGTGGTCTCATTCGAGATCCACAGGTGATGTCGGGACAGGTTGTGCAGGCCGGTCAGCGTCTCGGGACGTCGGACGGTCTTATTCATCTCAGTATGCGATACATCATTGAAGGAAAGCCAGCCCGCTATGTCGATCCCACATCATTTTTGGCGCGCCGCCGTTCGCGGGTTCGCCTGATTCCGAACTCCCGCATCGGTGGTCGCCCCACCCAAAGTCGGTTGAGTTGTGCTGCCTCTTTTGGCAGGTGAGATGGCAGATTTGGGCAAAGTCCCGCTAGCGTGTGTCCAGCAAGAAACAAGTTCTTGCACAACATCAAAACGTATGGTCCTCATCCTGCGGTCGTCACTTTGTGATGCGAGGTCCCGTGCCCCTAACCGCAGAATCAGGAGGACAGTGCTATGGCCATCGTCACGATGCGTCAACTTTTAGAAGCCCGAGTTCACTTCGGTCACCAAACCCGTCGTTGGAACCCCAAGATGCGTCGATTCATCTTTGGTGAGCGCAACGACATTTACATCATCGACTTGCAGCAGACCCTTGAGCGCATCGAGACCGCGTACGCATTCGTGCGTGACTTGGTTGCCGGTGGCGGTTCGGTTCTGTTCATCGGTACGAAGCAGCAGGCACAAGATCCGATTGCTGGGTTTGCCGAGAAGTGCGGCATGCCGTACATCAACGAACGTTGGTTGGGTGGAATGCTCACTAACTTCGAAACCATTTACAAGCGCGTGCAGAAGATGCTCGAACTTGAGCGTCTCTTAGAGGCTGGCGATTTCGCTTTGATGCCGAAGAAAGAAGCTCTTTTGAAGAGTCGCGAATTGGCCAAGTTGCAGAAGAACCTCAGCGGTATTCGCCACATGACCAAGCGCCCGCAGTGTGTGTTCATCATCGACACCAAGAAAGAACACATTGGCGTGACTGAGGCGAACAAACTCGGTATTCCGATCGTCGGAATCGTCGACACCAACGTTGATCCAGATCTCATCACGTTCCCGATTCCGGGTAACGACGACGCAATTCGTGCCAACGAATTGATGTCAAAGATGATTGCTGAAGCAGTGATTGAAGGTCGTTACATCGCATCGAAGCGCAATCCTGGTTTGGTTGCCCCCGAAAAGAGCGACGCCGAAAAGGCCGAGTTCGCGGCGAACCAAGCAACCGCCCGTACGCAGGCCGTTGCTGCACAAGCCGAGCGTGAAGCTCGTCTTGCTGCGACAAAAGCACCTGCTGCTGATGCATCAGTTGAGACTCCTGCCGAATCTTCCCCGGAGGCTTAAGAAATGTCGTTTACAGCCAAAGATGTTCAGAGTCTGCGCCAGTCCACTGGCGCCGGCATGATGGATTGCAAGAAGGCCCTCGAAAATAATAATGGTGACATTGAAGAGGCCAAGCAGTGGTTGCGCGAAAAAGGTTTGGCTGCATCAGCCAAGCGCGATGACCGCGACAATAATCAAGGCGTTGTCGCTCTTGTCGTGACCAACAACGTTGGCGCCATTGTCAAGCTCAAATCAGAAACCGACTTCGTGGCCGGCAGCGATCAGTTCAAGGGCGAAGCTCAAGCTTTGGCCGAACTTGTTGCGGCCAAAGGTGAAGCAGCAGTTGCTGAGCGTTCCGCAATTCTTGACGATCTCAAGATTGTTCTCAAAGAAAAGATTGAACTTGGTGAAGTCGTGCGCATCGAAGGCGCAGCTGGAAACATCGTCGACAGCTACCAGCACATCCAAAGTGGACGTGGAGTGAATGCCGTGCTCGTCGAACTCGAAGGCGGTTCAGTTGAACTCGCTCACGACATCGCTGTGCACATTGCGTTTGCTCGCCCCAAGTATTTGAATCGTGAAGAAATCCCCGCTGATGTTCTTGAAAAAGAGAAGGCCACCCTTGAAGCGATTAGTCGCAACGAAGGTAAGCCCGAAGCTTCTTTGGCCAAGATCGTCGAAGGTCGTATCAGCGGTTTCTTCAAAGATGTGTGCTTGGTTGAACAGCCATACGCCAAAGATGACAAGCAGTCGGTAACCCAAATTTTGGGTGGCGCGAAGATTATTCGTTTCGCTCAAGTCGAGATCGGCTGATTGATCATGGCCGGAACTGACGCTGGTTCTTCCCGTCAGGCCGACCGTCCCGCATGGAAGCGGGTCGTGCTGAAACTGTCGGGTGAGGCCTTGGCTGAACCGACCGGTTTCGGACTCGACAGTGGCGTGCTGCATCAAGTCGCAACCGAAATCAAAGACGTCCGCGAGAATCTCAAGATTGACATCGCGGTTGTCGTTGGTGGTGGCAACTTCTGGCGTGGTATGAAAGGCGCGGGTCAGGGAATGGATCAGGCTCAAGCCGACTTCATGGGCATGATCGCAACCGTGATGAATGGCTTGGCACTGCAAGACGCACTCGAACGAGTGGGTCAGCACAGTCGAGTCATGACTGCCGTCGAAATGCCCAAAGTGGCCGAACCGTATATTCGTCGTCGCGCTGAACGCCATATGGAAAAAGGTCGCGTTGTGATTTTCGCTGGCGGAACGGGTAACCCGTTCTTCACGACTGACACCGCTGCTGCTTTGCGGGCCGCCGAAATTGATGCTCAAGCCATCTTGAAGGGCACTCACTCTGGCGTTGACGGGGTGTACACCGCGGACCCCAAACTTGATCCCACGGCCACCCGTTACGACCGCATATCCCACAAAGATGTCATCGAAAAAGAACTTCGGGTCATGGATGCCACGGCGATCGCCTTTTGTCGGGACAACAAAATCCCGATTGTGGTCTTTGATGTGAGTACCCCCGGAAACATCAGATCCGTTCTTGAGGGTCAAGCCATAGGTACGCTGGTCGGGTGACTGACGATATTTTGCTCGAAGCCATCGACAAGATGGACAAAGCCGTCGAGCACGCCCAAGTTCAATTCACGACGATCCGCACTGGTCGGGCCACTCCTGCCCTCGTGGAGAAGCTCATGGTGAATTATTATGGTGCCGATGTCCCGTTGCAGCAACTGGCTGGTTTTCAGGTTCCCGAGGCCCGCACGCTGGTCATTAAGCCTCACGACCGCGGATCTTTGAATGCCATCGAAAAGGCCATTCGTGATAGCGATCTGGGTATGTCGCCGTCGAACGATGGAGTCATCATTCGTCTCAATTTCCCGATGTTGACCGAACAACGCCGCCGGGACTACGTGAAACTGGTCAAGAATATGGCTGAGGATGGGCGAGTTGCCCTACGAAATGTGCGCCGGGATGCCCGTAAACAGTTAGAAACCGCAGAAAAAGACGGCGAAGTATCGGCAGATGAACTAGATCGTGCTGAAAAAGAACTAGACAAGATCACACACGACCATGTTGAACACATCGACAAGGCCGTGCAACGTAAAGAACAAGAACTTCTGGAAGTCTGAAAGGACGGGACCATGAGCGATGACATGTGGCGCAAAGGTTCTGGCTCTGGCCAGGACGATGAATTCGAAGACTTCGGTGAACTCCGATTCTCCGACGACGAAGGTGACGACGAGCCAGCTCCTTTGAGTTTTGGTGATAACGACACTGGATCACTTCCGCATTGGACGGAAAAGTCCACCGGAGAGTTGCCGCGCCTATTCGGCGACGATCCATCTGGTGCGGTGTCTCGGCCGATTCCGCGTGAATCGTCGCGTGATGTTTCGCGTGAGACCCAGTCAGTTGATGAGACTGGCGAAATCGATGTGTGGGGTTCCTATTCAGGCACTGCACCGCGTCCAATTCCCGATCGTCCATCAGGTGCAACTCCTCGTCCCGACGATTCGGGCAGCAGTGGTCGTCCGCGCGTTCGACTTGGCGAATCTACGGGTGGAACACGCCGTGACGACACGACCGGTACGTCAACTCGACCGATCCCGAATGTTCGTCGTGATGACACCTCGGGAACGAGCGGAACAAGTCGTACTGGCCGAATTTCGATTAGTACTGACGACACACAAGGTCGCCCAGTGACCGGCAGTCGTCCGCGTCCAGCAACTGAACGTGGTCCGCGACCGCGTCCAGATGCCCGCCCAAGTGATCGTGGTCAACGCAGTGTTCCGGCGCGCCCTGGTGTTGCTGGTCGCGATATGCCAACGGCAATCGCAGTTGGATTGTTGATGCTCGCAGCGTTCATTGCCGCTCTGCTTTGGAAGCCGGTCGCGGTGTTGGCCATTGTTGTTTTGGTCTGCGGTCTCGCCGCTGTTGAATTCTTTGAAAAGGTTTCTGACAAGGGATATCGACCGGCATCAATCGTTGGTATCACGGCGTCAATTTGTGCCCCACTTGCTGCCTATTGGGTCGGCGACGGTGCTTTGCCATTGGTGTTCACTTTGGCGTTAATGGCTGCGGCGGTCTCGTTCGTCGGTGCAACAAACATTCAGGCGAGCCCGATGCCCAATATGGCCATCACCTCACTTGGCATGTTGTGGATCGGCATGATGGGTTCATTCGCGGCGCTATTGGCCGGAGTTTCAAACGTGCCTGGTCTGGCAAATGTCGGCACCGATACCCTGTTCATGGTTGCGGTTGGTGTGATCGCAAACGACGTTGGTGCATTGTTCGTTGGTTCAGCCGCAGGAAAGACACCGCTCCGTGCATGGATCAGTCCCAATAAGACCCTTGAAGGTTTGATGGGTGGAACACTCGCAACCTTGATCGCAATGTGGGTCGTCAGTTTGCAAAGTGACACTTGGAACAACGTCGGTGAAGTATTGATGTTGGCCATTTTGGTTGCAGTTCTTGCGCCTCTCGGCGATCTGGTCGAGAGCATGTTCAAGCGCAACCTAGACATCAAAGACTTCGGCACAGTGATTCGTGGCCATGGCGGAGTCCTCGATCGTTTTGATGGATTCTTGTTCGTCTTGCCGGCTGCCTACTACTTGTTGATGGTGCTTCAGCCCTACGCGTCGTGATGTGAACGGTGAGTACCGTGCGTGTTTCGATAGCTGGTAGTTCGGGGTCGATAGGTACCCAAACTCTTGACGTTGTTCGTGCCGAGAACGCTCTCTGTGCCCAAGGGCTATCAGAGATTGAATATGTAGTGAGTGGAATCGGTCTTGGCTCAAACATTGATGTGCTCATTGCTCAGGCCCGCGAATTCAAACCTGCTGTCGTTGCCGTGGCCGATGTATCGCGTCATCAAGAAGTAAGCGATGCTCTTCCTGGCGTGACGGTCGTGCGTGACATGGCCGAACTTGTCAATGGTGCAGATGTTGTTGTCAACGCCGTCGTCGGATTTGCAGGACTGCCGGTCACTCTTGAAACATTGCGACAAGGCAAGCGGTTAGCGCTGGCGAACAAAGAATCGCTGATTGCTGCTGGTCCGGTTGTCCAGCCATTGCGTTCAGTACCTGGCGCCGAAATAGTTCCGGTTGATAGTGAGCATTGTGCGGTTCATCAATGCTTGCGTTCAACAGTTCGGCCAGGTGTCGAAGTATCGCGCATTGTGTTGACAGCTAGCGGTGGTCCATTTAGAGGTCGCACCTTGAGCGATCTTGCAGAGGTGACTGTTCAGCAGGCATTAACTCACCCAACATGGAGCATGGGTCCAAAGATCACAATCGACTCGTCGACGTTGATGAACAAAGGCCTCGAGGTTATTGAGGCACATGAACTTTTTGGAGTGAGTTACGACCAGATTGAAGTTGTTGTTCACCCGCAATCGGTGATTCATTCAATGGTTGATTTCAGCGATGGTTGCACGATGGCGCAATTGAGCATGCCTGACATGCGCTTACCCATCGGTTACGCGCTCGCTCATCCCAATCGCATCGGCACACCATTCGGCCGTATTGATTGGTCAACACTGAGGCATCTTGATTTCAGTGCACCAGATATTTCAACATTCCGTTGTTTGTCGTTGGCATATCAAGCGGGACGCACTGGTGGTACTGCACCAGCATTTTTGTCAGCGGCGAATGAAATCGCAGTTGAGGCATTCTTAGCCGGATCGTTGAAGTGGCCCGACATCGCTGCTGTTGTTGAAGCTTCGTTGCAAAAATACGCTGCGACGAATGGCACTCTGTCGAGCGACGACATCATTGAGGCCGACCGTGCAGGGCGCGAAGAAGCGCATAAGGTGTTATCTCAATGACGTTGTATCGAGCTTTCCGCGACGAGATGATGGCCGGCGGGGCCGTTGATGAGCCTGGTGCCGCCCCTCAGTCACCGCGTCAATCGGTTGCCGTCTTGTCGGGTATTGCCGTCGTTGCATTATTGATTTGGTTGGGCATGAGCAACAAGTGGAGCCTGGTGTTGGTCGTCGGTCTGTTGATCTCGGTCTTTCTGCACGAACTCGGCCACTTCGCAACCGCTGGTTGGGCAGGTATGAAGCGCACCCAGTTCTTCATGGGCTTTGGACCCAAACTGTGGAGCACTCATCGCAATGGTGTTGAGTACGGGGTTCGGGCGTTGCCTCTTGGCGCATTCGTGCGCATTGTCGGGATGAACAATCTTGACCCAGTTGAGGCCGGCGACGAAGACGTCGCGTATTCAGCAAAGCCATATCGTTGGCGTTTGTTGGTGATCACCGCTGGTTCGATCATGCATATCATCATCGCGGTTCTGATCATGATGTTCGTCTATACAGTCGGTGGTCGTTATCAAGACACTGGAGTCGTCAAGGTGTTTGCGGTGACTGAAGGTTCCCCGGCTGCGTCTGCCGGGATCGGACTTGGCGACGAGATTGTTTCCGTTAACGGAACAAAGTTGGCTTCGGCTGATGACTTGAGAACCATGGTTCGCTCATTGCAAGCGGGTGATGAAATTTCGGTTGTCTTTACTGAAGATGGTCCGGGTGATGACGGTTCAGAAAAATCCGTCAACGTTGTGTTGGCACCTCACCCAACCGACACGACCCCTGGTATTGGCTACCTGGGCGTTGGTACCGATAATTTTGGTCGCGACAAATTGGGTCTGGTCTCGGCGTCGAGTCATGTGGCGAGCGACTTATGGCATGGCATGGGTCGCACGATTTCTGGAATTGGAACCGTCATTAACCCAACCAACCAATGGACGCAACTCACCGACAAGAATGCCGACCCCATGAAGCGCCCAACCACTGTGGTGGGTATTACTCAGGTCGCTGGCGATATTGGCAATCGCGACGGACTGTTTGGGGTCCTTGAAGTCTTGGCCTCAATCAATGTTTTCGTTGGTCTCTTCAACTTGTTGCCATTGTTGCCCTTCGACGGCGGACATGCCGCAATCGCCACTTATGAACGAATTCGCAGTCGAAAGAATCGTGTGTATCGCGCCGACGTCGAAAAGATGTGGCCAGTCACTGTCGTTGTTTTGACACTTTTGTTATTTTTAACTTTTACAGGTTTGTATCTCGATATCACGAGACCGTTCTAAACACTGTCAGGATATAAATCATGTCAACCTCCTCTGGTTCGCTCAGTAATCGCCGCTCTACCCGTCAAATTATGGTCGGTAAAGTTCCTGTTGGCGGGGGAGCGCCGATCACGGTGCAGTCAATGACAATCACTAAGACTGCCGATGTCGAAGGCACGTTGCAACAGATTTACGCTTTGGCAGGTGCTGGTTGCGACATTGTGCGCTGTACGTGCAACGAAATTGAAGCGGCCGAGGGTCTCGCGCAAATCGTGCCACGCTCACCGGTGCCAATCATCGCTGATATTCATCACCAGTACAAGATGGCGCTCGCCGCGATGGAGGCCGGAGTGCACGGTCTGCGTTTGAATCCAGGAAATATTCGTCGACCTGAACACATCAAGGCTGTTGCATCAGAAGCTAAAGATCGTGGTATTCCAATTCGTATTGGTGTCAACGGCGGCTCTCTTGATCCCGAGCTGTACGACAAGTACGGCGGCAAGGTCACCCCCGAAGCAATGGTCGAATCGGCTCTGCGAGAAATTGCTTACTTTGATGAAGTTGGTTTTGATCAGATCAAAATCAGCGTGAAGGCGTCAAATGTTCCACTCATGGTTGAGGCATATCGCCAACTGAGCGAAGTCACCGATTATCCGCTTCACCTTGGCGTCACCGAAGCTGGCCCGTTGCCGAACGGTTTATTGAAAGCCACCGCTGGAATTGCTGCTCTCTTGCTTGAAGGCATTGGTGACACGATTCGCTACAGCCTCACGGCTGATCCTGTTGAAGAAGCTCGTGCCGGACGTCAATTGCTCGAAGCTCTTGGTCTGCGCGAACGAAAGAACGTCGATCTCATTGCTTGCCCAAGTTGTGGTCGTGCCGAGATTGATGTCATTGATGTCGCGAATCGGGCTATGAAAGCATTTGGCGAGCGCAAAATTCCGTTGCAAGTAGCCGTCATGGGTTGCGTCGTCAACGGACCCGGCGAAGCGCGTGAAGCCGACCTTGGTATTGCTGCCGGCAACAAGCGCGGTCACTTGTTTGTGAAGGGCCGAAATGTGGCAGTTGTGCCCGAAAGTGAAATGGTTGAGGCATTAGTTGAATGGGCTGAATTCATTCACGAGCATGGGGCAGAAGCAGCCATCGCTCGAGTTGACACGAAAATAGCCGAGCGCGAAGCGGCGAAAGATCGCTCGATGTTGCTTGATGCGCAAGGCGATGATGTCAATCATTCGCATGATCGCGTTGTCGAGATACGCAAAAAGAGCTAGTCGTTAACAGAGCTAGTCGTTTTCGGTGACCCTAAACAGGGTCGCCTTGCCACTCAAAGTCAATTCTTCGCCCGGTGCGAGATAACACACTTCACCACGTTGCAACAGATTGGTTGCTCCTACTCCACACAGAGTGAGTTCGCGCGTGCGGGCCCGCAAAGTTTCAGTGCCGTCGATTTGATGCACCCATAAGGTGAACGGCGCATCAGGGGTTGCGTATTTCCACAACCGACCAGCCTCGGTTTTGGCGACTGGTGTCGCGCGAACTATTGGGTTGGAAAGAGGTTGAGCAACCACGGTTGCGAGAAGTTCATTGACATCAACGTGTTTATTAGTCAAGCCACAACGTACGACATTGTCGCTTGATCCCATGACTTCAATTCCGGTGCCGCTGAGATATGCGTGCAAATTACCTGGGTCAAGATACAGCGCTTCGCCGGCTTCCAAAGTGACGTAGTTCAAAAGTAATGATGCGACAACTGCTGGATCATCGGGATATGCAACTGCCAGCCGATTGACCCATTGTGCACTCGGTGACTCGTGATTTTGACAGGCTTCAATGACGTCCTTGGTGAGGACTTGTATTTCTTCGCCACCGCCGAACAAGTAGCGCATGGTGTGATTGAGATCATGGTCGGCCAATAGGCGAGCGATGATTGAAGCTCCACCACCAATTGAGTGCAAGAGTTCAACTGTTGTCACTGGTTCGCGGAATCCGCATAACGCTTCAAATGGTCCGAGCGCACAAATGAGTTCAGGTTTGGCAAATGGATCGCGATAAATGCGTCGCGAGTTACCGACCGGGATGTTGAGCCTATTTTCGCGGGCGTATCCGGCTTTTGCTTGTTCGGTCGATGGGTGACTCTGTAGTGACAAGGGTTCAGCGGCCGCAAGTACCTTTAACAAGAACGGCAATTCACCAGCAACTGAAAGTAGCGGGATTGATTGTCCACCGGTGTCGTCGGTTGCACTGCGACGTAATGCTGCTGCAGTTTCATCATCAACACTTAGTACTTTTGATGCGCCGCCTAAGTGCGTACCAAACCAGAGTTCGGCCCAAGGTCGGCCATCGGGTTCAATATCAAGCAAACGTGGAATCGACGTGGGATGACCCCATGAATAATGTTGTACGACACCTCGCACCAACTTCATGATCAGTGTCCTGACCGCCCGCAAATTGTGCGCAAAGTTGCAACCGCTTCACCAATTGCGACATCGCTGCGCTCACCGTTGGTGCGATTACGAACTTCAATCACGCCGTCGGCGAGACCTTTGCCCACCACAACGATGGTCGGCACTCCGATAAGTTCTGCATCTTTGAACTTGACGCCAGGTGACACTGATGTGCGGTCATCAAGCAAAACTCGGATCCCAGCAGTTTCAAGTTCGGCTGCAAGTCGCTCGGCTTCTTCGGCAATCGCATCGGTACCTTTGCTCGCAACGACAATATGCACGTCGGCTGGGGCAACTTCGCGCGGCCAGCACAGCCCCATGTCGTCAAGCGTTGCCTCAGCAATTGCTGCGACGGCACGTGAAACTCCGATGCCGTAGCTGCCCATGGTGACCACGACTTGTTTGCCGTTTTGATCGAGGACGGTGAGGTTGAGTGCTTCGGCATATTTGCGACCCAATTGAAAAATATGACCAATCTCAATACCGCGAGCCATTTCTAAGACACCAGGTACATTTTTAGCAGCACAGGTTGGGCAGGCATCGCCAGGTAGTACTTCGGCGGCTTCAATCGTTCCATCTGGTGTGAAGTCGCGGCCACATACCAAACCAACCACATGATTGCCGGCATTGTTGGCGCCAGTCACCCAACTGGTTCCTGTGGAAACGCGAGGATCAACGAGATAACGAATCTGTGATGTTGATTTTGATCCGAGTACCTCGGGTCCGATGTAACCCTTCACAAGTGCGGGATAGTTGGCGAAATCTGCTTCGGTAAATGCATCAGGTTCGGCGGGACCAACTTGTGCTTCAACGCGCTTCATATCTACTTCGCGATCACCTGGTAAACCAATTGCTAGTGGTTCACGTCGACCATCGGGATGGCGCAGCATGATGATGACGTTCTTCAGGGTGTCGCTTGCAACCCACGGTGTTGTTTTGCCCATTGCATCGGCGATATCGGTTCGTGCATTTAACAAATCAACAAGTGTCGCGATCGTTGGCGTGTTCGGCGTATCAACAACTTGCGAAGGCGCCGCGTTGGAAAAATTAATTGCTGCCGGAGTCGGCACGGTAACAGCTTCGGTATTGGCGGCGTACCCACAAGTGATGCAACGCACAAATGTGTCTTCGCCAACTTCGAGGGGAGCCAAAAATTCTTCGCTCTTCGATCCACCCATGGCCCCAGACATCGCCGAGACGATGACAAAGGGAAGATGTAGACGCTCAAAGGTTTTGATGTAAGCGGCGCGGTGGGCCTCGTAGCTTGCGGCCAAGCCAGCATCATCAATGTCGAAGCTGTATGAGTCCTTCATCACGAACTCGCGTCCGCGTAACAGGCCAGCGCGGGGACGAGCCTCATCGCGGAACTTCGTCTGAATTTGGTAGATGCTCAGCGGCAGGTCTTTGTAACTGCTGTAGAGATCTTTGACGAGCAGCGTGAACATCTCTTCGTGGGTCGGTCCAAGTAGGTAGTCGACGCCTCGACGGTCTTGGAGGCGGAACAAGTTGGGACCGTATTCGGTCCAGCGATTGGTGGCCTCGTACGGCTCGCGAGGAAGCAGGGCCGGAAAGTGCACTTCTTGGAAGCCAGCGGCATCCATTTCTTCACGCACAATTCGTTCAACATTGCGATAGACGTTCCAGCCGAGGGGCAGCCAGGTATAGCCACCGGGGGCTGCTCGACGGATATATCCAGCCCGAACCATCAATTGGTGGCTCGGAACCTCGGCATCGGAGGGGTTATCGCGCAGAGTGCGGACGAACAGGCTGGATAAACGCAACATTCCGTCAGGCTACTTGTCATGCACGGTCAACTGAGGGAGACCACTCGTGTCGGTTAGCGCTCGCATTCTTGTATGATGAAGCCGTCTGAAGAGAATTTCCATTCCGGTGGGTCTGAAAGGCGAGGGCTTCAGCCCTCGTCTTTTTTAGTCACTGGGGTCATATTCGATCTAGATAAGTACTGATTCGGTACGAATTTAGGACAGAACATAGAAATTTTGACAAAACGGAGGTGAATTGATGTCTGAAAACCAAGTCTCACGACGCATTGAAGCATTGATCACCCCAGTCTTGGCCGACCTCGGTCTTGAAATGTACGACCTTGAGTACAACGGCGGAATCGTGAAGATCACTGTTGATACGCCCCCAGGTTCGCCGGGCGGCATTGATGTTGACCAATTGTCGCAGTGCACGCGCCTCATTTCGCGCGAACTCGACCATGACGACCCCGTACCTGGCCATTACACCCTTGAAGTCTCGAGCCCTGGCTTAGAGCGAAATCTGCGTCTACCTCGGCATTTTCATCGTGAAACTGGCAAAACAGCAGCGGTTCGCCTGCAAAACGTCATCAATGGCGAACGTCGCTTGAGTGGCGTCATCGAATCGGCTGGCCCGGACACCTTCCTCTTGCGTTTGGCCAACGGCGAAGAACGCATCATTCCCTACGACCAAATCGATCGCGCCAAGACGATCTTTGTTTGGGAAGCCCAACCTAAGCCGAGTATCAAAAATGGCAAAGGTGCAAAAGCCACCGGTGCGGGAAATAAGAAATCGTCGTCTACCGGTACATCAAAGTCCAGTGGCACGAGCAGTTCTGCCGCTTCCACGGCAGACTCAGAGCAAGAAATCGATGATTTTCTTGATCGTAACGACGATCTCGAAGATCTTGATACAGAACTAGTTCTAGATATAGACAACGAAACCGACAACTACATCCACAACGACGACGACCAGGAGTCATCCCAGTCATGAGCAATCTCGACATGAAAGAAGCCATCAAAATGTTGGCGGCCGAAAAGAACATTTCAGAAGAGACTCTTCTGCAAGTTCTCGTAGAAGCCTTGGCAACCGCATACAAGCGTCGCCCAGGTTCGGCTGAAGAAGTTGAAGTCGGCCTCAACACCGACACTCTTGAAATCACCTTCACCGCATTCGATATCGACGAAGACGGCAACTGGGTCAACCAGCGCGATGACACTCCCGAAAAGAACGAACTTGGTCGCATTGCGGCACAAACTTTCCGTCAGGTGATGGGTCAGCGCATCCGCGAAGCCGAGCGTGACAAGAAGTTCGAAGAATATGCCAACCGCGAAGGCGACATTGTGACTGGGATTGTTCAGCAGAACGATCACCGCTATGCCTTGCTCGATCTTGGCAAAGTTGAAGCACTCATGCCACAAAGTGAGCAAGTTCCTTTTGAGCGCGCCACACCAGGTACTCGCCTCAAGGCCTACATCGTTGAAGTACGTCGCAGCGACAAGGGCCCGCAGATTGTTGTGAGCCGAACGCACCCCGGTCTCGTTAAGCGACTCTTTGAACTCGAAGTTCCCGAAATCGCCGATGGCGTTGTCGAAATTAAGGCATGTGCTCGCGAACCAGGTCACCGCACCAAGATCGCCGTATTCTCGAACGACAGCAACGTCGATCCCGTAGGTGCATGTGTTGGTGCCCGCGGTGGACGCGTGCGGATGGTTGTGAACGAGCTCAATCAAGAGAAGATTGACATCATTCCTTTCAGCGATGATTTGGCTGATTTCATTGCCAAAGCGTTGTCGCCAGCCAAAGTCACCGAAGTTCGCCTGAGCGAAGATCGCAGCCAGGCCGATGTCATCGTTCCCGATTTTCAACTCAGCTTGGCCATTGGTAAAGAAGGCCAGAACGCTCGTCTAGCTGCTCGACTCGCTGGTGTTCGCATCGACATCAAGAGCGAAACCCAGCACAACAACGAGCTCAACGGAATTTTTGAAGACGCTGAATACGCCGATGGCGAATGGATCTTGAACGCCGAAACTGGCGCTCAAGAATTCCACGCTGCTGACGGATCAGTGATGAGTGTTGAAGAGTGGGAAAAGGTCACCGGAATTACTGCTGCGGCAGTTGAGGACGAGGCATAAATCTCACATGACAACGTTGACTCGTCCGGTGCGCACTTGCGTGGGATGCCGTTCTCGCAAAGAACAGCAGTTACTCACTCGCTATGTGCCCAACGAAACGGGTCAACCTGTCGTGTCTCGGACAGCAAGCGGACGCGGCGCATGGATGTGCGCCGAGTCAGCAAGTTGTTTCGAGGCGGCAATGAAAATACGTGCATTTGATCGAGCCTGGAAAACTCGTTCGAGTGATAAGAAAACAATTAATGGTCGTCACCTCACACGAGTCGCACAACCATGACAATCTAAAATGTCGCCGGAAACACCGGCGAAAAAGCATCAAAGGACTGAACGCCGCGTGGCAACAGCAAAGATCAAAGTCAGTGAATTAGCGAAGTCCCTCGGCATGAGCAATGCCGAGATGCTGGAACTTTGTAAGGCCAACAATGTGGCTGCAAAGACTCCTCAGTCAACTTTGGTTGAAGCATTCGTACCGATGCTCAAGCGCAAAGCCGAAGCAGCTGGTCTCGTTCGTGAGGTCGCTCCGGTTGAAGAAGAAAAGCCCGTCAAGAAGGCAGCCGACAAGAAGACAGCCGACAAAGGTGAAGATGCACCTGCTCCTGTTGTTGAAGTAGTTGTTGCGCCAGTTGCGCCTGCTGTTGAAGCCCCCGCCGCGCCAGTCGTCGAAACACCGGCCCCCGCACCGGTCGTCCAAGCACCAATTGTTGAGGCATCAGTTGTTCAGGCGCCTGCCGCACCGGTCGTTCAAACGCCAGTTGTTGAAGCTCCTGCTGCTCCCGAGACCCCGGAAGCTCCTACTGCTCCGTCTGGATCGGTTGTTTCGAGTCGAACTGCACCGCGTGATCCAGCACGTGACGTCACTCGTGAAGCGCCGCGTCCGGCTGCACCGCGTCCGGCTGCACCAGGACCAGACGCACCGCGTACCGACACCCCGCGCCCGCCCGCTGTTGGGGGCGCACCTGGTCGCCCCGCCGGCCCGCCGCCTGGTCGTCCAATCAGCGCAACTGGTCGTCCAGTTCCGCCGCCGCCTGGTCGCCCAATCAGTGCAACTGGTCGTCCAGTTCCGCCGCCGCCTGGTGGTCCTCGAGCGACACCAGCTCCTGGTGCGCGCCCGAGTGGCACTGGTTATGGTGGCCCGCGAACCGGAGCACCTCGACCTGGTGGCGCCTTTGGTGGAGCTCGCCCTGCTGGTGGTCCTCGTCCGGCGGGCGCCTTTGGTGCCCAGCGACCTGGTGGTCCTGGTGGTGGACCTGGTGCTCCTGGTGGTCCTGGTGGCGGACCTGGTGGTCCTGGCGCTGGTCGTCCCGGCGGCGGAGGTCGTCCCGGTGGTGGAGCTCGACCAAGTGGTGGCCGTCGTGCTCCTCGCAGTGGTGGTCGCCGTCGCCGTCGTGGTGAGGACGATCTACAGCCGTCAATGATTTCGTATAGCGATGATTCGGCCCCGGTCCCCGAGGGCACGATCGTTATTGAACGCGGAGTTTCATCACAAGAATTTGCTCCTCGTCTCAACCGCACCGCAGCCGACGTTGTTCGTTTCTTGTTGAAGAACGGCGAAATGGTGACGGCAACGATGACGTTGTCAGACGAGCAAATGGAATTGTTTGCGCTCGAAATTGGTGGCGAGATTCTTTTGGTCGAACCTGGTCAGCAAGAAGAAATGGAATTGCAGGCCCTCTTCGATGACAGTGATGACGATGACGAGGCCGCGCAAGTGTTGCGTCCACCAGTGATCACCGTCATGGGTCACGTTGACCACGGCAAGACGACGTTGCTCGACAAGATTCGTAACGCCAATGTTGTTTCAGGTGAAGCAGGCGGAATTACGCAGCACATCGGAGCATATCAAGTGGTTCAAGACGGCAAAAAAGTCACCTTTATCGACACACCTGGTCACGCCGCGTTCACGCAAATGCGTGCTCGTGGTGCTCAAGTCACCGACATCGTTGTTTTGATGGTTGCTGCCGACGACGGTGTCATGCCGCAAACGATTGAAGCAATTAGTCATGCGCGCGCTGCTGGTGTGCCCATGGTGGTCGCGATCAACAAAGTTGATAAAGAAAATGCCGACGTGCAACGAGTGCTTGCTCAACTCTCTGAACAACTGCTTGTTCCCGAGTCTTGGGGCGGCGACACCATCTGTGTTGAAATGTCCGCTCAACAGAACTTGGGTGTCGATGACCTCATCGAACAACTCACGATTGTTGCCGAAATTGAAGAACTCACCGCCAACCCAACGGGTCGGGCCAAGGGTGTTGTTCTTGAAGCCAATCTCGACACCGGTCGTGGACCTGTTGCAACCATCTTGGTTGACAAGGGAACACTGAAGGTCGGTGACCCGATTGTTGCTGGTGGTGCGTGGGGTCGTGTACGCGCCATGATCGACGACAAGGGTCAGCAAATTAAAGAAGCTGGTCCGTCAACGCCGGTGCAGGTTCTTGGTTTATCAACCGTGCCGCAAGCTGGCGATGAATTCCGTGTTGCGCCCGACGAAAAGACTGCTCGTACCGTTGGTGAAGCTCGCGAACAACGCCTGCGTGCCAAGGCTCAACGTGGCGATGCTCGCGTGCAACGTGGTGTCAAACTTGAAGACGTATTCACCCAAATTCAGGCTGGTGAAGTGGCAACACTTAACCTGATCTTGAAGGCCGACGTGCAGGGTTCGCTTGAAGCAGTCACCGATAGTTTGCGACGTCTTGAACGCGATGAAGTCAAGTTGGCTTTTGTACACCGAGCCGTAGGTGGGGTCACCGAAAACGACATCACCTTGGCAGCAGCAACCAACGCCACCATTCTTGGTTTCAACGTTCGTCCCGATCGCAAAGCTCGCGACCTGGCCGAAGCCGAACACGTCGAAATTCGTTCATACGAAATCATCTACAAGCTGCTTGAAGATATTGAGAGCGCGATGATCGGTATGTTGGCTCCCGAGTACGAAGAAATTGTTACTGGCGAAGCCGAAGTACGCGAAGTCTTCCGAGTGCCAAAGCTTGGTGGAATCGCCGGTTGTTATGTCCGCACCGGACAAATCACTCGTGGTACCAAGGTGCGCTTCATCCGCGAAGGCGTCATCATTTGGAAGGGTGCAATTACTTCATTGCGTCGCTTCAAAGATGATGTTCGCGAAGTACGTGAAGGTTTCGAATGCGGTATTGGTTTGAGCGACTTCCAAGATCTCAAGCCGGGCGACCTCATTGAAACGTTCGAAGAGAAATTGGTCATTCGTACCTGATCATGGCAAACACATCTGTCAATCTTGAATTTTTCTTTGATCCCATGTGTCCATGGGCGTGGATCACCTCACGTTGGGTCAAAGAAGTTCAAGAGTTGCGTCAGTATTCGGTGACATGGAAACCCATTTCGCTCAAACTGTTGAATGCCAATCAAACCGCCGAGTGGTACACCGACGAATACAAGCGTGGTCACGCAGCAGGGCATGATGCATTGCGCACTGCGTGTGCCTTGGTTGCTCATCTTGGTGTCGACGAAGGTAACGCTGCGGTTGATCGCTTCTATACGGCTTTAGGTACGCAAGCTCACAAGAATGGTCGCCGCGACGATCTTCGCGACAACACGTTGGCGTTCATTGATGAATGTCTTGCGACCGCAGGAGTGAGTGAGACCTTGAACCAAACGGGTTTGACGACGTTCGATGATGAAGTTGCTGCATCAACCGACTTGGCACTGGCTCGCACGGGCAAAGATGTCGGGACACCTATCCTCACTTTTCATCCAGGCCAACCCAACGAAGGGTCATTCTTTGGACCAGTGATTGCCCGCATCCCACGTGGTGAAGAAGCATTAAAGTTGTGGAACGCAATTGAAGTTGTAGCCACAACGCCCGGAGTCGCTGAACTCAAGCGCACCTTGCGTTCAAAACCAGTCTTTGACTAAGAACCACGGTTCACGAGCGATAGCGTTCTTGGTGTGAATCGGCCCCCCTCGCGTTCAGGTAAATCTCGCACTCCATCTCGCAACGCAACGACCCATGCGTACCCACGTTCGGCCCGCTTGGGTGAAACCCTTCGTGAGGTTCTTGCTGACGAATTAGTGCGCATTGATGATGAACGTCTTGAGTTTGTGACTGTCACTCGGGTCGAGGTCGACCCCGAAATGAATCGTGGAATTGTATTTTTTGATTCGCTCGCCGGCGAAGACGGCGATGCGCTCATCTTGCAGGCATTCTCTGATCATCGCAAGCGTTTGCAGGGATCTATTGGCAAGCAAGTTCGTGCCAAGAAGACACCGATTCTTTCGTTCCGTCCCGACGAAGTCATTCGCTCGGCCGAACGTATTGAAAAGATCTTGCGCGAAAATCCAAGTCCGAGTCGCGAAGCAACTGTGAACGAAGATAACTACGTGCAGAAGAAGGTCTTCCCCGAACCTGCAGATGATTTCGAGTCAGGTGATGAAGACTTCGAGCCTGATGATCTAGATGGCGAGGCGTAAACCTGCGCAGGTTCACGGCCTGCTTGTTATCGATAAGCCCGCTGGTATGACGAGTCACGATGTTGTCGACGCAGCCCGTCGTTTGCTCAGCGAGCGCAAAATCGGTCACTCCGGAACTCTTGATCCCGATGCCACGGGGGTATTGCTCTTGGGGGTTGGTGACGCCACGCGGCTCTTGCGGTTTCTTGACAACGTGATCATTGACGGTCGCGCCACTACATCAAAGTCGTACACCGGAACCGTTGTTCTTGGCACTGAAACAACAACGCTTGATGCTTCGGGCGAAGTGACGGCCACATATGACATGGCGGCGATCATTGCCGAACTCACTGTAGAAAAAGTTCAGGCGATTATCGACGGCGATTTTGGTCAACAATTACTTGGTGACGTCATGCAAGTTCCACCGATGGTTTCGGCGCTCAAGGTAGATGGCAAGCGGTTGCACGAGCTAGCCCGCGAAGGAATTGAAATTGAACGTGCAGCCCGGCCGGTCACGGTTCATTCATTTAAGGTGTTGGCTGTTCGTGGCAACGACATTGATATTGACGTGGCATGTTCTAGCGGAACGTACATTCGCACATTGGCGGCCGACCTCGGAACACTGATGGGCGGGGGAGCGCACCTCAAGAATTTGCGTCGTACGTCGATCGGCCAATTTGAAGTTGCCGATGCAGTCACGCTCGGTGAATTGAGCGCGGACGATTCTGAGCCGCATTCATACTTGCGACCAGTGCTCGAATGTGTCCGCGGATTGACTCGCTTTAATGCCGACGCTGATGTTCGTGTCGCCGTTGCAGTGGGCAAGGTGTTGCCAGCATCGGTCTTTGAAAGCCACGGTCCGGCACCGTGGGCAGTCGTTGATGCCGAGGACCGTCTGATAGCGGTGTATGAGCCATTCAGCAACGAAAAAGTTGGGGCAGACATGGCCCGGCCAACAATTGTTCTCATCACCCCAGAAAGCCAGTGAGCACGGCTCCCAGTATTTAGTTGTTTGTGACCAAAGTTTGGATCACAAGCGGACATCTCAGACATCTGCGCAAGTATCGTTTGCATCTGTGCAGGTGATTACTGATCTGAATGCGTTACCGAGTGGGCTCTTTGCTTCGGGTTCGATTGTCACTATTGGCGCGTACGACGGACTGCATGTGGGTCATCGCGAAATCATCGAGCAAGTCACTAAGAAGGCTCAAGCAGATGGACAAACCAGCATTCTCGTGACCTTCAGCCCACACCCTGCACAAATCTTGCGCCCAACTGAAGCACCAAAGCTGTTAACCGACCGTGATCAGAAATTACGTCTGCTTGAAAGCACGGGTATCGATGCTGTGGTCGTCATCGCCTTCGACCGTATCCAGGCTGAGGAAACGCCCGAAGACTTTGTCAAGCGAGTATTAGTCGATGCACTGCATGTCCAGCGTTTAATTGTGGGAGAAGATTTTTGTTTTGGCAAAGATCGCCGTGGCAACGTCGAACTGTTAACAAAATTGGGTGCTCAATACGGATTCAGTGTTGAACCAAGCCATCTTGTCGCGGGTCACGATGATGTCACCGCGAGCTCAACATACATTCGTTCGTTAGTTCAAAATGGCGATATTGAAGCTGCCAATATGTACCTAGGTCGCCAACACGAACTCACCGGAACAGTTGTGCACGGCGATGCGCGTGGTCGAACGATTGGTTTCCCCACGGCGAACGTTGAAGTGCCCAAGACAATGTGTCAGCCCGGAGACGGCGTGTATGCCGGTTGGTATGTTCGCCCTGCACACGATGGCCAACCTGAACACGTGTACCCGGCAGCAATCAATATTGGCCGCCGCCCAACGTTTTACGTTGACGCACCGGTGTCGTTGATTGAGGCCCATGTCATTGGCGAAACCGACATCGACCTGTACGGTGAAGTTGCCACACTGCGATTTGTTGCTCGACTACGTGGCGAAATCAAGTTCTCGGGTATTGACGAACTGAAAGCTCAGTTGATGCTCGATATTGAAAACGCTAAAACAGCTCTCGCAAGCCACTGATTTGTTCTAGGCGTTGAGCAACTTGTAGCCAGTGTTGCGCTGGACCAGAGTTCGTCCAAGCGGTGAGACCAGAGCATTAAAACTATCTTCGCTCATTTTCTGTCCGTGATTGGCGCCGGCAGCACGACTGATGTTTTCATCCATCAAAGTCCCACCAATGTCATTGCAGCCAGAGCGCAACAGTTGACGTGCGCCTTCGACGCCAATCTTGACCCAACTTACTTGGACATTATCGATGAGGCCGTGGTAGGCGATCCGACCAATTGCGTGCATCAAGATTGTCTCGCGAAAAGTTGGGCCGCGACGTGAACGCTTTTGCAAATAGATCGGCGAAGCCATGTGTACGAATGGCAACGGAATGAATTCGGTGAAGCCACCGGTGATCTTTTGTAGATCACGGGTACGAATCATGTGGCGGGCCCAATGTTCGGGGTGTTCAACACTGCCGTACATGATCGTGATATTTGAATGCAGACCAATTTCGTGAGCGACGCGATGACACTCAAGCCATTCTTCAGTGTTCACTTTGTCGGGGCACAACACGGCACGGGCTTCATCATCAAGAATTTCGGCAGCGGTACCAGGCAACGAGGCCAATCCGGCTTCTTTCATTTTGGTGAGATACGAATGCAGATCTTCGCCGTTGCGCTTGGCGCCTTCGGTGATTTCTAAAGCGGTGAATCCATGCACGTGCATTTCGGGCACGGCATCTTTCACTGCCTGCGTGACATGCCAGTAATAGTCGCCATCGAAGTCGGGATGTATTCCGCCTTGCAACGTCACTTCGGTGGCTCCCATATTCCAGGCTTCAACTGCGCGTTGTGCGATGTCTTCAAGCGTGAGCAAATACGGCGTTCCACGCAAGTTCAGCGACAACGGACCTTTCGAGAACCCGCAGAACTTGCATTTGAAGGTACACACATTGGTGTAATTGATATTGCGGTTATGAACCCAGGTCACCTGATCGCCGACGGTAATTTCGCGTAGGTGATTGGCGTATTCGGCGACGGCCATTACTTCTGGTCCGCGAGCGCGGAAGAGATCGATGATTTCTGGTTCGCCAATTTCTTGACCAGATCGATGACCTTCAATGATTTCGTGAACGCGCGAGCGCGGATCAATCGAGGTGCGGGTTTCGGCAGCGATGATCAACGGCGGCTTGTTGTTGCTGCCGCTGTACCACTGTGTTGAACGGTGACCAACGAGAACAACTTCGGCTCCGTCAAGTACGACATCAGCAGCCGTAACCTTTTCAGGCCAAATAGCGCCTGGGTCATCGCGACCAAGACCCTCAGCGTCGGAGCGATCAAGAATTGGAAAGCGCAGATTGACATCAATCCAAGGATTGTGCTCGACGTTGAAACTACGCGCGGGGTCAAGCGACAAGCTGATGTCTTTGCTCACGATGTACTCGGGGTACAAGGTGAGTCGTGGGGCTAAAACCATTCCTCGTGACTCGGTGACAGTTTTCAAAATGTCGAGATCGGGCCACGGGCGTTCGGGGTTGACGTGATCGGCGGTCACTGGCGAAACGCCGCCCCAATCATCGATGCCAGCATCAAGCAACGGGGCGAAGTCATCACTCAGATTTGGTGGTGCTTGCAAGTGAATTTCGGGCGGCAAGATGAGACGTGCAACCGCGATTGACCACAAGAACTCATCGGTTGGGCAAGGATCTTCATGTTGCATTCCTGTACGTGGCTTCGGCAAAAAGTTTTGCACGATGACTTCTTGCACGTGACCGCGACTGATTCCAGATTTTTCAACAACCTTGTGCTTGTTGTGCGAATCGCGAATAGCAACAAGGGCAGCAATGCGATCTGCTCGGGTTTCACCGAGCCCAACCAAAATGCCGGTCGTGAACGGAATGTGCAGTTCTCCGGCATAGTTGAGTGTTGCTAAACGACGCTCGGGATCTTTGTCTGGTGCACCACGATGGCATGCCAAATCGTGCCGCAATGTTTCGACCATCATTCCTTGGCTGGGTGAATATGGTCGCAAACTTGCAAGCTCTTCTTTGCTCAGCGCACCAGCGTTGGCATGGGGGAGTAGCCCAGTTTCTTCAAGCACCAACTTGCACATTGCAGCGAGGTACTCAACTGTCGATGCGTAGCCGTGCTCGGTTAACCAATCGCGCGCAACTTGGTATTTCTCTTCGGGTGCTTCGCCCAATGTAAAAAGCGCTTCGTGACAACCGTTGCGGGCGCCTTGCTTGGCAATCTTCAGAACTTCTTCTGGAGACAAGAAAGGACTCTCAAGACGAGCGGGTGGTTGAGCAAATGTGCAATAGCCACAACTGTCTCGGCACAACATCGTTAACGGAATAAACACCTTGGGCGAGAACGTCACCCGTGATCCATGATGCGCATTGCGTATGGCGCGGGCGCGGGCCATGAGTTCATCAAGGGGCGTAATAATTAACGCCCGGAGATCTTCGGGGAGATCCTGGGGTTGAGTGAGGGTGATTCGGGGATCACCTGAATCGATCAGTTGAATATCTATGCGCTGGCGCGTCACGGGGAAGACCCTTCTGTGAGAAATTCTCAATTTTTGCCAGCGCACAACGAGGATCAAACGGATGCGAGAGAGCCATCAGGTCCCGGTAACTGTCGTGCAAGGATGAGACTAGTGGTCGTCAGTTGGTTTTGAACGACTCAAGAATATT
>JBAXIP010000006.1:0-32722 GCA_037138315.1 Actinomycetes bacterium
CAACCCCTCGGACGCGGGCCAAGGCTCCGGCGGTTCTCCCCCAGTCCAACGACGACTGCTGGTGTGGTTCAGGTCGCAAGTACAAGCGATGCCATAAAGGACTCGAAGGTCGTATTGCACCTGGAATCATCTCCCCCATGCGCACGGTTCCCGCAAACATCGTCAAGCCCCCTTACGCCGACACCGGTGAAGTTCCACGTTGGAACGAACCACGCGTCAAGACTCCCGACGTCATCGAGCGCATGCGTTACGCGTGCGACATGGCCACCGACATTTTGCGTCTTGCCGGCGAATTCGTTCAACCCGGCATGACCACCAACGACATCGACATCTTCGTGCACGATCTCACCGTTGAACGTGGCGCGTATCCGAGCCCGCTTAACTATCACCACTATCCCAAGAGCGTGTGCACATCACTCAACGAAGTGATCTGTCACGGAATTCCCGATGACACTGTTATTGAAGACGGAGACATCATCAACCTTGATGTCACCTGTTTTGTCAACGGAGTTCACGGCGACACCAACGCAACTTTCCTTGTCGGCAACGTGAGCGAGATTGATCGCAAACTTGTCAAAGTCACCGAAGAATGTTTGTGGCTCGGCATTGAAGCCGTGAAGCCAGATCGTCCACTCAGCGATATCGGCAAAGCAATTGAAGATCACGCCAAGATTCATCGCATGGGTGTCGTTCGTGCATTCATCGGCCACGGAATCGGCGAACAGTTCCACACCGATGTTCAGGTGCTGCACTACTTTGATTCGCGAAACAACATGCTCATGAAGCCAGGCATGATCTTCACCATTGAGCCCATGATCACGCTTGGCACATATCAGTTTCATATGTGGGACGACGATTGGACGGCTGTCACCGCCGACGGCAAACGCACCGCCCAGTTTGAACACACCATCTTGGTGACCGAAACTGGTTGCGAAGTTCTCACTGGTGGCGACAAAGCTGTGTCACCCCGCAAGCCATAGCGGCCATACCCAAGCCCAGGTCGCTAAACACCTCATTCAGCCCGTAGCGTGATGACCCGTGGGCGAGCGCTATGTCAATTTTGATCGACAGCAGTGGGCCGACCTTCGTGCAGCGACTCCGATGACCCTTCGAGAGGCCGATCTTGAAGACCTTCGCGGCATCAACGAGCGCATCGATCTCGACGAAGTCGCTGCTGTCTACTTGCCACTCACCCGCTTGTTGAACCTGTATGTCGCTGCAACACAGAACCTGCACAAAGTGAGCGCCACGTTTTTAGGAACTCTCTCACCAAAGGTTCCGTATGTCATTGGCGTCGCTGGCTCGGTTGCAGTTGGCAAGAGCACCTTCGCACGTATCTTGCAAGCACTTCTTGCCCGTTGGCCAGATCACCCCAAAGTTGATCTCATTACAACCGATGGCTTTCTTCATCCGAACCATGTGCTTGAAGAACGCGGCATTATGAATCGCAAAGGTTTCCCCGAAAGTTACGACACCCGTGCGTTGCTGAAGTTTTTGCGTGACCTCAAGAGTGGTCAGCCAACCCTTGATGCGCCTGTCTATAGCCATGTTGTGTACGACATCGTTGAAGGTGAAAGTGTCACTGTCTGTCAGCCCGACATTTTGATTCTTGAGGGACTCAACGTTTTACAAGTCGGAGCACCCGGCAACGAAGCCACAGAATTCGTGAGCGACTATTTCGACTTTTCAATTTACATTGATGCTCTCGAAGCCGACATCGAGAATTGGTATGTCAATCGCTTCTTAAGTCTGTGCGATTCTGTCTTCCAAGACCCCAATAGTTTCTTCCAGCACTTTGCCCAACTATCTCGCGACGAGGCAACCGCCACGGCCCGCACCATTTGGAAGGGCATCAACGGACTTAACCTCAAAGAGAATATTGAGCCCACTCGCGATCGCGCTTCATTGATATTGCGCAAAGGCGAAGACCATCGTGTGTCCGAAGTGCGCCTGCGCAAACTGTAAACCTGTCACAATTGAACTGTGGCAAACTCACGAGCAAAAGCCAAAAAGAAGCGTCGAAAGAATAAGGCGCAGAAATCTCACCATAAGGCTCGTGGTCCTGCAATCTTTTTGATCTTTGTGTTTATTGCGGCCGGTGTATTGCTGATTGCCCAGATGCAGAAATCACCAGGTTCAGAGACCACGCCCATCGGGATCGACTCCACAACAATTGCGCCGGGTTTTGATCTCAGTACTGCCCCCATCAATACAGACGCCATCGCTACGGTTCCCACTGCCACTGATCCGAGCAATCTTGGCAATCCAGTGGTCGTTCATAGCGACACACTTGGCGATCTTGATGTTGATCAAGTGATTGATGATTGGACTGGAGTTGATCCGCCACAGGTGCCAGCAGAAGTTTCAAGTGTTGAGTCAGCCACTCTCGAAGGCAATTACATCGCCGACGATTTAGCTGATGGAATATATGTTGGTTTTTTGATGAATGCGCTCGATGAAAATGAACAAGGTTTCGTTTTTGACATTCGTAATTCTCTCGCAGACGCCAGACAGGTCACCAAAGGACTGCATCTCTACCCGGCGTATCTTGATTCGGTTCTCTTTGTGTCGCTCGCAACTTCGGGTGAAGCAAATTCTGCGATATCAGTTTCAAAATATTTTGAATTAGCTCTCAGTAATACCTTCAATTTGCAAATTCCGAATACTGATCTGACAGCTACCGTGACGGGAGGTCCGATGTTGCTCACCATTGTTGGTGGAGCGATTATTGCAATTGAAGGTGTTGACTCTCTGTAGTTAGCCTTCGGTCAGTTGACCGCGGTCGCGCGCTTGTTGAATCAAGATTTCGGTGTGACTCCACAATGCCTTTGATCCATCACCGATTGGACTGAGTCGCTTGACGGCTTGCGGAAAAGTCACTCCATGACGTTTCCACGGTGACTCATCTCCAGCATGGTGATTGAGCATCGCGGGTTGCATGCGGTCAACCGCGTTTGCAAACTGACTCTCTGGAGTGTCTTGCGCTTCGTATTCGTTCCACAATGAACGAAGGCGATCACGTTGATCGTCGGGCAACAAACCAAAGATTCGATCGGCGGCCTTTTGTTCGCGTTCGTCTTTATCGGCGTAACCAGTGGTGTCGTACGCAAAAGTATCGCCCGCATCAATCTCAACAATGTCGTGCACCAAACACAGGGCCAGCACGTGTGCAATATCGACGTCGGCATTGCTCCACTCGTGTAACACCAACGCATACATCGCCAAATGCCACGAATGTTCGGCGGTGTTCTCGCGTCGTGAACCACCGGTGATTGCTGTTTGCCGTTCAATTTGTTTGAGCTGGTCGATCTCCATCAAGAAGTTCAGTTGTTGTTGAAGACGTTGCTCGCTCATGGTGGGTCCTTACGACAGAAGTGTGGCTAGAGCCCAGATGGCGGCAATGAATCCGAGTGCACCCATGAAAATACTGCGGCTCAACGGTGCTTGAGGAAGGTCGCCTTCTTTGGGAGCCGGCGGTGGTTTGACGATGGCCAAAAGATTGCCGGCGAAAAGTGCTCCACCTAAAGCCAAAATCAGCCAGCCCAACAATGTCTTGGCGTCTCCGAACAGCATGGTTCTATTGTGCCAGCACCCGCACTTAAAGAATCTGCCGAACTGGTGTTGTTGAATATAGCGTATCCGCTATATTTGTCTCATGAACTTCGCCCAGGTGCTTCGAGATTCCCGCCAACTCGGAGGACTCACCCAGTCCCAACTCTCGACTCGATCCGGAATTACCCAATCAGTTATCAGTGCCTACGAGCGAGGTCGCCGCGAGCCCGGAGCAGAAACCTTTCTCATGTTGATCGAAGCTGCTGGCCTCGACTTCATCATTCGTGTCCCCACGAACACCTACCGTCACCCCACACTTCCCGATTCGGCTCAAACACGGGCCCTCGTCAAACATCGACAGCGAATCCTTGATCTTGTCGCCGAGCATCACGCCAGCAACGTGCGCATCTTCGGCAGTGTTGCCCGAGGCGAAGCTCGACCCGACAGCGACATTGACATCTTGGTCGACTTTGAAAAAGGTGCGACCCTTTTTGATCTCAGCGGCCTGACCGAAAAACTCCGAGGATTGTTGCATTTCAAAATTGATCTCGCTCCGCATCGCTCATTAAAGCCAGCCCTCATTAACCAAGTCAACAAGGAGAACATCCCACTATGAGTAGAACCACAAAAGATCGATTGCTTGAAATCCTGAACGCAATCACAGCTGTTAGAAGTCATCTCAATTACGGCGGTCTTGACGACTTGCTGGTTTGGGATGCAGTTTGTATGCGACTCTTCCAAATCGGTGAAGTCACCAAGGGCCTCGACAAAAAGGTTTTGGCTACGTATCCAGGCATTCGCCATACCGAAGTCATTGGTCTACGAAATGTCTTGGCCCATCGTTATTACGAACTTGAGTACGAGATGATCGAAGGCACTGTGAAGCACGACCTTGACCAACTCGAAATCGTGATTCGGCACATTTTGTCAGAACAGGGCACCACCTGGCAGTTCAGGTCTTTCGCTGACCTCGTTGATGCGTCATACTGAACCTATGGGATTTCACCACGTTGCCATCGCTATCAACGACGTCCAAGCCAATTACGACTTCTACACCCAGGTCATGGGTTTCGAATTGGTGAAGACCGTGACCGCGCCAACACCCGAAGGCGGGTACAGCAAGCACTTCTTTTATTCGACTGGCAAGAACGAAGCCGGCGAACAAGGGATGATCGCGTTTTGGAATATTCATGTGGAAAGCCTTGAAGGTTTTGAAACCAATCTCAACAAAGCAGCCGGCTTACCGTGGTGGGCCAACCACTTCGCCTTTAACTCACCAACTGCTGAACATCTTGAAGATCGCCGCGAGAACTGGCGCGCTCACGGCCACACCGTGCTTGAAGTGAATCACGAATTTTGTCGCTCGATTTATATCCGCGACCCCGAGGGCAACACCGTTGAATTCTGTTTAAACCTTCGCGAATTCACCGACGAAGAAAAAGTCCATGCTTTGGAATTGTTGCTCGATCCGAATCCGCCGATGGAAAAACAATTTGGTGCAAAAATTTGGCAGCCCGAAGGTGACGCGCTCGTCATACCAGCGGGCTGATCACGCCAACTTTTCAGTCGTGATTGTCGTACGGCGAATCGGCATGGAAGTTTTTCGCCATATTGCGGAACTTGGTGAACTCGCCAAAGAAGGCCAGTTTTACTAATCCTGTCGGTCCAGAACGGTGCTTGCCGATAATGATTTCAGCCACGCCTTTTTCGGCATTCTCGGAACTCTCACCTTTTTCATTGCGGTACATCTCGGGTCGGTGCAAGAACATCACGATGTCAGCGTCTTGTTCGAGCGAACCAGATTCGCGTAAATCTGACAACTGCGGACGCTTATCTTGACGTTCCTCGAGACGACGACTGAGCTGGCTGAGTGCCATCACCGGCACGTCAAGTTCACGCGCCAAAATTTTGAGGTTACGGCTGATCTCGCTGACTTCAAGTTGACGACTCTCATTGTTATTGCCGCTCATCAATTGCAAATAGTCAATAACAATGAGGCCAAGTCCGTTGTATTTAGCTTTGAGTCGACGAGCCTTGGCACGAATTTCCATCACGGTCACACTGGCGTTGTCATCAAGGAACAACAAACGGTTATCGAGTCGACCAACTGCAAGGTTGATCTTGCTCCATTCTGGTTCGCTGATATTTCCGGTTCGTAAACGCTTTGAATCAACTTCGGCTTCACTCGACAAAAAGCGCATTGTTAACTCGGTGTGGCTCATTTCTAGTGAAAAAACAAGAACCGGCAAGTTCGTTGTTTGGGCCACGTTGCTGGCGATGTTGAGAGCGAACGCGGTCTTACCCATTGCGGGACGAGCGCCAACGATGACCAACGATGAAGGTTGCAGTCCAAGAATGATTTCATCAAGATCGGTGAACCCGGTGGGAACACCTGTGAGCGTCACCTTGCTTTCGAATCTCTTCTCTAGTTCTTCAGTTGCCAAACCTAAGAGGTCGTTAATCTGTCGCGTTGAATCAGTGACTCGTTCTTCAGCAACAGCAAACACGCGTGACTCGGCTTCATCAAGGGCGCGAGCAACATCATCGGGTTCGGTATAGGCGATCTCGGCTATTTCGCTGGCTACACCAATGAGTCGACGCAAGGCTGCAGTGTCCATGACAATTTTTGCGTAACGACCAACGTTGCCAATGACCGGCGTTGAGTTTTGCAGTTGCAGCAAAAAGTCGAGGCCACCAATTTCTTCAAGTAACCCGATACGTCGCAGTTCGTCAGCGACGGTCACGGGGTCGATGGGATCACCACCAGCCAACAGCGACCGCATCCCATCAAAAATATGTTGGTGTCCTGGTTTGTAAAAGTGTTCGACATGGACGCCAGCTTCAGACACTGTGTTCACGGCATCGCGTGATAACAACATCGCGCCAAGCAACGACTCTTCAGCACTGAGGTTGTGTGGTGGGACGCGATTCATCATCGGTCGAGGCGCTCCGTCGCGCTGATTCTTGCTACCCCAATTTGAATTACCCGATGGGTTACCCGATGAAAAATTTGTCATTACCTCTACCTTGACCCATGCACCCTGTTGATCGCTAGGGGTACAACCATGTGAATTACTTGTGGAGAACTTTATGATTCTGGGGATAACCCCAGTTCGGAGATAAAACAGGACCCGGACTTTTTGGTCCGGGTCCTGCTCACATCATGAATTGTTCGATGTTGTGTTGCGGACCAGGTCCGCCATCGTCACTTTGCGACGACGTTGATGTTGATGCCGAATTGCACGTCATTATGCAACTTGGCAGTGACGCTGTATTCGCCAACGGTCTTGATGTGGTCGGGAACCGACAACTTCTTACGATCGAGTTCAATACCCGTCTGAGCCAAAACGGCCGACACGACGTCGGAAGCAGTGACCGAGCCGAACAAACGACCTTCGGTTCCCGCAGCCTTGGCCTTGATCTCGATGACCTTGGCAACCAAGGTTGACGCGATGGTTTGAGCAGAGTCACGATCGGCGGCATCGCGCAAGTCGCGACGACGACGCATTGAAGCTGCTTGTGAAACTGCACCATCGGAGGCATTGATGCCAAGTCCGCGAGGCAACAAGTAGTTACGACCATGGCCCTTGGTGACTTCAACGATGTCACCGCGCTTGCCTAAGCCATTGATGTCAGAACGCAAAATGATCTTCATGATCAGCCCTCCTCAGTGGTTTCAGTCTCGTCTGCTGCTTCGAACTCGATACCGGTATCGACTGCATCGATCACGGCGTCAATGTTCTGCTCTGCAACCTGGTCGACGGCTCCTTCGGAACCGCGAGGACCACGCGGTCCGCGAGGACCACGGCCAACTGAAGCAACGCGCTTGGTGTACGGCAACAAAGCCATTTCGCGAGCGTTCTTAATGGCGTTTGCGACTTCACGCTGCTGCTGCACCGTGGCACCGTTCAAACGCTGACCGCGGATCTTCGAGCGGTCAGACATGAAACGATTCAACAAGTTGATGTCCTTGTAGTCAACGTATTCAATTTTTTCTGACGCCAAAACATTGGCCTTCTTTTTGATCTTGCGACCATTGTCTTTCGGAGCACGGCCCCGAACTGGCTTCTTTGAAGTGCTATTTCCCATGAACTTTTCCTTAAGTCGATACGTGATTTACGGGTGGATAATGAATTGTGTGGCCGTTGGGATCAGCTTGTCCGCTGATCAGAAAGGTTCTTCGTCGGCGTAGTAACCATCATCGGCGGGTGCCGCTGCTGGTGCACCACTTGGGCGAGGAGCTTGACGTGGTGCTGAACCACCGCCTTCGCCGGCGCCTTTTGGTGGTGTGCGCTCAACAGAAACCGTGGCCCAACGCAAGGTCGGCCCAATTTCTTCGGCAGCAATATCTACTGATGTGCGCTTGCCACCTTCGCGAGCTTCGTATTCGCGTACATCGAGACGACCAGTCACCAGAACACGCGTGCCCTTAGTGAGTGAAGCCGCAACGTTTTCGGCGAGTTGATCCCAAGCAACAACATTCATGAATGTGGTTGCGTCTTGCCATTCGCCATTGACTTGGTAACGGCGATTGACAGCAATACCCACGGTGACCGTGGCCTTGCCTGATTGGGTGTAACGAAGTTCGGGATCTCGGGTGAGATTGCCGACAACGGTAATTGAGTTAGAAGTCATTGGTTTGCTCCAGTGGTTGCTGAGAGTGGATTGGTCCGAAGACGAGGGCTCAGGCTGCGACGAGACCGCGACGTGCGGCTTCGTCGTCGGGAAGACGCATCAACTTGTGCCGAAGGACGTCATCAGCGATACGCATTGATCGCTCGAGTTCGTCAAGTGCGCCGCCGGGAGCGACAACGTTGAGGATGGCGTAGTAGCCCTCTTCTTTTTTGTTGATCGGGTAGGCCAAACGGCGCTTGCCCCAGAAATCAACTTTCCCGTGGACGTTTCCACCAGCGTCGGCAATGCCCTTGGAGACATTGGCAATCCACTGTTGGGCGACGACATCGTCAAGCGACCCGTCGATAATGATCATTAATTCGTAAGCACGCATCATAAGCGTGTAACTCCCTTCGGTCACGGTGCCGGCCTATCCGACATCGGGGCCCCTGCTTGGGGCAGGGTATGTACTGACTCGCAAAGTGTATCGGGGTAAAAGCAGAACCTCACAGAGATGACTGTGGCAGGGGGGTGTTGCAGGGTTGAGGCATATTGTCGACCCGTGTTTTTGGGCCCGAATCTGGTCAACTGACGATTTACGGGCGGGTGAGGCGCACAAAAGAGGCGGCCAACAAGCCAACTCCCCACGACACTGCACCGTCGCGAGTTGTCACCGAACCACCCTCACGCAGGTATCCCGTCACTGCGGCCGGCCGAAATCCCTGGAAAGCCAGGCCTGGAGCCCCACCCTTGAGACCCCACCACACTGAAATCACACCAATGACCATGGTGGCGACACATACGGGTATCGCCAGAGTTTCTCGCGGCATTCGCGAGGCCAAGACCAGGGCGAAGACCGCGCTGAGTAGCAAAAGCACACCGACTGCCGCCAAGGCAATAAACAAGTGCTGCATAATCCCAGCCACGCCAATTCCAGATTGATCACCGCAATCGACCATGGCTCGGGTCGGAGCAGTCGGGTCGTCATATGGGAAAACCTGAAGCAGTTGACACGGGGTGCCGTCACTTAACTGAGGAAGTCCGTCCACGAACTTCACCGAAAACTGCTCAGTCATTGACCCAAACAGCAAGAGACCCAAACAACTGATCAACACCAAGGCCAGACCGGTGATGGCGTCTCGTTGCAAACGTCGACTGGCCTCGTACGGCAACCAACTACTGCGACGCGACTTTTTGCGTCCTCCTGACCCGAGTTTCATCATGGTGCTAGCCCACTCTTCGATCACTTCGTTGACCGCCGATGGGAACCACGCGAACCAAATGATGCCACTTACAGCCGCAGCATGCTTCGACAACATATGCCGTGAACTCGTCGGGACGACGATGGAATTCAGCGAGTTCTTTGTTATCAGTGATGACCTTGCCATGAGCTTGCAAACGTGGACCAAAGAGATAGGTCACAAGGACAACATTGGCGACCTCACAAATCGGACATTTCGTTTCGGTCTGCTTGCCAATTCCACGAGCGGCCCGCATCAGTTCTGGGTGAGCATCGCAGACTTCTTCGCGACCCAAACGGCCTCGGTGATATTCGTTGATCAAGTGGCGGCGCGCCATACGGTGGTCAACTAACCCTGATCGCAGGGACGACACACCCCGTAAGGATCCTGTTCCGAAGGATTCGCGCGATGTTGACATTGTTGAAAGGTTACTCCGAGAACGGCTGGCTGTGAACTAATTCGACTGAGATTGCGTTGCCCACCATGCGTCAAGCCGGCGACGAATTTCTTCATCGCCAATGATTCCCTCTTCTAATCGGATCTCTAGCAAAAACTTGAGAGCCTGACCGACACCTGGACCCGCAGACAATTCAAGGTGTTGCATCACCGCAAGCCCATCCATCTCAGGTCGTATCGCTTTCAATTCTTCTTTAGCCGTGAGTTCAATGATGCGCTCTTCAAGTTCGTCCATGCGACGCGCTAGTCGAGCGGCTTTTCTCTCGTTTCGTGTCGTGCAATCGCATCGAGTCAGCACGTTGAGTTCAGTGAGTAATGGACCAGCATCATTGACATAACGACGAACTGCTGAATCGGTCCAACCCATTTCATAAGTATGAAAACGCAAATGTAAACGTACGAGTTCAGTAATCGCTTCAACGTCTTCATTAGGAAAACGTAAAGCGATCAGGCGCTTTTTGGTCATTTTTGCACCCTTCACATCATGCATGTGAAAAGTTGTTCCCTTACCTTCTTGAAATCCCCGTGTCGCTGGTTTACCAACATCGTGGAACAACGCTGACAATCGCGTGATGCGAAAATCAAAATCGGCGTGCGCATCGCGACGTACATTTTCAATCACAGCGAGGGTGTGCGTCAGTACATCTTTATGACGATGAATTGGATCATTTTCTAAACGCATTGCCGGAAGTTCTGGCAAAAATTGGTCAGCAAGTCCGGTATCAACCAAAAACCACAAACCAGATGTCGGTGAATCAATAGTGATCAGTTTGTTGAGTTCGTCGCGAATGCGTTCGGCTGAAACAATTTCAAGACGATCTTTGAACTGCCGTACTGCCTCAACAAGTTCGGGGACCGGCGTCATGGCAAAGCGCGCAATAAAGCGGGCCGCCCGCATCATGCGCAATGGATCGTCACTAAAACTGATATCTGGATCAAGCGGAGTCCGTAACGTGCGCGTCATCAAGTCGCTGGCGCCATTAAAGGGGTCAACCAAGGTTGGCGTATCACTGGTGAGCTCGAGGGCCATGGCGTTAATGGTGAAGTCACGGCGTGACAAGTCAATATCGATTTCATCGGCGTACTCGACATCGGGCTTGCGAGTGTCGGGGTGATAGGCCTCGGCGCGGTGCGTCGTAATTTCGTAGACGCGGTCGCCCTTTCGCGCTCCGATGGTGCCGAACTTTTCGCCTTGAGTCCAGACCGCATCGGCCCAACCGCTCAGCAACTTCTTGGTCTCATCGGGTCGAGCGTTGGTGGTCGCGTCAAAGTCAATGGCGTCGCTGGCGTGACCGCCCAGCAGATCGCGAACCGTTCCGCCCACCAGGTACAGCCGTTTACCAGCCGCTCGAAAGAGCGCGCTGACATCAGATAGCTCGGCGAGCACAGGGGCAAAACGTTCGGGCACCACGGGCGTCAGGCTATGAGGTGGGCTCGGTACTTGGCGGGTTCTTTTGATGGACATTTTCACAACTCTGTCGATCAGCACTTGACCTAGCCTTGTGACTTGCACACCACATGAGTTGAATGGATGACCCGATGGCTGAAATAGATCTTGAGGCTTTACGCGCAACCCAGCCACTCATCGAAGAAATCGCCGCTCAGGTTGCGCGCGAATTCACACTCGACAGTGTCGTGTGGGGTCTTGTTGCTGGTGACCAACTTCTGACAAGTGGCACTACTGGAACCATCAGCAACGTGTCCACGCGCTATCGCATTGCATCAATGACTAAAAGTTTTACTGCGGCGGCTGTTTTGAGTCTGCGCGATGAGGGCTTGTTGTCAATTGATATTCCGGTCGAAGAATACGCACCCGAGTTAGCAGCCATTTGCCGTACCGATTCGGGCACGCCCATCACTTTGCGCCATTTGTTGTCGATGACCTCGGGGTTGGCTACTGATGATCCGTGGGCTGACCGTCATCTTGATGCAACGGCTCAAGAAATGAACGACCTCTACCAACAAGGTGCGGCCTACGCGTTTGCACCCGGCACTTACTTTGAATATTCAAATTTGGGATTCGCATTAATTGGTCGAGTTGTTGAGCGGGTGACTGGTCGTCGTGTACGCGACTTTGTTGACGAACGTTTTCTCGAATCCTTACACATGACGTCCACAACTTGGGATCCACCATTCCAACACGAATGGGCGCCCCCTACTCGTGTTCAAGACGGACAGATCATTCCTGATGGTCTCATGCCGTTAGGTGACGGTGAAATTTCGCCGATGGGCGGATTATGGACCACCGTTGCCGACTTATCTCGTTGGGTCATTTGGCTCAACGAAGCCAACAACAACGTCGATTCAAAGTCTGGTCAACTCAGTGTTGCGTCACGTCGTGACATGCAAATAATGCATATCTATGCCGGCGTCATCGCACTTGATGGCGAAAAGGCTCCCAGTGGTTACGGGTACGGACTCATGATGCGCGACGATCCCACTCTTGGAATCGTCAATTCACATTCGGGTGGACTACCTGGTTACGGAAGCAATATGCGTTGGTTGTCAGGTCGCGATATTGGTGTCGTCGCAATGTCAAACACCACTTACGCGCCAATGGCGATTTTCACTCACCGTGTTTTGAAAATGTTGCACTCTGCCAACCTCGTGCCCGAAACCAGGACCGCGATTTCCGAAGTCTTGCAGCAAAGATCAGAGCAGTTGGTTGTGTTACTCAATGACTGGGATTCTCAGCAAGCGCAGTTGATCTTTGCTGACAATGTTGCTCTAGATGAATCATTGGAACGTCGACAAGCTGCGGCGCTCAAAGTAGTCACCGAGCATGGGCCACTGGTGATCAAATCAATCACACCAAGTAGTCACATTGAGGCTGTTGTTGAATGTGTCAACGGCAAGAAGATTGACATCTTGCTGGGTCCTCTTCGGTCAGCGACTATTCAGTGGTACGAATTGAAATAGAAAAATTAGATCAAATCTTCCCAATGGGCAGTGATGACTGCAAGTTGATCAACCGATTCGGCGGGGCCGCCCGTCGTGGGTTGTTCATCGCTGTGATGTTCACCAACCATTGCCGCAAGAGTGCTCGCCGTTGACATGCGCAACGCGTCTAGGTCGTAACCGCCTTCAAGCATGACTAAACACCGACCCGCTGGCACAAGTTGCAAAAGACGTTGCATCATTAATGGGTAATCGCCAGACGAAAGTCCCATCTGCGTAATCGGATCGTTTCTATGCGCATCAAAACCAGCAGAGACGATCAGCCAAGTCGGTGCAAACTTTTCGCTGATCGGAAGAATCAACTGATCAAACGCCGCAAGATACACATCACCGGTTGTTTGCGGCGGCAATGGAATGTTCATTGTGTATCCCACTCCTTCACCAACACCGGTTTCGTCATACCAGCCAGTTCCTGGATACAACGGCCATTGATGTAACGAAACAAACATCACTCGCGGGTCGTCATAAAAGATGTCTTGAGTGCCATTGCCGTGATGAGCATCGAAGTCAACAATCAATACACGCTCTCCAGCGTCAGCAAGGGTAGCTGCGGCTACAGCAACATTCGAGAATAAACAAAAACCCATTGTCTCGGCCTTGGTTGCGTGGTGACCTGGCGGACGAACTGCACAAAATGCAGAATCGGCTTGTCCGTTTTGCAGGGCGCGAATTGCCGTCAGCCCAGCACCAGCAGCGAGCATTGCGGCTTTCCATGAACCAGTTGATGCGCAGGTATCGGGGTCAAGCCGACCGCCACCTGCCTGCACAACACTTTCAATCCGATCCACATGCGCAGACGTATGGACCCGCAAAATATCTTCCCGGGTTGCCGGCTCAGGCACTAAGGCAATGAGGGCATCGTTGATTCCGGCTTCACGCGATCCGTCGATGACGGCGCCCAGTCTTTGTGGTCGCTCTTGGTGTTGAGGACCATTGAGGTGATCTAAGTACGCCTCGTGAGTGGCAAAGAGAATGCTCATTAACTCAAACGATACGACATGAAGTTGACACTTCTACTGCGCGGCTTGGCGTTCAAAAGCCGCGTCAACTTCTTTTGCTATTGCCGCCGCCCAAATTTTGTTACCCACCAAACTCAAATGGAAGCCGTCGTCACCACGCGACGTCTTACGTTGGCCGTCGCTCGGGTCAATGACGTATTTCGAATAGTTGCCATCGAGTCCCAAAAAGAGATTCCACGTATCGAGATACATCACATCGGCGCCATTTGCTCGAGCCGCATCGATTGCGTTCTTGGTCGCAGTTCGTATGTTGGCTAAATTCGCACGAAACGCTTTGCCTTTTCCATCGGGGGTTCCGACCCACACCAACGACCGTCCTTGTGATGTCACCAAAGTGACGAGTTCGGTGACACGCCGTTCGTATTCCACTGACCACTTTGGGTCATCTGTTGAAAATGACTGTCCGTCGGCCTTGATATCTTGACCATCGTTAGCCCCAAGACCAATCACGACGACGTCAGCATTTTCTTGGGCGACCCATACATTCAGATGATTCGGCCAGTCAAAAAAACCTGGTTGGCTTAATCCGGATGAACCGTGCGTTGCCAAGAAAGTTGTGACCCCTTGTCGATCAAGAGTTGATTTCAGCAAACCACCAAACCCGGATGCGAGAGAGTCGCCATAAATACTCACGCGCGGTGGACCCTGAATCTCAATGGTTGTTGTCGTCGTATCGGGAGGCAGGGTCGTCACTAGCCCCAATCCTGGAATCGTTGAAGTTGGCGTCAACACACCCTCATCAATGGACGAACGAGCATCACTCGAACGAGAGTCAGAACTCACTGCCTGCACTGCGAAAATGATGGCCATTAATCCTGCGACAATGCTCAGGCCCACGAGCATGCGGCGCCGGACGTATACCTCGCGAGGGAGAGGGGTCGAGCGTTGCGATGTCTCGTTTTCTGACTCGATCATGTCTTTCCGCCCTTCACCTGTTAGTCGTGACCAATATATAGGTACCAGTAAAGGCGTTTTCCCTACCAATTTGGCACTACCGTCGCTGTGGTGATCACTGGGTTACGACAACGTCGACACACCATGACCGCTCGACTTTTTGACGACGGAATTGTGTGCGCTCGAGTGCGCAGGTGGCCGAGTCGGCCCGATATTGCCCATTTGGTACTCACCGATCACACCGTCGCCCCATCACAAGCGTCACTCGATGAGTGGACTCGCTCTTTGAGGTCAGAGGGTTACGGATCAATTCGTACGGGAGCGTTGTCTCTGAGTGCCGTTGAACCATTCGAGCAGGCAGGATTTCATGAGATCCAACAGTTAGCTCTTCTCCGCATGAAAACGCCACTTCCTCGTGTGGCAACTCGCAGAACTGCTCAACCACACCACGAGATGCGACCACTGCGTTCGCAACGATCGTTGGACGTTGCTGCTCGACTCGACCATTTGGCCTTCGATACAGGGTGGGGACTTGATGTTGACGGCATTGAAGAAGCCTGTCGCGCGACTCCGGTGCATCGAATTCGCTTGGCCGTTACTGCGACCGATGAACCTGCTGGCTATATGGTCACGGGACGCAATGGTTCGGCCGGGTTCATACAACGCCTCGCCGTAGACCCTGCGCACGAAGGCCAAGGTGTTGCCACTTCACTTCTGCAAGATGGCTTAAGTTGGTTGACACGGCGCCGTGTCACCGACATCTTGGTCAATACACACCTTGATAATCAGCGGGCTTTATCGTTATACCAACGGATTGGTTTTGAGCAATTGCCCGAAAATTTGCGTGTCATGGAACTATCACTTGAGTCACTAAGCAATGAATTAGGTGACTCGTGAAAACTCGGCTGTTTGTCGCGCTCGGGGCGCTATGCGTCACGATGGTGTTGCCCACCCAAGCCACGCGCGCGGCTACTCCAGAAATTATCTCCTCGTTGATTAGTCAAGACCAGTACGTCGCTGGCGTTGAAAATTCGCTCATTCATTTCAGTGTTGCTTTAAGCGGCCGCGATCCAGCATCAACGGCTTCAACGAAATTGGTCATTACCTCATATAAGCCAGTGCATACTCGCCAAGAAGTGCGCGACGCTTCGTCGGGAAAGTTGCCCTCGACTGTTGACACCGTCATTGTTGACGTCAGTGATCTTCGAGATGCCGCCACTGGTCGAGTTGATGTGGCAATCCCGATCGAAATTGGGGTTCGTACCAAAGACGCTTTACAAATGTCAGCAACTGGCGTGTACCCCATCAGTATCGGTCTTCAAGAAGACAAGTCGGTCACTAGCCAAATCGTTACCTTCGTTGAACGGTTGGCGCAAGACGTGACGAGCCCGCTACCAAGTGAAAATCTGCAAATTGCGCTGGTCGGGACGCTCAATAGTTCAGTGAGTCTGCAACCCGATGGCACAACTTTAGTCAGTGGCGACACTCGTTCAATAGTGACCGCAGCGGTGTCCACACTCGAAGCTCTCCCCGACACCCCAATCTCGTTATCGGTTCGCCCCGAATTGGTGGACGCGCTCGCTCATTCGTCCGATGAAGACATTGCACTTCTCGCGCGCCTTCAAGTTTCGACTTCACTGCAACTGCTGCCCGCTACCTACGTTGATGTGCAACCCGATGAATTAGTAGCCAAACAGAGCACCGACGTCTTCACCAATCAGTTGCGGCTCGGCGAGGATGTCCTGACTACTGGGTTTCCTGGCAAATCGGTCAACCGTGACGCGTGGTTACAAACAACGACCTTGTTTAGCGACGGTGCTCAATTGCTTCGCAACCTTGGCTTAAGAACCGCTGTGTTACTGGGTAACTCGCAGATAACTACGGCAAATGGAGTCTCGGTTTTTGTCGAACCAACTCGACTCGTTGAACTCAAGCTGTCGAATTCTGATCAAATGACGGCTGCCTTAGCCGACTTCAACTTCAGTGAAGCACTCACGCGCGGTTCAAACGAACCAACTGGTGGGGCCTACCTTGTCGCCCAACAGATTTTGGCCGAATTGAAAATCACGCGCTCTGAAATTGTTGATCGCGATGAAACAATGAGTGGGCGAGGGGTCATCTTGGCGACCGATTCGGGAGAGCTCCCATCTCAGGTACTCATGACCGCTCTTGTCTCCACGGTTGCGAGCCAACCAGATATGGGTTTTGTCACCCTTGATGAACTACTGGGTTCGATGACTGTCAGCGTGATGGATGGACTGCCCGTTTCAATTGAGCTTCCTGTGGCAAATACGCCCGCGACCCCTGCCGACACATCGTTAACTCAATTCACCGCGCGGGTGAACGGGTTTTCAACAATGTTGCCCGACGGAGATGAACGTCCTACTCAGTGGCGTCGAGTCGTCAACGTTTTACCGGCAAGCAGTCTTACTCAATCTCAAACGAAGGCCTATATCAATGCGGTGGACACACAACTTGCCGCTATCGGTGGGTCAATCGTGACCCCAACAACGACAACTTTTACGCTCGGTGGACGCGATAGCTCAATTCGTCTCTCATTGCGCAATGACAACGACACCGATCTGCTGGTGCGCGTCCATCTGACGAGTTCAAAACTGACCCTTCCAAAGGATGACCAAGTTGTCAGCCTGCCTGCTGGAACCACCACCCTCGTTGAGATTCCGGTGACCGCAAAAAGTAACGGGCGCTTTCCGGTGACTTTGCAACTTTTCACCCCACTTGGAGATATCACCGTTGGTTCGCCTGCCAAATTCTCGGCTCGTGTCAACGCCCTGGCTGGACTTGGTCAACTCTTTACTGGCATCGCCCTGTTGTTGCTCTTGTCGTGGTGGATCCATCATTTGCGGCGCGAACATCAACGCCGCCAATCTGAAAATGACGACTCTGCAGACCGCCATCCGTCTGGCGAACGTTCGGCCTAGAGCCGACGAACTAACCTAACGATGTGACTTCTTCTGCCGTTCGCATTATTACCGACAGCGCCTGCGACCTTCCTGATTCGGTCGTCCAATCTCTCGGAGTTGAAGTGGTTCCGTTGTTCATCAGATTTGGCGAAGACGAACTGATTGATCGTGAACAACTAACAACCGCTCAATTTTGGCAACGATGCTCTGTTGAGCCTGACTTGCCGTCAACTGCCGCTCCATCACCTGGTCGATTTGAAGACGCTGTTCGCAAACTTCAAAGTGAAGGCGCAACTGGAGTTGTCATCATTAATTTGTCGGGTGCACTTTCGGGAACAATGCAAAGCGCTGAAGTGGCTGCTGCTGCTCTTCAATCAATATGTGATGTACGCGTCGTCGATAGCCGCACCGTCACGATGGGTCTTGGCGCCATTGTTGTGGCATGCGCCCGCGCTGCCCAAGAAGGCAAGAATATTGACGAGATTGAAGCCCTCGCCCACGACTTAAGTCGTCGCTGCAAGGTCTGGGGGGCTCTTGACACCTTAGAAAACCTCAAGAAGGGTGGACGCATCGGCGGAGCAAAGGCGATGTTGGCTTCAGTCCTCTCGATTAAGCCCATCATTGAAGTACGTGACGGCGTCGTGCAAGAAGGTGGCAAGCAACGGACACGTAGCAAAGCTTTGGCATTCCTCGTTGACAAAGTACGTGAGGCATCGGTCAACCCTGGGATCAGTCAACTATCGATTCTCAACGCCGATTGTTCTGATGTTGAAGCATTCATCACCCAACTCAAAGCTGTGTATCCAGGTGAAATCATGGTTGGTGACATTGGTGCAGTTGTCGGAGCACATGCCGGTCGCGGAACAATCGGAGTCGCTTTCTTCGAAAACTAGGCGCTCCTGCGCATAATTTCGCTGAGATGAACTCATTGATGTTCGCAGCGGTATTCCGCAGTCTGCGCAGTTACGACAACTAGCGTTCAATTTCAAGCATGTCCTCGTCGTCCCATCCTTCTTCCCCACAGCCTTCAACGGTGATTGCTGAGAGGTATCGCCTTGATTCTTTACGCGCGCACGGCGGGATGGCCGATGTGTGGCAAGCAACCGATTTGCAGTTAACCCGCGTTGTCGCAATCAAGCTTCTCAAACCACATCTCGCTGCCGAATCAACTTTGGCTGAGCGTTTTCGTCGTGAAGCAATCGCCGCTGCAAATCTCAATCACTACAACATCGTCACCGTGTACGACGCCATCGAAGACAACGGACGTCAGGCTGTCATCATGGAATTTGTTGATGGCGAATCATTACGCGAACGACTTGATCGCGAAAAAACTCTGACCATTAACAGTGTCTTAAGTATTGGTTACTCGGTGTGCTCAGCCCTAGAAGCCGCACACAAACAGGGCTTGATCCATCGCGATGTCAAGCCTGGAAACATTTTGATCAATATCGAAAAACGCGTCATGTTGACCGACTTCGGAATTGCCAAAGCACTTGATGCCGACGAAGACCTCACCAGCGAAAATATCATGATGGGCACCGCAAAGTATTTGTCACCCGAACAAGTACGTGGAGACAACCTTGATGCTCGTGCCGATCTGTATTCGTTAGGTCTCGTCATGTACGAGTGTCTCGCTGGCAAGGTGCCGTTTGTAGGAAAGAACGACACCGACACTGCCCTCGCTCGATTACATCGCGATGCAACTGATATTGCGAAGCATCGGCCCGACGTCGATCCTGATGTCGCGCGAATTATCAATCGTTTAATCGCTCGCGAACCAAAAGATCGCTTTGCTGATGCTGCTCAAGCTGGTGTGGCAATTCGCCGAGTCATTGAAGGTCGTAAATCATCAACACCCGCTGGCACAAAGCGGCCTGCCGGCGATCGCACTCCGACACCAGGCAAAGTCATTCGACCCAAAGGTCATACACCGATTGGTATCACGCGTGGACCGGTCGATTCTTCAAGCAGTCAGCAAGCTCGTCAGCAGCAAAGTCCTCGACTACCTGCCACTACGAAAACTTCGTCAGCTAAGACTCGCAGCAAGGCCGCATTTAAGCCAACACCAGCGATGTTGATTGGTGTTATCGCCATTCTTCTTGTCGTCGGCGTAGTTTTTGCCACGTTCAATAAGTCAAATTCAACTTCGGCAGAGCCAGCCACAACAACAGTTGCTGCAACCGCTCCTGTTGTGAGCGGACCACTTCAAATCACTGGCATTAAATCCTTTGATCCACAAGGCGACGATCAAACTGAAAACGATAATGAAGCAAGTAATGTCACTGACGGTGACCCAACGACTTCCTGGTCAACGACGTGCTACAAGTCATCGACCTTTGGAAGTAAATCAGGCGTTGGTTTGGTGTTACAACTGAATGGTTCTGCTCTTGCGCAACTACAGGCCGACATTCAAGGTGACGGTTGGAAAGCCAGGGTCTACACGTCAAATAGTGCTGGCTCTGATCTTGAGTCGTGGGGGTCTCCTATTTGGGAAGGTTCGTCCGATGATGGTTCAACAATCACGACATCATTTACAACACCATCACAATTTGCTTTGGTGTATCTCACCCAAATTGGCCAAAGCGGATTTTGCAGCAACAACAACCCGTATCGCGGTTACATCAGCGAAATACGAATTCAACCGACTCCGTAGTTGATCGCTACCACTCATGACATCGACGCCGTCTCTTGACTCATTGTTGAGAGATAACTATTCAATGATTCGCTCGGTTTGTCGACGAATACTTCTCAACGACTCTGATGCCGATGACGCCACACAAAATGCCATGATGGCAATTGTTCGTGGTTATGACTCTTTTGATGGTCGTTCCGCTTTTTCAACTTGGGTCTATCGCATTGCGACGAACGCTGCTTTAGACGAACGCCGACGCCGTAACCGTCGGCCTCTCTCGCTCTTTTCCACTGACGGTCAGCAGGTTGATATTGCTGACACCCACAGTGATGACCAGCAAGTGGCATTTGAAGCAACCGATTATCTCGCCCAAGGACTTGCACAAATCCCTGAAGAGTTCCGTGTTGCGCTGGTGCTTCGCGATGTCGCCGACCTTGATTATGAAGAAATTAGTCAGGTACTTGGCATCCCTATTGGCACCGTCCGGTCGAGAATCGCTCGTGGGCGAGGACGCCTCGCCGACATCTTGGGGAACTTAGAACCACCTCGCGAACGTCAAAACCCAGACACTGGAAATCAATCATGAGCACCGACCCGACCAACGACTTCAACGTGAACAATCTTGATATTGATGAACTCGCAAGTCGTTTGATTGATCACGATATTGAAATCAGTGAAATTCCCGAAGCATTACGTGCCGCCGTTAATGCGCGAGTCACTCAGTTCGGCGAAACCCGTCAACAACTTTTGGCGTCTATCCCCCACGCTGATAGTTCAACTATCAACGACGCGATTCAACGTGCCGTGATGAGCCACAAAACTCAATCAAGACCCCGCAAACTCAGTATGTACATCGCGTCACTCGCGGCGGCTGCTGCTGTCGTTGCAATCATCGGTGTTGCGGTCACTCGATCGAGTTCGTCAGATCAATCGGTCAGCGATATGGCTGTCACCGCAAAAATTTTGCCTGAAGTCATGGGGGCGCCAATGACATCTGAAGCACCATCGGACATGTCTGCCGCTAGTTCTGCCCCGATGGCCGCCGATTCAGCTGTGGCTGAAACAGCGTCGTGGGGTTTGCCCCTCGTCATCAATGACACCAACGAACTTCAGGACTTGGTATCCGCATGGACAGTTGAGGGTTTTGTCGTTCCACAAAAAACTGCTCCTCTGTGTGACGACCCATTGCGACCAGCTGCCGATGTTGAGGTGACTTTTGCTGGTGAAACCGCCGAAATTCATTTCACCCAACCCGATGGTGTGGTGGTTTATCGTTTGAGTGACTGCTTAGTGATTGTTGGCATCGTGCCTTAATTGGTATTCGTGGCTAGCCTCAAGAGCATGGCTGGCAATCCGCTTACCGACCCCAATTGGGCTTCAGATTTCACCGAAACAATCATCGACACAGTCGACAAGGTTCGTGATCGCACCACTAAGCCCATTGTCATGGTGGCCCGTGGCTTGGTCTTTGGGTTGCTCAGTGCATTTCTTGGTTTGATGGCTTTGGTCTTATTGCTCGTCGGTATCTCGCGCGGCCTCATCAACTTGTTGGAGTGGCCACTCGATCACGATTCGGCTGTTTGGGTTTCTCATATCGTTCTTGGATCAATCTTGTGCCTCGTTGGCGCAATTTTTATGGTTCGCCGTCAAAGTAAGGAAAGTGTCTAAATGTCTATTCATCATCGTGTCATCGTTATTGGTTCGGGTCCTGCCGGACTGACTGCGGCGATTTATGCCGCTCGCGCCAACCTGGCCCCATTTGTTATCGAAGGTGAGCCGAGTAGCACGAGCGATCAACCTGGTGGACAGTTGATGCTGACCACCGACGTCGAAAACTTTCCAGGTTTCCCCGAGGGAATCATGGGTCCAGAATTGATGATGCGTTTTCGCGATCAAGCGGCGCGCTTTGGTGCCACATTCTTAACTGGCAAAGCAACCAAAGTTGAGTTCGGCGAAAAGCCACTCAAAGTGCATGTGCGCGACGAGGTTTTTACTGCTGACTCAGTCATTATTTCAACTGGTGCACAGAGCCTCATGCTTGGTCTTGAAGCCGAAGAACGCTTGATCGGACACGGTTTATCAACATGTGCGACATGTGACGGCTTCTTCTTCCGCGGTAAAGAAATTGCGGTTGTTGGTGGTGGAGATTCGGCAATTGAAGAGGCCAGTTTCCTCACAAAGTTCGCTTCAAAGGTCACGTTGATTCATCGTCGTGATTCATTCCGTGCCAGCAAAATTATGCAAGATCGTGCGCTGAACAATCCGAAAATTGAAATGTTGTGGAACACCGCAGTCACTGAGATCGTTGGCAAAGATCACCTCGAGTCCATTTCTCTCAAGAACACGGTGACTGGTGCAGAAAGCAGCATGAATGTTGCTGGTCTTTTTATTGCAATCGGTCATCGCCCCAACACCGATGTGTTCAAGGGCGTTATTGACATGGAAGACAGTGGCTACTTAATCACTCGCCCCGATAGCACCTACACCAACATTGAAGGTGTCTTCGCGTGTGGTGACGTGAAGGATCACGTCTACCGCCAAGCAATTACCGCAGCTGGTTCGGGATGTATGGCCGCCATCGACACCGAGCGTTGGCTAGAACAGCAGCACTGACTCATACGCGGTAACATTCGCTTGTTACACACGTACGCAAAGGATTCGCTATGGCTGATGGAATTGTCACTTTGACTTCAGGAACATTCGACGAGACAGTGAACTCGTCATCTACCCCTATCGTTGTTGATTTTTGGGCCGAATGGTGCGGTCCCTGCAAAATGATCGCACCCATCCTGACTGAAATTGCTGCCGAAAAGGCTGGTCAGGTCACGATCGCGAAATTGAACGTCGATGAGCACGGTGATATCGCTCAGCGTTATGGCGTCATGAGCATTCCGACGCTATTGGTCTTTAAAGACGGCAACTTGGTCAAGACCATGGTTGGCGCCAAGGGCAAAGGACAACTTCTTTCCGAACTCGAGGAATTTCTCGCCTGATGGCTATTGCACCCGGTGAGACGGGTGAGGCGGTTCGACAACTGCAACATCGCCTCGGAGCAGCCGGTTATCTACCAGATGCCGGCGTAACCCCCGATCTTTACTGTTCTGGGACCCAACAAGGCGTTCGCGCCTTTCAAGAAGATCGCGGACTGACGGTTTCTGGTATCTGCGACGATGATACGTGGACTGCCCTGCTTGAAGCCTGGTGGGATTTAGGTGATCGCTCACTCATGTTGCGTTCTCCCAACCTACGCGGCGACGATGTTGCCGAACTACAGCGGTTGCTCTCGCGTTTAGGTTTTGATTGTGGACGAATCGACGGAATTTTCGGACAAAAACTCAACCAGGCCTTGCGTGATTTTCAATTAAACGCTGGCCTCGACGTCGATGGTGTCTGCCACAGCCATACGGTCACAGTTTTACGTCGATTGTCCCGCATGACTGGTGACGGACCAGGAATCGCTGCTGTTCGCGATTCTGAAGAAGCCCGACGGGGACAACCATTGGCCGGACGCCGTGTTGCAGTCGGTCAGTTCGGAGATTTTGAACCGTTGCGCAAAACTTTGAGTGACGCTTTACGCGAGCACGGTGCAATGTTGATCGAACTCACCGACGAAGAAGTCGCTGCTCAGGGCCATACCGCCAACCTTTTCGGGGCTGACGTATACGTAGGTGTCGAGTCGAGCACCAACTATGAAGCGCGCGTTGCCTACTACTCGGTTCCGGCATTTGAGTCTGCCGGCGGCCGATCATTGGCCCATCTCATTGAACGACACCTCCGCGATGTCGTTCCACGTATGTCCGTCAGTGGCATGCGCCTACCTATCTTGCGAGAAACCAAAATGCCAGCGGTGATATTGACCCTTGGCCCAGTCGAATTGATGACTCAACGCAGTCAACGCATCGCTGACGCGGTTTTCTTGGCCCTCAGCGCCTGGGCGCCGTAAAATGACTCCAAAAATGAGTTATCCACAGGATTTTCCACACCTTGTGTGAAACTGTGTCGCGCGACTACAGAGTCAGAGTTGAGGGTTTTACGCGGATAAATCTCTCGACTTGCGCATGAGACTTATCCACAGACCAGTCATTCAACGGGTCCGGCCCCCATCATCAAGTAATACAAACGCTCAAGATCATCGAGACCAGCGAACTCAATGGTGACCGAACCTTTTTTGTTGCTATTCATCTTGACGCTCACTCGAGTGGACAGATACTCCGAGATCTGGCTTTCCAGTTCAAGAAGACCTGCGGGTGGCAATTTAGACACCGTGCCACCGCCGCCAGACGTTGAGCCGTCATCGGTCTTACCTGGTGCAACGACTGCGGTCGATCCTTCTCCCCCACGATCTCGAATTGCTTCTTCGATCGCCCGAACCGACCAACCTTCAGTGGCAGCGCGACGAGCTAACTGCTCTTGAAATGCCCGGTCGGGACTTCCGAGCAGCGCCTTGGCATGACCAGCCGACAGCCTGCCATCAGCCAAAAATGCTTGTATTGCGGCTGGTAGAGCCAGCAGGCGCAACGAATTGGTAATCGAGCTGCGGCTTTTGCCCACTCGTTTGGCAACGTCATCGTGAGTCAGACTGAAATCGTCAATGAGTTGCTGGTATGCGCCAGCTTCTTCAAGTGGCGCCAAATCTTGACGATGGAGGTTTTCGACCAGTGCCTGTTCAACCGATGACATATCGTCAGTGGTCTTCACGACCGCCGGAACGGTGGCTAGGCCAGCCCGCTGAGCAGCCCGCCAACGTCGTTCACCAGCGATGAGTTGATACGAGCCATCAGGTAATTGCCGAACCAAAAGGGGCTGAAGAATGCCAATCTCACGAATTGATGCCGAGAGGTCGCTGAGCGACTCTTCGTCAAAATGCACGCGCGGCTGATGAGGGTTGGGCGAGAGATCCCCTACTGGAATTTCCACCAAGCTGGCCCCTCGAGCCGCTCTACTGGTTCCTGAATCACTGAGTCCCGAGGGAATCAGTGCGTCAAGTCCTTTACCGAGTCCTGGGCGACGTGCCACCAGCTACCTCCTTGGCCACCAATCGATAGGCAATGGAGCCTTTCGAGGACGGATCGTACACATTGATGGGTTGGTGGTGGCTGGGGGCCTCCGACAACCGAACATTTCGCGGAATGATTGTGGCGCACACTTTGTCGCCAAAGTGTTCTCGCACTTGCTTCACGACCTCGACCGACAACTGGGTGCGGGCGTCGTACATCACACACAAGATGGTGCTGACCTCAAGAGTGGGGTTGAGATTCTTTTTGACCTTGTCGACATTTCGGAGTAGTTGGCCGAGTCCTTCCAGCGCGTAATACTCGCACTGAATAGGGACTAGGACCTCTCGAGCGGCAACCAGGGCGTTCACGGTCAAGAGACCCAGGGACGGGGGACAGTCAATAATGACGAAGTCGTACTCATCAAGTTCTTGATCGATGGCCCGCTTGAGACGGTGTTCACGAGCCATCTCGTTGACCAATTCAATTTCGGCACCAGCAAGGTCAAGGTTGGCGGGCACAACAAAGAGGTTCTTGACATTGGCCGGCTCAACACAATCGCCTATGGCCATATCATTGAGGAGAACATCGTAAATCGAGTTCTCAATACCGCGGGTTTCGATGCCCACGCCTGACGAGGCGTTGCCTTGAGGATCTAGGTCGATCAACAGTGTGCGAAACCCGAGTTCGGCTAAACATGCCGACAGATTCACCGAGGTCGTGGTTTTGCCAACGCCACCTTTTTGGTTCGCCACAGCAATAACGCGAGGCAAAGGCCGGTTGTGCTGAATCTCAGGGGAGTCGGTCATGGGGTATTTCCTCATTGCGTCAACCTCACATTGGTGGGGTTGACTGGGGTGGGGTTTCGTTGCTCCGAAGCGGAGGAACAGCAAAATCGTACCGTACGGGTATGGCAACTGGGCGGATAGCCCTAAATCAGTGTCACCCAAGTTTGCGGGGCCTGAATGTTCCACGTGGAACAATTTCGGTCAGAGTCCCTCAGCCTGCCGATTCTGCCAGGGATCTGAGACCCTGAATGTTCCACGTGGAACATTCAAGATTTCCGCAAAACCGCCACACCAAGCAGGACTTTCTGCCATTTCAGGCCAGTGGCTTCCACCTCGGGATCGCGCCATCGCCCTCCGTCCGATTCGGGTGGTTCGCTAACAATCAGTAATCCTCCCGACGCCAACAGTGGGGCGGCGTGCTGGGCGGTATAGGCCGGCGAACCAAATCCTCGACTCGTCACGGCATCCCATGTTCGTCCAGGGAATCGTTGGGGGAGAAGGGCAACGTCTATTTCTAGAACTTCAACGTGGGCCTGAAATCCCATCCGCCCCACCAGGCGGGTCAACAGGTCAGTCCGTTTGGCTCGGCGGTCGACCAGGGTGATCATGATTTCGGGGCGGGCGGCGGCGATGACGAGTCCGGGGTCTCCACCGCCAGAGCCGAGGTCGACGACAGTCCGGACGGTGTCGGGGAGGGCGACCACAAAGGCCAGCGAATGGTCGATCACTTGATTCAGCGATCTGTCCCCCAACATGCCGATGCGCTGGGCATCGCCCAGCGCATCCAACAACTTCTCTCGATAATTTAGGCTCAGCGGGGGAACCATTGACATGGCCCCACCCTACGCCCCAGCAACTACTCGGCTGAAGCCGCCGGTGCTGCTGGTGAAATAACAACTCGGCGATTCGGGTCTTCACCCTCAGAGTGCGTGACAATGTCGGTGCGACCAGTCAAGGCGTCGTGCACGATCTTGCGATCGGGTGACGGCATGGCCTCCAAGGCACGAGCCGAACCTGTAGCCACCACTTCGTCGGCAACCTGGGTCACAAAGCGGCTCAAGGCCTCTTTGCGTTTGGCTCGGTAGCCGCCAATGTCAATGCGCAAACGGGTGTCATGGTCGCCCATGCGACGCTGACTCACCACGCGAGTGATGTCCTGAACTGCCTGCAAGGTACTGCCACGAGGACCCACCAATAGGCCCAACTCAGATCCATTCAACTGAACCTCAATATCGTCACCCTGGATATTGACCACGGTTTCACCAGTGGCACCAATTGATACAGCCAGACCAACCAAGAACTTTTCGGCTTCGGCCGCAACTTGTGCGGGATCGGCAGGAGGACCTTCGGGACGCTCGCGACGGGGGCGTTCGGCATTGTCTTTGTTGTCACTCATGTTATTTTCCTGCTTTCGTGGTTGCTTCGGACGACTTGAGCGTTCGCCGGTGCTGGCACCATCTTCACGACGGGGACGACGCTCGCGGCGATCATTCTTGGCTCGTGGGGTACGGGGCTTGACTCGTGCTCGTACTCGGGCTTCGCCTCGGGTGCGACCAAAAAGACCAGCTTTTGGCTCTTCTAAAATTTCAAATTCTGCTTCTTCATCGGCCACTCCTAATTGATCGAGGGCAATGCTTTTGGCTTCTTCGATGGACTTTCCAGTTGTTTCTACCCATTCCATGGGATTTCCTGCTTTCTTTCAGACGTGCGAGTTGTTGTCTCAGCCGCGGGGCGGCTTCGGATGGCGTGACTGACCAGACGGCTTCGGGCGGTTTGGCGGAGTTGGCTTACCCTTTGCTGGGGTTGCACCACCCTTGGGAGGGGTGACTCGCTTGCTCACCGTGGGGCTCGGTTTTGACACATTTTTGGGTTGCTCTTTTGCTTTGGCGAGATCTTGTTTCATCTGGCCGAATATTCCGCCGCCGCCCGAGCCATCTTGTTTGGCAATTTCACGGGCTTTAGCGCTGGCAGCTTGAGCTTGCTGACCGAGTGAGTGCTCGCCGCGATAAAAGCGACGAGTGATGTACTGCTGTTGGGCAATACGCACGATGGTTTGGGAGATGTAATACACAACCAAGGCCACCGGGAAGAACAATTGGAATAAACCGAAAAAGACCGGCAAGTACTGCATGATTTTTTGCTGGGAGGCTGACATGGTTGGCGAAACCGTGCGGCTGGCAATCATACGCTGCTGTACGAAATATAGGCCCATTAACACAATGACCAAAAGGGCGTAAACAACACCCTTGCCAGGACTTGCTTGAATGGCCTTAATTGGCGTTAACGATAAGTCCAAACCCACCGACAACATTTCTTTGCTCTTGTCGAGGCTTTCGTACAACTTGCTGGTCTTGCTGATGTAACCCGGGTTAAAGGTTCCATCGCTCCCAAGCAGGGTGAGATGGCGCAGAACGCGGAACATAATCAAGAAGATCGGCATCTGCGCCACCATCGGCAAACATGATGCCAACGGGTTGACTTTGTGCTCTTGGTAGAGCTTCATCATTTCTTCATTGAGTTTTTGACGATCGTTGCGGTACTGGTTTTGCAAACGCTTCATTTCGGGTTGTACGCGTTGCATCTCGAGCATCGACTTCGTGCTCTTCAGGGTGAGTGGGAAAATCAGCATCATGATGACCACCGCGACGAGCGCGATGGCCGACACGTAGTCGGATGTGAGGTTGTAGAACTGGCTAATCAGCCAGGCGGCGGCTTGAAACATGTTAGGAAACCCTTCCGGTGGGGTGAACTGGGTTGATAGAAGAAACGTTGATAGTTAAACAATTCTCATCGTGTTGATGATGTGTGAATTCGGGAACTGGGTCGTATCCCGAAGGGCCAAATGGGCGACAACGCGCCAGTCGACACGTGGTTAACCAGGTGCCACGACCTGCACCATGAACCTGAACTGCCTCTTTTGCATATTCAGAACAACTGGGGGTAAAGCGACACGGCGACGGTCGACCTTCGCGGGCAACTTGATACCAATTGATGGCTTTAAGCAGGAAAGATTTCATAACGACATCTACTTTAGGCGGACCATTTGCCCAGCAGTCCAACAACGGACTGTGAAACATCGACATAAGAAATATTTGCGGCCGGCCGAGTGAGACCAAGTAAGTACAGACCTGGTTCGAGACCAGGGGAGTGCTTGCGCAGAACTTCGCGTAACTGTCGACGGACGCGATTGCGCTTCACCGCTGTTCCAGCGGTGCGACCAATTGCAAAGGCCACTTGGGGCCCCTGAAGAGATGGGTCTGAAACCATGACACACCAAACCACTCCACTACGAAATCGGGTTCCTTCGCGACGTAATCGCGCAAAACCGTCTCGACTGTGAAGTCGTTCGATCAAGCCGACAGCTTCTTGCGGCCCTTCAGGCGACGGGCTTTCAAAATTGATCGCCCGGCGCGGGTGGACATGCGGGCGCGAAAGCCATGCTTGGCCGAACGACGCTTTTGATTTGGTTGATACGTACGCTTCATTAGAAACTCCTCAATTCCTGGTTTTGCCTCATCCGGGCGAGAAACACCAGGTAGTGGACAATATTCAGCCGCCTCGACAACCTGCATGCGGACCGAACCACATAACGCTTGTCAAGCGCATTGGAGCAGGCTACGGGCGAAAGACCGACCGGGGCAACCCTAGCCCAGGATCTCCGTGTTTTGCGGATTATCCACAGCCTGCTAAGGTCGTCAATCCCAAGGTTTTGAGAACAACTCAGCCCCTTGAATGGTCGGCGTCAGCGCAGGTCAGAACCGTAAAACATTTGTTTATGAGTTGTCCACACGTTGTGGACACGCTTGTGGATGAATGACCGAATTTTTGAAGGAGTAGCAGGTGGAACGCACAGAGGACTTGTGGACAGCAGTATCGCAACTGTTGCGCGCCCAAGTCTCTGACGCGGTGTGGTACTCAACTTTCAATGATGTTCATTCTCTGTCGAGTGATGAATCCACTTTGCGTCTTGCTGTTCCGAGCGGAACAGTTCGCGACAAAATCACCTCGCGTTATTTGCCTCTTGTTCTTGATGCACTTGCCGAAATCGGTGCGGGATCAAAACAGCTCGAAGTTGAGGTTGTTTCAAACGACTCACCCGAGGTCGTATCTGAACCAACCCCGCAGCCGATGCCCACGCAGACTGCGCCACCGTCCACCAAATCAACACGTCACGAAGCCCCCTCGGCGGACAAAGTTCAAGAAATGGCTGATCGCGCCGGACTTAACCCGCGCTACACCTTTGAAACTTTCGTCAAGGGTGCTTCCAACAGTTTCGCCCTCGCAGCAGCACAGCGAGTCGCCGAAACCCCAGCTCGTTCATACAACCCGTTGTTTATTTACGGTTCGGCTGGACTTGGAAAGACTCACCTTTTGCACGCAATCGGTCATTACGTTCTGCAGAATTACAGTCACTACCAGGTGCGATACCTCTCAACCGAGACTTTTCTTAACGAATACGTCGACGGAATTCGTAACAACACCATCGCCAACTTTAAGCGCCGTTATCGCGACATTGACGTTTTGCTCATTGACGACATCCAGTTCATGGAGGGCAAAGAGGGACTCCAAGAAGAGTTCTTCCACACCTTCAACTCATTGCACGGTGCCAATAAGCAAATCGTTATCTCATCTGACCGAGTTCCTGATGCCATCCCAAACCTTGAAGATCGATTGATTGGCCGTTTCCGCTGGGGCCTCATCACCGACGTTCAACCACCCGACCTCGAAACCCGGCTCGCTATTTTGCGAAATAAGGCTGAACGCGAGGGCACTGTGGTTCCAGGCGACGTTCTCGAATACATCGCTTCTCGAGTCACGAGCAACATTCGTGAACTTGAGGGTGCGCTCATCAGAGTCAGCGCCTACTCAAGTCTCAATCGCGTTGACATGACCGTGCCCCAGGCTGAACGACTTTTGGAAGATTTGCTGCCAAGCACCGCACCCAAGCACCGCACCGACCAAGAACTACTGACCGAAATCGCAGGATTGCTGGGCTTCGGGGTCGAAGCACTCAAAGGAAAGAGTCGCCAGCGACCACTAGTCATGGCGCGCCAAGAGGCCATGTACGTTTTCCGCGAACTCACCGATTTGTCCTATCCAGCCATTGCGCGACTCTTTGGTGGGCGCGACCACACGACCGTGATTCATGCCGTCGACAAAATCACTCGTCTGATGGCCGAGCGCAGCGAGACCTACGATCGAGTCACCATGCTCGTGAAAAACTTGAAGTTGAGTTGACATGAACTTCTTTGATCACACCCATTCACGCACGATCAACAGACTGTGTACATCTCGTGTGCATAAGCATGTACGTCATGTGGGCAACTCACTGTTATCCCCTGCCACGCCCCGCAATCACTCTTTGGGTGTGGATGGCTGTGCACAAGTGTGCGCGGGTCGTTTCTGGTCGCACGCTGGGCGAACGAGAGTTCATCCACAATCCACAGCCCTTATTATTAGAACTATCTTAAATACTCATCAAGACGTGATAACAACAATGAAGGAGTCCTACCGTGAAATTTCGGTGTGAACGTGAAGTCCTCGCTGAGGCATTCGGGGCGGCAAGTCGCGCGTCTACTGGTAGAGCAACCAACCCAACATTGTCGTGTTTGCGTTTAGTTCTTGCTGGTGAACTTTTACGAGTCACCGGAACAGATGGCGACTTAACGATTGATGTGAGTCTTACAGTTTCTGGGATCAAAGACGGAGTTGTCTTAGTTCCCGCAAAACTCACGAGTGAAGTTGTTCGCTCGCTTCCTTCAGGTGCAGTTGAATTCGATTTAGGCGAAGAAAAAGTTGATATCTCGGCGGGCCGAGTGAACTTCACAGTTCCAATTGGTGCTGGCGACGACTTTCCAAAATGGTCAGGCACCGTCGGTGAAGGTGCGCCGATGGCTACCAAAGATTTGTCTGAAGCGCTCAAGCAAGTTGTTCGTGCCGCAAGCAACGATGATGCCCGAGGCGTATACACCGGCGTCTTAATGACTGGCACCGAAGGAAAACTTCGCCTCGTTGCTACCGACTCGTATCGGATGGCCATTCGCGATATTGCCGCCAACGTCATTCCCGATGACGCAAGTTTTGTTGTTCCGGCGCGCGCATTGAATGAATTGCAACGACTACTCGGCACTGCCGATCGCGTATCAATCAACATCACCGAGAACGATGCAACATTTGAAGTTGGAAATATTCGTTTGGTGACACGACTCCTCAAAGGTGCGTTCGCTGATTACAAGCGTTTAATTCCACCAAATCTTCCAAACACGTTGAAGGTTTCGCGCGAGGCAATGATTGACGCAATTCGTCGTGTCAAGTTAGTTGCGCGTGACCCGATTGGAACACCGTTGCGGTTACAGGTTTCGGGTGATGCCGTCACGTTGCGCATGGTGACGCCAGATAACGGTGAAGCAACTGAACAGATTGATGCTGTTTCTACTGGTAGCGATATTGAGATTCGTTTTAATAACGAACTATTGGCATCTGGTCTTGAAGCTTGTGGAACTGATGAAATCACCATTCAAACCAGCGAACCAGGCAAACTAGCCCTTATTCGTGGTGTCGATCAGAATGAGTTCACATACTTGTTGATGCCACTGAAGTCGTGATCGCGCGATGATCGTCGAGCAATTAGAGCTCGTCGATTTTCGCAA
>JBAXIP010000007.1:0-32592 GCA_037138315.1 Actinomycetes bacterium
GTCAAGCACATCCCGAAGCTCAACTGATTCACGGTGATATTTCTGCTATCGGTATACCTGATGACTTCGTCGACGCCGCACTCTGCGTCACCGTCTTGTACCACGGCGAAGTGTCCGATCCTGCCGCCGCGGTTCGCGAAATGGCACGAGTCGTCAAGCCTGGCGGTCTGGTCTGTCTGATGGAGCCAGGCGTTCGATCACTTCGTCGTAGCCATGATCGAGTCACCCATGCAGCTCGTCGATTCAGTCGTCGCGATCTTGAACACCTGGCGCGCACGGCCAACCTCGACATCGTTCGGTCAACTGGCGCGTATTCATTTCTGGTTCCACCCGCATGGATTAAATCAAAACTGGAAAAAACTGAATATACGAGCGACCTTGATAACAACACTTCAGGGCTTTTCGGAATTCTCGGTTTCATCGCTCGAATTGAGCGACAACTTTTACGTGTGGTCTCTCTCCCCTTTGGTCTTAGCGTGATCGTCATCGCTCGCAAAAAACCCTGATGCAATACACCAGAGCAGTACGGTAGAAAGCGCATGGGATTGTTCAAACGCACACCAAAGACTCCTCCCGTAGATCCGACCGAAGTCGCCGAACTACGCGAACAACTCGCTCAATTGCGCTCCGAGTTAGCCGCAATCAGTGCAATTGACTCTGAGCAGTCACGCCTTCTTCAAGAAGTCGATGGGAAGATCATCAGCCTCAATGCTCGAGTCACCCAGGTTGGCTCTGAAGTAACACATCAACTCGGCGAACTCTCAAGTGATATCGATTCTTTGGGCCTGCGCACCGATGCCGCCAACGTTGATCAGGTTCGACTCGCCAATGAACAAGCGCGTTACCAAATCGCTTTTCGGCAAGATTTAGCTGAAGTTGTTGAGTTGATCAACAAAAAGCGTTAATCAACTCAACAATCAGTTCTTCAACTTAAGCGTTCAGTTGAGTAAGTGCCTTGGCTATCAATGCCTGAGCCTCATCAACCTTGCTCTGGTACGTCCCCAAATCGCCGTCTCGTAAAGCAATGTCTGCTTCATCGAAAAGTTTCTGAGCGTCTTCAAGCAATACAACTGGATCAGTCGTCGCCGTATCGGTTCCTGGCGTGGTGCTTGGACCAGTGCCCGTATCTGTTCCGGTGCCAGTGTCAGCACCGCCGTCTGTACCAGTGTTCGAGCCAGCGGTGCCAACGACCTCACCTAAGTTGACCTTTGCCTTCGGGAAGAGGCGGTTAATGGCTTCGGTCAATGTGTCACCGATGACGGCATTCCCGTCGTACCATGCCAATACTCGTCGCACGAAAACTTGCTTAGATCCAGAGTCATCTGGTCGAACATAAAGTGGTTGAACCCAAATCAAACCTTTGCCCACTGGAACAATTTGCAGTTGACCAAGAATGACTCGAGAGCCTTGTTGGTTGAGCAAAGTAATCACTGGCGAAATACTCGGATTACTGCTCAATTCAGCAGAAACCGTTGCCGGTCCAGCCGGCAAAGTGCCATCGTACTTATAGACCTTCAGTTGACCGTATGTTTCGGGATCACTTGAGACCACCATGAACGCACGCAGTTCTTTTCGCGTGTCATCAGATGAGAATGGAACAAACGGGCGAATCAACGAAAAGGTCGGCGCAACAGTTGAACCAACTGTGTCGGGCGAATGGAACAAGGTGTAATACGGCTCGAAACGCGCCACGTTTGCATCAGCCACGTTGCCAGTGTCTGCTTGTGACGTTGCACCCGTCGCTGCAGTGACATCACCAGCCGCCGTCACTGCAACTTCTGGCTGACGCTGAGCTGCTTGGGCAAGACTCCATGCCGAGTCACGATTAAAGAAGGCGTCGGTGTCGGTGAACTGGTAGCGACCATAGAGATTCGTCTGCACCCGGAAAAGGTCCTCGGGATAACGGAAGTGTGCGCGCAATGTCGCAGGAACCTGATCGGCCGATGTGAAGAGTCCAGGAAAGGCTTTTGACCATGCTCGCACGATTGGGTCGGTTGGATCAACAACGTACAAAACCACTGAGCCGTCATACGCATCAACAACTGCCTTCACGCTGTTGCGCACATAATTGAAATTGTGCTTGAGGCCCGAGCCTGCAGTGAGGTTGTCGGTATTGGCTTCTTGTGCATACGGGTAACGCGATGTGGTGGTAAACGCATCAACGACCCATAGGACTTTTCCACCATCAACAACAGGGTACGGATCGGCATCAAGATGCAAGAAAGGTGCAACCTTCGAAACTCTGTCACGCACATCTCGAACATCAATGAGGCGAGATTCTTTGGTAATCAAACTTGAACCAAATAAGTTGAATTCGCCAAGGTGAATTGCGTAAGCAAGTTTCTTTGTCGCCGAATCGAGAACGATTCCACCTGATCCTTCATAGGGGGTCGCACTTGTATTCGGACAGGCTTGTTCAACTTGTTTCGTATTGACAATTGCGTAACCAGGCTGTTGTGTACCCACATATAACTGCGGTTTTTCAGCGGCGATTTCTGCGTAAATCGGTCGCCCATCAGCAGTAATTTGCGAGGCGCTAGCCGCAACAACACCACAACCGTGGGTATAGATCAGGTGCTTGGATACCCAAGTTTTGTTTGGAATACCGTCAGGATTAAGTTCGCGTGCTGCGACCATTGTCTGTTGGAAACGACCGGCGACGTCATATCGATCAACATCAAGATCGTTGATCGCATAGAAAGCAAACAGTCCTTGGTCCAGTGAAAAACGATCTTTCATTTCTGATACGTCAAGTAATCGCGAGTCGGCCAAAGGAGCTGAATCCTGAGCCACCTCAGCATCAGTGACAGCCCCAGATGTCAGAGAAACCGTTTCAACTTTGTCAATTCCCATGGCAGCGCGTGTTGCAGTGACATTTCGTCCGATATAGGCATATTCGCGTGTTGTCACGTTTGGCTGAACGACGAAACGTTGAATCACGGCCGGATAAATACTTCCGGCAACGATGGCTACGACCACCCAAAGTGCCATCGACAACAGTGGTAATCGCCAACCTCCAAATCGTATGCCCGCCAAAAAGAGAACTGCCACAAGCAAGCTCACCAAAATCAATAAGTTGATCGCAGGAAGTTGCGCGTTCACATCGGTGTAAGTAGCTCCTTGAACAACGCCTCGACCAGAAACAGTCAATTCAAAACGCTGCAACCAATAATCAGCGGCCTTAATGACAGCAATGATTGAGAAGAGAACACTGAGATGAATCCGTGCCCCTTGAGAGATTCGGTCACCAGCTGTTTGCACGCGAATGGAACCATTCAAAAAATGCATCACGACAGTGAGAATCGTGATCATTACGGCAGCAGCAAATGCCCAGTCGACCATAAATGTCAAAAACGGAAGTCTGAATACGTAGAACCCAACGTCAACGCCATACAACGGATCATTGATTCCGAACGATTGCGAATTCTTAAAAAGCAACCAGTCCTGCCATTGCGCCATTGCGGGCAAGCCAACCAACAAACCAAATAGAACCGAAATTGCGATTCGCAATAAGCGAGTGCGGCGACCAACAATGAGTTTGAAGCGTTCAACAACTTCACGCTCAGGTCCGCTCGAAAGTTCTTTCGGAGACAAACGCTCGGCCAGAGTCAAACTGATGAATGAAACAATGGCGAAAGCAACACTAAATATCGCTCCGAGAAATACTTTCGACTTGATGCCAGTCCAAAAAACACTGCCGCGTTCAACAGATCGGAACCACAAAAGATCAACGTAGAAGTTGGCGAGAGTGCGTGCCGACAAAAAGAGAACGAGGACAACTGCGGCAACGACAAAAAGTGCAATCCGACCCTTTGACATCCAAACAGGTTGGTTGAGGTTTCTGGGGCGACGTGGGCTACCAGGTAGATCCGAAGAAGGTTTCACACGTTGAGACTAGTTCTATTGCTGAACAAGCGCACAGCGGCAGCCAGCGTGGGCTGGTGCGTGGGTGTGACCTGTCGGGAACGCCTCACCTGCACCGACAAATCCTGCAAGCGAATTATCTTCAGCGTCAGCACAGGCTGGTCCGTTGGGATCAACCTTCCAACAAATTTTCTCGCCCGGTGTTAACGCGGCAAAAGCACCTCGACCAAATGAGGTCTGGGCAATATTGTCAACTTGAGTATCAACATGCTGATTTTTCCACTCGCGATACACCAGTCGCACGAGTGACGTGAGTTCGGCATTGTCGCCCGAGGCCTGAGAAATGCTTCGACTCAAACGTTCACGTAAAGGTGCGACCACGGTTGCAATGACGTACTCATTAATCGCAGCCATTTGTGACGCAACCATTTTTTGTACTTCTTTGTCCGAAGCGTCGCTCAAAGACTGAGCGCCAGCCGAAGCAGCGGCCTTTAGTGACGCCTCAAGTGCCTCAATCAAGCGCGCCGAGTGATCAACTTTCGGACCAACAATGGCATCAAGAGTTTTCACTGGAAGCTTTCCGCGCAAAATATCAAGAACTTCATTTTGCTCATCGGCGAGAACTCGCTTTAATCGACGCGACATTGCAGCAATAACTGGGGCGAGGGCCTCATCACGAAGTTCAAAAGGCGTTGGAGCAGCGATTTCTTCAAGCACTGGTTCAACAGCTTTTTCAGCGGCCTTTTCGGGCGACTTTTCAATGACTTTTTCGGCTGTTTTTCCAACGACCTTTTCAATGGCCTTTTTCTTTGGCTCAGTCTTTTTGACCTGAGTTGATGCAACTTCTTTGGCCACCGAATCCGCTCCAGAACGACGCAACTTGGCGAAAATATCATCGGCTGGCGGAACGGCCACCCTGGCCTTGGGTTCGACAATCACAAGTGGCGGATCATTGACATCATCTTCGTCATCAAGATCTTCATCATCCATGTCAACGACCTGCACTTCTTGGCGGGCGAAAAGCGAAACCACGTTTGACACCGGTGCTTCGACAACAAGTTCGACCACAGGAGCGATTGGAGTTTCGTCTTCAATCACAGGCTTTTCGATAACGATGACGTCTTCAATCAACGCAGAGCGATCAATAACGACTTCTTCGGCCATGACCGCAACATCTTCATCTTGGTCGTATGGGGCAAACACTGGTGCAGACGAAACTGCAGGTCGCATTGCCTCGCGAGCTTCGATTTCATCGGCTTGAACAATGATCGGAATTGGTCCAGTTGTTGGCGCCAAATTAACGAACTCACTTGGTTCTTCAGCAACATCATCTAGTTCGCGTAACACATCTTCAGTTGCAATACGGGCGCGATCAAAAACCTGAACGATGCGGTCACGACCATGCATCAAATCTTCAATTTGCTCGCGAGCCAATTCACGACGACGAGCGACATCAGCAAGAACTCGTTCGCGATAAGCGCGAGCTTCATTCACCATGTCGCGACCTTGTTGCTTCGCCATCAAGATTTCAGCTTCAGCATCAGATGCCGCATCTTGGCGGACTCTGGCTGCCTCAAGTTCGGCATCTTCGCGAACGCGGGCTGCTTCATCGGTGGCTTCGCGAACGAGTCGTGTCGCAGTTTCTTCAGAACGAACCTTGATCTTGCCCGCAGCCTCACGAGCAGCTTGGACAATGCGGGCAGTCTCTTCGCCAAGGAGTTCGGTAATCGTTTCTTCGTTGAGCTCAATCTGTGGGGCCGATCCGGCCTGCTGAGAATTCAGGAGTTCACGCTCGAGGAAAGTGATGCGTTCTTGCTGGCGTGAAATTTCAGCCGAAACCATCCGCAAAAAGTCACGGACCTCGTTCTGGTCAAAACCACGACGAGAAGAAGGGAAGGTAGCGCCGGCGACGGCGGTCGGCGACGAGGGGTCGGGTCGCGAAAAAGAGATAGCCATTCAAAAGAGAGTACGAAATATCGGTGTATTAAGGGTGGCAATCAGGGGTTTTACCCAAATTGCATGTCACTTCACCCTCACTTGACAGGAGCGACGACCTGGTCTCCGCCAAGCCTGATGAGAGCCGCCAAGGCCTCATTGAGCGTGGCTACCGGAACAATCTCGACCGCATCTCCGACCGCTGCTTGGGCCGCCGCAATCTCTTCTGGGCCCTGAGCTGTAGGTACTAAGAAGACCTTGGCACCCGATTTCTTGACTGCGATTGACTTTTGGACCAGGGCACCGATGGCGCCGACGGTTCCATCATCTTGGATGGTCCCAGTGACAGCGACCCCTTGACGAGGAACGAGTTCGCCCTTCGTCAAATTGTCAATCAGCGCCAAGGTGAAGGACAATCCTGCTGAGGGTCCACCGATCTCGTCGGTATCAAAGTTGACAGTGAAGGGCAATTGCACGGTTCGGGTGTCTCGTGCACTAAAACCAATCAAGGTTCTCGAAGCATCGTCCGGACTCTGAAGCAGTTCAACTTCAACCCTTTTCAGAATCCCTGGTCCATCGTTAGTGAGCGGAATAATCCCAAGAGTTGCAATGTCCCCGGCTTGCGCATTTTTCAGCACTTCAGACAATTTTGAAATGACATTGACCTCAATTGGCCCATCGCCAATGTCGATCGAAGTGATGACATCGCCAACTGCAAGCACCTTGCATGCTCTTTGCTGAGGAGCATCATCGGGACATACAGACGCGTCAAAACCTGCCACTTGAGCAGGACCTTCCTGGAAAGTCGCAGCAAAACCAAGATACGACAACGCGACGTACGCAGCGATTTCTTTGGCGTTCGCCATTGCCCCCAACTGAACCTCATGGCTCTGCGTCGGATTGCAGTCTCCAAATCGCTGTTCACAGGTCAACACATTCACAAATGGGTCAGCCCAGCCCATAAATGCCTGCAACGGGTTCAATTTCGTGCCCAATGCCGTCACGAAACGAACTCCACGTTCTGGCCGGTACACAACTACTTGGGCGCCATCAATGCTGAGCCGTGAACCCACGAGGTCGGCTCGACCGGGGGCTGTTTCATACCGTTGCAGCGGCCAAACCATGGCAACAAGAATCGTCACAATCAGCAAAAACGCGACTGTCACAAATGGAATCGCCACAACTTGAGCGCGGAACGACGGCGCAACCACCTGTGGGGCGAGTACCTTTTCTGTCTGCGTGTCACTCACTGAAATCTCCACCCGCCTTGGCCTCATCGCTGGCTTAGCCATGTTGGCACTACTCGTCATCGGGTGGCGCAAGCCTGCCAGAAATTTGCCAACTTCGCCACGCGCCGACTCTGAATTGGCGCAAAAGTCACAACATCTGCTCGATCAGTCAAATCCGCTGAATGCACCGGCACCTGAAATCAGCGAAACCGTGGCGAGAAAAGTTTTGGATGTAACCGGTCTCGGCGCCATCGCTTTGATCGGTGGAATTGTGGCCGCCATCGCGATCGCCACCGTGCTGTCGTTCCTCGTTACGAATGTCATTTCGCGGCTATGAGTGCCTCCGATAGTCCAGAAATCGCTGAACTTCGTCGTGCGATCGTGATTGCTGGACACACTGGCGACTCACAACTCATTCAACAATCGCTGTCGCATGAACATGGTTCAATCCGTGAGGCTGCCTTAGGAGCACTCGCTCGAATCGACCAACTCAACAACGAGGTACTGCAGACTTTTGCCAGTGACACTGATTCTCGAGTTCGTATTCGTGTTGCTGAACTCGCTGCGACCTTGAACACTTTTGATTTAGTTCCATTACTCAACGACAAAGAATCACAAGTTATTGAGATGGCAGCCTGGGCTTGCGGCGAACATGAAAGTGCCCGCGACGAAATCATGAACGAGTTAATTCGACTGGTAGTTCATCACGATGATGCCCTAGTTCGCGAGGCTGCAGTTGCTGCACTCGGAGCAATTGGTGATGAATCTGGTCTCCCTGCGATCCTGAGCGCGTGTCAAGACAAGCCAGCTATTCGCCGACGTGCAGTACTCGCCCTCGCACCTTTTGATTCGCCAGAAGTTGAAAAGGCTCTCAAGGTCGCACTTGAAGACCGAGATTGGCAAGTACGCCAAGCAGCCGAAGACTTATTGGGATAGTCCAATTTTGCTCTGCACTTAAATGCCCTGCAGAATCAACAGAATTCCGAAGATCACAAAAAGTATTGAGGCACCGTAACGAATTGCCTTCTCTGGCAACCGAGAGCCCAAGTGATAGCCAACCAAAATTGCAAGTGCATCTGCCGACACCATTCCGAGCGTTGAACCAATCCACGTACCAACTACGTCTTCTTTAGATGCCAAAGTGATTGTCGCCAACATTGTCTTGTCGCCGAGCTCAGCCAAAAAGAACGCAATGCTCGCTGCGACAACTGCATTGCGAGTGTTCTTTTGCGCAGCTTCAGCTTCTTCTTCGGTCAGCTCATCACCGCGTAGAGTCCATGCGGCGAAAAACAAAAAGGCAACGCCAGCAATAATTGCAATTGCGTGAGTTGGTAAGCGTGAACCGACAACAGCACCTAAGGCAACGCTCATTGCATGCGTCACCGCAGTGGCGATAGATATTCCAATAAGAACTGGCAAAGCCTTATAACGCGCTGCAAATGCCATAGCCATCAATTGGCTCTTATCACCAAGTTCGGCCACAAAAATAACGCCGAAGCTCAAAAAGAAGGCCGACAACATACGAGGGACACTAACTCAGAGTCTGTAGAACATCCCACAACTCAACAGTTGCAAAATTGTGGGCAAGTTATTAACGCATCCCTATTTCGTAACACTCACAAATGACATGGCATACTGCGCTATGACCTTTCTTGTACCTGATGCCGAAGTTGTCCAGGCCTACATCGAATTTCGTAGCCGAATTGTGAGTCTTATTCGCGAGATCCCCGAATCTCAAGCGTCGTTGTCAGTCCCACTTTGTCCAGATTGGGAAGTCAGCAGTTTGATCTCGCATATTGTCGGTATACCCGAAGATATTTTGGCTGGACGTATGGAAGGTGTCGCGACTGATGCCTGGACCCAGGCCCATGTTGATCGTCATGAAGGTGAATCACTCGCCCAGTTGGCAGATATCTTTCTGTCAACCGCACCGGAGTTTGATGTTGTATTACCTCACATTCCAAGTCCCGTTAATTCTCAACTAGTGATGGATGCCATCACGCACGAACACGATTTGCGCCATGCTGTTGGACGAGCTGGAGCGCAAAATTCAGCAGCCGTCGACGTCGCTTTGGGATATTTACTGAACATGGTCGACACAATCGCACCTGGTCGAGCTCAAGAACTATCCGATTCGGGAGTTTCGCGCTATGAACTCTTGCGCAGTCTCTCTGGACGAAGGTCAATTGAACAGATGAATCAACTCGGACTTGACGGAAGTCAGATTGCCACATTGTTGAAGGGGACTCCCATGGCTTCTCCACAAACCGCAGTCGAAATATAGAAGTCAAAACCATTTCAAGATTGTAAAGTTGAGAAATCCGAAGGGGGAACTATGACCATCAGTGAAGACCCAACCACGAGAGCTACGTTTACTCGTTTTGAAGATTCAACCAAAGTCGAGTGGGACAACATCATGCAGAGCATGAAACACACTCAGTCGCTTGTCCCCGACCGCATACTTGAACAACTGCGTCATCTCGAAAGTGATCATGGCGGATTCCCGGTGTCACGACTCGAGCATTCATTGCAAACCGCAACTCGAGCATTGCGCGGTGGAGAAAACGACGAGTACGTCGCTTGTGCTCTCATCCACGACATCGGCGACACCTTGTCGCCATATAACCACCCAGCAATCGCCTCAGCCATTGTGAAGCCATTCGTCAGTGAAGCAAATCACTGGATGGTTGAACATCACGGCATTTTCCAGGGTTATTACTTCTGGCATCACATTGGCCTTGATCGCAACACCCGCGACGCATTCCGCGACAATCCGCATTACGAATACACCGAAGAGTTTTGTGCCAAGTACGACCAAGTGGCCTTTGATCCCGAGTATCAGAGTGAGTCCCTCGAATATTTTGAACCTCTCATCAGGTCAGTTTTCTCAGGTCGGTAGTCAAAAGGGGGAATTAGTCAATTATTGACTAATTCATCAATCCAAAGATATCTTGAGGCTATGTTTGCTCGACGCGCCCTCATCTTGGCCCTAGCACCCGTTTTCTTCACCACGGCTTGCTCATCATCTCACTCACAAAAAACTTCCACCCTTGAGGTGTATGCCGCATCTTCGCTTGCCACACCATTTGCAAATGCCGGTCTTGCTTACGAAAAAGCCCACCCGGGCATAAAAGTTGAATTCAACCTAGGAGCCTCATCCGACCTGGCGCGATTCGTGCAAGAAGGTGCACCCGCCGATGTATTTGCTTCAGCCGATGTCGCGAATATGGACAAAGTTGAGACGAAAGATTTGCTTGCATCGCAGTCAATGATTTTTGCAACCAACTATCTTGAAATCATCGTCGAAAAAGGCAACCCTCTCAACATCTCGTCATTACAAGATCTCGAAAATCCAGATCTGGTTTTTGTCACGACCAGCCCCGATGTCCCCATCGGTAAATACACCGCTGAGGTACTCAAGAAAGCGGGCATCTCTATTACGCCAGATTCTCTCGAAAGCAATGTCAAAGGAATCATGCTCAAGGTGGCGAGTGGTGAAGCAGATGCAGGAATCGTGTATCACTCTGAGGTCATTGCGTCAGATGGTCAAGTTGAGGGAGTCGAAATTCCGGCTGCATTGAACATCGTGGCCAAATATCCAATTGGAATCATCAAGAATTCTGTGAATAAAAAGCAAGCTCAAGGGTTCGTCGATTTTTTGTTGTCCACCGAAGGACAGGTATTCCTCACCCAATACGGTTTCGGAGTTCCATGAGTCATTCGCGTCGTCGTCGCCAAAAACTTCCTTGGCAAATCGTATTGATTGCCGCTGTCGCAGCCGCATTCTTTCTTGCGCCTTTCATGGGTTTAATTTGGCGGACGCCGTGGAGCAAATTTGCGGACATCGTTAGACGTCAAGAGATTCGCGATGCACTGTGGTTGTCAATTAAAACTTCGTTAATGACCGCAATTATTTGCTGTATCTTCGGTGTGCCACTTGCTTGGCTTTTAGCACGCGTCGAATTCCCTGGTCGTCGATTTATTCGAGCACTCACAACACTCTCCATGGTTCTTCCTCCTGTTGTCGGCGGCATCGCTCTCTTATTTACATTTGGACGACGAGGCCTCATTGGTCAATACCTCGATAGTTGGTTTGGAATTCGTCTACCTTTCACAACAACTGCCGTCGTCATGGCGCAATGTTTTGTGGCCATGCCCTTTTTGGTAATAACGGTTGAAGCGGCGTTGCGCCAACTTGATTCACGTTTTGAAGGTGCAGCTCGAACGCTCGGAGGAACGCGATGGTACGTATTTCGTCGAGTCACCTTGCCCAGTATCAGACCAAGCCTCTTTGCCGGAATTGTGCTCGCCTGGGCACGTGCGCTCGGAGAATTCGGGGCGACCATCACCTTTGCTGGAAACCTGCCGGGCACTACCCAGACCATGCCGCTCGCGACGTACGCCGCTCTCGATTCAAATCCTGAATCTGCGCTCATTCTTTCGCTCGTCATGATCGCAATCGCATTTACCATCTTGATTGCACTGAGAGAACGTTGGCTTGGCCGAACTGCACAAGGCATTTCACTATGACTCTTGATACTCGATTCACTCTGTCGCGAGGCACTTTTACACTCGACGTCAATCTCGTGATTAATGAGGGCGAAGTTGTCGCAATCATGGGCCCAAATGGTTCGGGTAAATCAACTTTCCTTCACGCCATCGCTGGCTTGCTTGCCGTTACATCAGGAACGTTGGTGCTTAACGGTAAAACGTTAGATGATGCAGCTGCAGATACTTTTGTAGACCCCACACAGCGAACTGTCGGAATCGTTTTCCAGGGCGGACTCCTTTTTGAAACGATGACTGTTCTTGACAACATCATTTTTGGACTTCGCGCCCGCAAAATCAAACGAGCCGATGCAGTCACCCAAGCAGAACCATTGATCAGCCAACTGGGACTTACTGGTCTTCTTGAACGCCAACCGCGTGAATTGAGTGGTGGCCAAGCTCAACGAGTCGCAATTGCGCGAGCCTTGGTCACCCAACCCAAAGTGCTCTTACTCGATGAACCGATGTCGGGCCTCGATACTGCAACTCGTCAACTGATTCGTGAAGAATTCCGTGAAGTTCTCGCTGGCTTTGCCGGATATCGAATTCTTGTCACTCACGATTCAGAAGATGCGATTGCGATGGCCGATCGAATTATTGAACTTGATCACGGAAAAGTTATTTGGGACGGAACTGTTGCTGATTATCGAGGAAAGAAATGAGTCGTCAAGCGCGCGAGTCACATGACCTTCTTCTTGGCGAATGGGCCTGCCTTGGCTTGTTGTACAAGAAGCCATCGCATGGTTTTGCAATTGCAGCACGCCTCAAACCCGGCTCCGATATCGGTCGTATTTGGTCATTGACTCGCCCACTCACCTACCGCGCTCTTGAACAACTGCAGATTCATGGGTATGTCGAAGAGTCAGGCGAAGAAGCAGGTCTGGCCGGCGGCAATCGGATGCTTCTCACGATTACTAAACCGGGGCGAGCAATTTTTCGCACCTGGATTAACACACCCGTTGTTCATTTGCGAGATATGCGCAGTGAATTATTGCTCAAACTAGTTTTGGCCGACGAATGCGGAATTGAAATCTCGGGCATGTTGAAGTCTCAACGGAAAAACATCAAAACATTGCAACGAAATATTGCAAGCGGACTCGATGGCAACGACAAAAACGACACTGTGCATAAATGGCGTGGCGAAATCGCCGAAGCAACTCTGCGCTTCATTGATTCACTCAAGTAGTTAGCCCCGGTACGGGCGAATACCGCCAACCGGAACAGTTCCGAGTCGACCCTGTTGATAATCATCAAACGCTTGACGAATTTCATTTTCGGTATTCATCACAAACGGACCATAAGCAACGACTGGTTCACCAATCGGTTGTCCACCAAGTAACAAAACATCAAGTGATGAATCGTCATCTGCTTGCAAAGAAATTGAGTCGCCACTTCCATAAACAGCCAACTGACCCAAGCGGAGCGGTTGACGTTCATCGCTGACCGAACCAGAACCGGCAAGCACATAAGCCAATGCGTTGAATGCAGGGTTCCATGGCAGTTCAACTCGCGCTCCTGGCGCCAGCGTCACATGTGAAACAACAATGGGCGTATGGGTTGAGCCAGGTCCGTGAAATTCGCCCAAGTCTCCGGCAATCAAACGAATCAGTGCGCCACCATCGGGCGACGACAGCAAAGTCACAAGATCGGCTTCAAGATTTTGATACGCCGGTGAAATCATTTTCTTATGACTCGGAAGATTCACCCATAATTGAACACCATGAAAGAGTCCGCCGGCTATGACCAATTGTTCTGGTGGAGTTTCAATGTGCAGAATTCCGGCACCAGCAGTCATCCACTGGGTCGACCCATCAGCAATCACGCCGCCACCGCCATGTGAATCTTGATGAACGAAAATGCCATCCATGATGTACGTGACTGTTTCAAACCCACGATGCGGATGCCAATCGGTTCCGCGTGGTTCGTATGGTGCGTAATTCACTTCGCCCATTTGGTCCATATGAATGAACGGATCAAGAATCTCACGACTCACGCCTGCGAATGCCCGACGGACTGGGAAACCTTCGCCTTCATGCCCACTCGGGGCTGTTGTCACTGAAATGACCGGACGAGAATGTCCACCGATCGGTGCGGTAATACGAGGAAGAGTCAAAGTATCTGCGGTAATTGCGGGCATGCCACATTCAACACTTGCCATCACCGCAAAATTTCAAGTTGTCAAGAATTTTTGTCACTCAAGTTGCACCACCGGACTACACAACTTGTGCCAACCCACTTCCTCGAGACCCAGTCGCCTATCGTGAGACAGTGCCTCTGCCAGTCCCCCAAATAATCCAGCGTCAGTTCACGAATCGGCAGGGCACCCCAGTTCGCAAAGTTGCTACGGGTCGCGAATTCATCATCTTGCTTACCTGCCTCATGGCTAGCGCTGCTCTATCGATTGACCTCATGCTTCCTGCATTCCCAGACATGCGTCGTGAATTTGGCATGTCGCCCGACTCAACCAAAGTCAGTTGGATCGTTACTTCGTATTTTCTTGGTTTGGCCGTTGGGCCTTGGCTCTACGGACCAGCTTCCGATCGTTACGGACGTCGCGCTCCCCTCTTTGCCGGACTGACATTGTTTATAGCTGGCGCATTGCTGGCAAGTGTTGCGCCATCTTGGGGCTGGGTCATTGCAGCACGATTTATCTGGGGTCTTGGTACTGCGGCTCCTCGCGCACTGAGCACCGCAATGATTCGAGACCGCTACGAAGGCACGGCAATGGCGCAATTGATGTCGCGCATGGTTGCTGTCTTCTTGCTCGTACCGATTCTGGCGCCAAGTATTGGCGCCGGCTTAATCAACATTGCCCCGTGGCGCATCGTTTTTTGGGTACCAGCCGGAGTTGCACTCATCTTGATGGTTTGGTCGCGTCGACTTCCGGAAACTTTGGCTCTCGACAAACGTCGGCCGTTTACATGGAAGGCAGTTGGTCAAGCTGGACGCGAAGTCGTCACCCACCGAGCCACTTTGAGTTTTATCGTTGCCATGACATTTCTCTTTGCCGTCATGACGACATACCTGTCTGGATCAGAAGTCATCGTCGAAGATGTCTACGGATATGGCTCTTGGTTCCCGTTGATTTTCGGAACCTTGGCCGTTTTGCTCGCAATCAACTCGTTGAATAACGCTCGCGTTGTGCAACGAATGGGAATCAACAAGCTCGTGCGCCAAAGTGCGCTTGTTGGTGTTGGTACTTCACTACTGCTTGTCATTGTCTCGCTAACAAACAACGGCAAACCGAATTTCTGGCTTTTCTTTATTGCCCTTGCTCTCGTCGTGCCGATTGCTCAAGGACTCGTACCAAATTGCAATACCGCAGCCATGCTGCCCGTCCCACACATTGCGGGTACTGCATCGTCGATTATCGCAACTGTGTCAACTGCTGGCGCGGCCCTCTTAGGAAACTTGGCAACAAGCCAGTTTGATGGCACCGTGCGACCACTGGCGCTCATCATCTTCACTTTTATTTCAATCGGCGCTATCGCAATTTTTATCGGCACCAAAGCGACAAAATCTTCTGATCACACAACGATGTGAAATCCATTTGCTTGTGCAGCCGCGGATAGGGCCTCATCAGAACTAGCGAAAACATCTGCCCTCATAAATATGGCTGAGGCCAGATGGATTGAGTCATATCCGCGAAGGGAAAACTCTTCAGCTAACTCGGCTGCCATCTTGACAAGTTTTGAAGTTACCTCAACGACATACAGTTGAGAATGAAGGCCTTCAAGTATTAATTTTGCTTTCACCAAGTTTGCATCATTAATCCGCCCGCGTCTTTTCGCAGCAGCTAGTGCAGCCCTTGATTCAACGTACAACACCATCGACGAACCTAAGGTTGACGAGACGTTCCAGATTTCTTCAGCTTGTTCAGAACCAATTTCATCAATGAGCAACTTGACAAATAGTGAAGTATCAAAATACGTGATCATCGACGTTCTGCAATGACCAATTCGCTGACACTGCCTTTGGATTGAATTCTTCGCTTTGGCAGTTCGCGAACTCGACTTTTTGGGGCCTGGATGATCCCAGATGCGACTAGGTCACTCATTTTGTCGTCGCCCTTGTCAACCGAAATGAGGTGAGCAACCGGACGCCCGTGATCTGTCACGACAATCAGGTCGCCCTTTTTTGCTAAATCCAAAAACCGGCTGAGGTTGTTCTTGAGTTCTCTGATCCCTACTTCAATTGTGGCTACATTCATCAACACATTGTAGACACAATTTGTTCTAAAGTGTCACGAATTCGGTGTGAGCACCAAGCCAGCAAGGTCGCCCTGCTTGCGCCAATTTTCGACGTACTCGGCAAATCCCAAGACACTGGTCATCCATGCAATGGCTCGGGCTGAGCGCATGTCTCCGCCGCCTTCGCTATTGAGATAGCCAGGCGTGCAAGTCGCGTTGTAGCGAGCGATTCCCCACAGTTGCGCAAACAAAGTCTCGAACCAATTCTCTTGTGCCGCAGTTTCTGGCTCAATCGTTGCGATATTTCCTTTGACGCACTGCTCGATCAGAAATGCAACATGTTGCGCAGTTGCGGTGATGGAGTGAACAAAGTTTGTCGCCTGTGCACCTTGCACAGTTGAGATCATGAACATGTTCGGAAAGCCATTTGACAGCACACCATGCAATGTCGCTGGGCCTTCTGCCCAAGCTTCACTCAATGAAACTCCGTTGCGGCCTTTTGGATCAAAACCTAAACGATGCGTGTAGTCGGTCGTCACTTCAAAACCTGAAGCAAAGATCAACAAGTCAACGGGATACTCAACACCATTGACGATGACACCACGTTCATTAATTTCGTCAACACCTTTTCCGTCAGTATCAACAAGATGAACATTCGGACGATTAAAGGCGGGTAAATACTCGTCATGGAAACACGGACGCTTACAACTTTGCGAGTACCACGGCATCATCATTTCAGCCGTTGCAGGATCGGTGATGACCTCAGCAATTCGCTGACGAACCCGTTCCATGTTTTCAAAGTCGATCCGCTCGAGTTCAAGCGCTTCATCATCGTTCTCGGGCAACTTACGAGTGTCAACCCAGTTCATCTTGGTCCACTCATCGTCAATCATGTCAACGGCCGGCTGCGCACCAGTTACTGCTTGAGTGAAGTTACGCGTTCGTTCGGCTTGCCAACCCGGCTTCAGCGATTTGAACCAATTTGGATCGGTTGGTTTGTTGTTGCGAACGCCGACACATGCGGCGGTGCGTTGGAAAACAAAAAGTTCTTTCGCAGCCTCACCCAATTTCGGTACGACCTGAACTGCAGTTGCACCAGTACCCACAATGCCAACACGCTTGTCAGCAAGTTTCTCCATCAAGGTTTGCGAACTACCACCCGTGAAGCTGTAGTCCCAACGGCTTGTATGGAATGCACGCCCTGCGTACGTTTCGATACCTGGGATACCGGGCAACTTGGCCTTATGAAGAACACCACCAGCAATCACAATGAACTTTGCCGAAATAATGTCACTGCGTGATGTCATGACATTCCAACGCTTCGTCGATTCATCCCAGCGCATGTCTTCAACTTCGGTCTGGAAGAGTGCACCGCGATACATATCAAAGGTGCGACCGAGCAACTGGCAGTAGGCAAAAATCTCAGGAGCCTTCGCATACTTTTCGGTGGGCATGTAGCCCGTGTCTTCAAGCAGCGGCAAATACACATACGACTCAACGTCACACGCAGCGTTGGGATAACGATTCCAGTACCAAGTCCCACCAAAGTCGCCAGCTTTTTCAATGATTCGGAAATTGGTGATTCCGGCCTTCGCTAAATTGGCGGCCTCAATCATTCCGCCGAAGCCACCACCAACAATGACAACATCAACATCTTCAATCACGGCATCACGGGTAAATCCGGGCTCAACATACGGGTCACGGTCAAATTCTTCGTAGTCACCCTTGAGTTCTTTGTACTGACCAATACCATCAGCACGTAATCGCTTTTCGCGTTCAATGCGATACTTCTCGCGAGTTTCTTCCAACGAAAGTTTCTTGTCGTTGTTATTCCCCATAGCTGGCATTCCTCATCTCGATTTACTGCGTATCTATCCTCGCAAGAGTTGAGAGAAATTACCAACTCACATCAGAGATTTTGGTCCCGACTCGACCTTAATCACAGGGCCGATTCTCAGTTTCGACACCCAAAAGTCGGCCGAGTTTGCGATAACTCGAACGAAAGGCCTCGTGAACTTGGGGGTTAGTGGCAAGTTCGGCCGGAAGACCCTCTTGGTCAATTGAGATCAACGTGCCGCCCGAATCGGGCAGGAACCGCTGAGTGGATTTGAAACCAATACTTGATTCTTCTCCTACCAACAAATGGGGTTCTTCTACTGCCGTCAGGATTCCTTTGTTCTCGTTCACCACACCGGTTTCATCAAAAACCATGTCGCATTCAAACCGACCGCCGACACGGATATCAAACACAATCGATTCAAGCGGGATGGATAAACCCTCTGGCGAAAAGAACTGACAAAACTTCTCAGGAGTTGTGTAGGCATCCCACACTTCTTGCGGGCTACAAGCGATCCAATGACGAATTTTTAGAACGGACATCCCATGAACTTACCGTTTGTCCGTCAGGCATCAATAAGGTTCAAAAACTGGCGGGTCGTCTGAATTTCCTGTCATACGAGCCTTCGCAGTTTGCCCACGCTTACCAGCAGGGACAGAACCAGTTACCGCAGAAAGTCCAAACGCAGGCATGTTCCCGTATACGGTTTCAACTGTTGAGTCAGACAACAAAATCGTTTCATGGTAGATACCAACTGAACCGTTATCACGGATGTTCTTGTTGAATGCGCGCCACGCTGGAAGATGAGCGTTGTCGGCTGCCTTCGAATACGCCTCAAGTTTTTCAAATGATTCCCAGTATTGACACACCAAAATTGTGCGTCCCGAGAGATACGTCCGAGGTTTACCGACAAGACCAAGCGACGGATTCTTTTGCAATTCAATCAACATGCGTGGCATCGCATTGAACACCGGAATCCATTTCCAGAATTTCCAGAGTTGATTGAACCTCATACCGATGAGAAACAAAACTTTTCCATCGGCGCCGACATCTGCTGAAAATCGACCTTTATTGATACGAGCCACTTGATCAGCCTTTCAGGTCGTAGCGATACAGGTTTGATTCACGAAGTTTGAAACCCATGCGTTGGTACAAACGATTTGCAGCTTCGCGAGTTGGGCGCGAAGTGAGATCAACTGTGATCGCACCATTAGCTTTTGCGAAATCAAGGGCTGCTCGGTTGAGGCCTTCGCCGGCCCCATGGCCTCGGGCCGAATCATCGACCACGACATCTTCAATCCAAGCCCGCACTCCAGTAGGAATACGGAACATGGCAAGAGTCAGTGAGCCGACAATGTGACCATTAAGTTTGGCCAAGAACAATGTCGAAGCCTCGGACTTCACCAAGGCCTCTAACTCTGAGCGGCTCGGAGGCGGATTCGACTTTGACAACTGTGGGATCAACATCTCGAATGCCTGCACAACCGCGTCGTCCACTACTTCACATATTTCGATCTGAACGCTCACGGTAATGAGTCTATGTTGATCGCGTTCTACGGTAAGCCCATGGATCCACGTGAACTCTCAATAAAGGCCCGTGCACTCGGCGGGGCGCTTGAACCCGTCATTGGACAGGTCTATTTTTCGCCCGAATGTCACGCCAACTATGTAGCCCTCGGTTTTCAACCAAGCCCCGGCGACATGAACGGTGTCGCACTTCCCGAAACCGTCGCTTACTTCACCAGTCGAGGTTCGTTGATGGGCCAAGTTCCCGGTGAAGTTGTCGCAGCAGCGTTTGCGGTTTTCAATCCACTTGTCGTTATTCCTGCAGTTACTGCGGGTTGGCAAATTACTGACGCGAAAACTATGTACGCAGCGCGTCGAAATGGTGCCATTGGACAACTTGAACGGATCCTTGGAGCCAGGCCTGGTGGGGTCAACAGAATTCGCCCAATACTCGAACGATCGGTAGAGGTCTTACGACCTGAGGGACGCGCACTTTTCGCTGGTGCACTCAGCCAATCAATTCCCGACACCGACCTTGGTGCCGTGTGGCATTTCGGTGACATGCTGCGCGAATATCGCGGCGACGCACACACCGCTGCTTGGATTTCGTTAGGACTTGATGCCACAGAAATTGGTTTAATGACCGAACTCTTTTGGGGACTCCCCCTCAAGTCGTACAGCCGCACCCGAGCATGGAGCGAGGACGACTTTGCATCTGCTATTGAACGACTCGAATCGCGTGGGCTCATTAACGACGGCGCATTTACCGAAGCTGGGCGCAATCTGCGCGAGCAAGTTGAGGTCAATACCGACGAACAGATGCGCACGGTGATCGAAAAGATCGGTGCAGATTTTGACTTACTGATTGCCACGCTGTCACCTTGGTCTCAATTCGTTCGAAACTTCAAGGGCTACCCCAGTTCGGGACCCCATGAACTTGCCGAGGCTGCAAGCCGCCGTTAAGCCGCGCCAACAGTAAGAATGTTGTGATGATCGACATCGCAATCATCAATGGGACCGTGCTACCAATGGCCGGCCGTCCAGTCATCAATCATGGCGTCGTTACCATGACGGGCAACTCCATCACTGCAGTTGGTTCTGCTGAGCAAGTTGATATCACCGGAGCCAAAAAAGTTGTTGATGCTCGCAACTGCGCGGTCATGCCTGGCTTCTGCAATAGCCATACCCATATCGCCTCCAATTTGCTCTTGCGCGGTTTACTCGAAGATGTCTTACTTTTTGAGTGGCTTCAAACCATGTGGAAGCTCAAACAAAACTTTGATGAAGAAACTCTCTATTGGGCAAGCATGTGCGGACTTGTTGAAATGGCACGATCGGGAATCACCTCGTTCAACGAGCATTTCGATGCATACGCAGTTGAACCACAAATTGAGGCCCTCAAAGAGATTCCTCTTCGCGCCACACTCGGATACGGATTTGCCGATCGTGGACTCTATGCATCAATCACCGACTACTCGTGGAAAACCATCAACAACTTTGGCAATCTTGCGGCCCAACACCATAAGACTCGGGACGATCTTCTACGCATCGCATTGTCACCTCACGCCGTTTATTCATGTGGTGAAGAAATGTGGCGACTCGTTCGTGAAGTTGCTGATGCTCAACAAGTCCCGATTCACACCCATCTATCTGAAGGTATGCAAGAAGTTGATTATTGCCTCGAAACATACGGACTTCGTCCGGTGCAGTGGTTGCATTCACTTGGTTTCCTCGGTCCAGACGTCACCGCTGGACATTGTTCACAACTCGATGCAACCGACATCAAGTTGTTGGCCGAAACCGGAACAAAGATCGGCCATTGTCCCGTTTGTAATGCCAAGTTGGGTTCAGGCACAATGCCACTTCGACAAGTTCGTGAAGCAGGTATCACCGTTGGTCTCGCAACCGACGGGCCAGCGAGTCACAACGCCAGCGACATGTTCCAAGAAATGAAATTCGCCGGACTCATTCATAAGACCAACACCGGTGATGTTGAATTCTTGAAGATCAATGAACTCTTAGAAATGTGCACGTACCAAGGTGCTCTGGCGATGAATCGTCCCGACACTGGTCGACTCGAGGTCGGGGCAAAAGCCGATGTCATCGTGGTCAACCTTGATACTGCTCATGCCCAGCCGGTTTATGACCCCATGTCTGCTCTGGTGTATTCGACACGGGCTGACGATGTACGGCACACCATCGTCAACGGTCAATTCATTATGGAGAATGGCCGAGTACTCGGTGTTGATGAAGACCTGATCAGGGCTAAATTCCATGAGAAAGCCCATGCGCTCAAAGTTCGTAGTCTCAGCTAGTTCGAGATCGCTTGGTCGCACTTTTGCTCTTCATTAATGACATACTGAGGTCATGATTTTAACCGAACTGCGCACCACCGCTGACGAGTTTGCACGGGCCACCGACTGGCATCCAAAGCCCGAGGGGTTGTGCCGTGGCGAAGTCTGTGTCCCCGCACCAGGTGCATTGTCAGCTGACGGAATGATTGATGTTGCAGTCGCTGCGCAAAAGTTAGGTATGCCAATTGTTCAAGATGTTGACCATGGCGTGTGGGCACTTGGTTCAGCAACGTTGACTGGCAAGTCGCTCAGCACCGCTGTCGCCGCCGACCCCGAGTTGAAAACATTCGACGGTACGCCATTCAAACTGTCATCGCTTCGGGGCAAGAAAGTAGTCCTTGTCGCGTGGTCTAGTTATTGAGGCTGTCGCTCAAGCTTGCCCGGGTGGCAAGCACTCAACAATGAAATCACCAGCCTCGGCGCAACTGTCGTCACTGTTGCACTTGACATCGATCCTGCCTTAGCAAAACCTTGGAATGATTTAGCAAACCCAAATCATCCGAGTTTGGTTGACACTCTTCACATCACTAATTCGCTTTTCGGATTTACCAATATTCCCATGGCGGCCTGGATTGATGAAGATGGCAACTTGGTGCGACCAGCCGAAGGCGCTTCGATTGAACGTAGTCCTTTACGTGACATGGAAATTCCGGAAGGTCTTCCCGAACAACTCAACAAAATGATGCACGCCGTCAAAGCCATCCCCGATGACGGCGAGGCTTACAGAGAAGCCATTTTAGATTGGGTACGCAAAGGATCCGATTCAGAATTCGCTTTGAGCCCCGATGAAGTCATTGCTCGCAGCCAACCGCGGTCAGACAATGAAGCTCGAGCAACTGCGTGTTTCGAACTCGGCGAATATTTCCATCGCCAAGGGCAAAACGAGACCGCGGTGAAATGGTGGAAAGAAGCCCACCGTTTGCACCCTCAAAATCTCACATACAAGCGCCAAGCCTGGACATTAGTAACGACGCCTGTTGGGGCCACCGAATACGACCTCATGCAAGGTCCGAACGATGTTTACGACAGCAACTTGGTTGACGAAGTCACTGGTGAGGGCGGATTTGGGCAATTTATTATCCGTCCGCGCTTATAAAAACAACCGTCAATTCACCCAAAAGTGGTGTGCCTCAACTGATTTCTGCCACCAATTTGGGCGGTAGCGTTACGGGTAATGGCTGATCTTGAGCACGTCCGTTGGATCCGCCGACCTGAACTGCGTCGGCCCCATGTCATCGCCGCCTTCACCGGATGGAACGATGCTGCCGACGCTGCAAGCACAGCAGTCAAACACCTCGTTGAAAATTTAGGTGCCGCACCTCTTGCCGAAATTGTGCCCGAAGAATTCACCGATTTCGCAATGATTCGCCCACATGTTCGTTTGAACGCCGACTCAACGCGTCACATCGTGTGGCCCACAGTGAGTCTGTGGAGTGTGACAAGTGGAGACGTTGATCTCATTCTTGTTCTCGGACCAGAGCCAGCACTGCGTTGGAAATTATTCAGCGACCAAATCATTGGCGTAGCGCGTGAGTACAACGCTTCATCTTTCATTTCACTCGGCGCGCTCTTGGCCGATGTACCTCATCGCCACGAAACACAGGTTCTCGGAACTGCTACCGATCAAGCGATGATTGATGCTCACGATTTACAGCGCAGCCGATACGAAGGACCGACCGGAATTGTTGGTGTCTTAAATGATGCAGCACACTCCGCCGGATTTTCTACGGCATCACTGTGGGCTGCAGTTCCGGCATACGCCGCTCAAATCCCTTCGCCTAAGGCAGCATCAGCCCTCATTGAACGACTTTCCGAAATCGTTGGTTGTGATGCTCCAACCATGATGCTTGATGCGCAAGGCGAACTGTACGAAGAACAAATTGATGAGCTCATCAGCAGCGATCCATCAATGGCTCGGTATCTCGATCGTCTCGAAAACCGTAGTGACGATGACGAAGATTACGACGAAGATGATTATGACGAAGATGATGACATGCCGTCGTACGGGGTATCACCCGACCAACTGCGATTTGAAGGAATGGACGATGCGCCCCCGCTGAGTGGACCGCTTCCCGATGAACCAGTCGACAGTGATGCTTTGATGGAAGAAGTAGAACAGTTCCTACGCAGTCAACACGACGACTGAAATCAGTCGGGTTGGCGCCACACATCTGGGCGCGGTGAATCAAACGTTGCAATTGATCGCTCGCCATTAATTGCGGCAAAGGCCATTTGCCCCCACCATTCAATGCCAGCTGTTGCACTCGGTAATGCATCAGGCGCAAACCAACCAAGCCCACTTGTTTCAAGTGGATGACCTTGCAGCGTTCCACCAGTTGCTCGACAATGAAACAGCAACATGTACATACCAAACCGGCTGAAGCCCATTCGCTGACCGTCAACGACACCCAGTAATTGCACGGGCTCACATTCAATGCCAGTTTCTTCTAACACTTCTTTCACTGCAACTTCACTCGCCGAGTATCCAACATCGGCCCAGCCGGTTGGATACAACCAAATTCCAGAATCAGCTCGTTGCATTAAGAGAATTTCGCCATCGTCGTTGCCCACAATGGCTCCGATTGCAACTTTCGGAGTGACGTAGCCAGGAATCCCCTCGCCAATTGACTCCATCCATTCTTGAACAAAGTGATCTTGTTCGCGACGAACTTCGAGAGCTTCGTCGGCGGCAGCTTTGATATCGGCAGCGACGTGCAGAACTTCTTCATAGCGTTCACGCTCATACAAATTTTGCGTAAACCCCATGCCAGTACGAGCAATGCCCGCAAGAGTTTCGCTCCAACGCACTAAGTCGCGCGTGAAATCTGCTGGAGTTGCATCGCTCATAGTAAGAAGTTACCTCGCTACGAGACCAACGAGAAGAGGATGGCGCGCTCAACTTCTTGACGATGAAATTTGTCGGTCAGTTTGTTACCACCCGATGTACGGACATAAAAGGCGTCGACAACTTCATCGCCAATTGTTTGAACAGTTGCATGTCGAATGTCTAGACCGACCTCAGCCATCGCCTTTGTCACTCGGTGAAGAATTCCGTGTTGATCGGGAGCACGTACTTCAATCACTGTGGCATTTGAAGATGCCTCGTCAAAGAATGTCACACGTGGTGGCGCTAGCTCGCCGGCAGAACGTCGCTTACGTCGATACGTTTTAGCGCGCTCGGCCATTCGCGCTTCAATTGCTAATTCACCATGCAGAGCGCGAGTCAGATTTTGAATAATTGGCGCCCATTCGATTGGTCCGTGACTTGGCACAATCACTCTGAATTGTGAAGCCGCCATACCTTGTTCATCAGAGTGAGCTTGCGCACCCAAGACGCCAAGTCCGTGTAGGGCAAGCACACCAGCAACCCGACTAAATGTTCCAGGTCGGTCGGGGCTTACAACCGTGACCGAGTCATCGGCAACACCGAACGTCACGGTACCGCCTGCCATCATCTCAAGTACTTCTGCATCAGGGAACAACCGCCACTGCGCTTCTTCAATTCCGGCACCACCAAGCACGAGGTGAACTCGACGCACCAGGTCATTCACTAGCTCGGCTTTCCATGTACCCCAAGCTGCAGTGCCCGTTGCCAAGCTGTCGGCTTCAGTTAAGCCGTGCAAAAGATCTAACACCAAAGGCGTTTTAACTTCATCAGCGACCATTGTGATCGTTGCACTGTCAGCCAAATCTCGTCGTGTTGCAACATCAGGTAATAACAAATGATTTTTCACCATCGAACAAATCACTTGGGTATCTTCAGCGTTCAAACCAAGCCGTGGCCCAATTCGTTCAACCATGGCCACACCAACTTCGGTGTGATCGCCGGGGTAACCCTTACCGATGTCATGGAAAAGCGCGCCAAGTACCAAAAGATCTGGGCGAGCAACGCGATCTGCCCATGTTGCAGCATTCGCCGTTGCTTCCCAAAGATGTCGGTCGACAGTAAAGCGGTGGTAAGCGTTGCGTTGCGGCTTGCTGCGATTCGGCGCCCACTCGGGCAAAACTTTGACCCACAACCCGCGCTGATCAAGTGCTTCAAGCACCGGGATTGCATCGTGAGCAGTCAATAACAAACCAACAAAATCATCAATGGCTCCGACCGGCCACGGTGTCGGCATCGTAGGACACGACTGCGCCAAGCGATCAAGAGTTGGCCGATCAATGCGCGCTTTATGTCGGGCAGCTGAAGCCGCAACGCGCAACAACAATGTCGGATCAGTTGCTGGATCAACAGTCTCATCAAGGTGCACCTCACCGTGGTGCAAGATCACTCCTGGGGCAAGATGTTGATCCGCAACAGGTTTTGTTCTTGCTGCTGACACACGCGCCCATACTTCGTCGCCAACCCACGCGACAGATCGGCCGGCGTTCGACAGTGCCGCAACAAGGGCGTCGGCATTTTGATATCCACAAAGGTCGGCTACGACATCTTGATCTTCAAGGTGCATCACTTCAACTGCACGTCCGACATGACGATGCAAGGCAACTCGAACTGCCATCAACACATCACGGCCCGCATCGAGGGCATCACGATCAGATCGGGTAATTTCAACCCCTGCAGCTTCGGCCCAAAGCAGTGCATGAATATCGCGCAGACCTCCGTAACCCTCTTTCAGGTTCGGCTCAAGCAAAAATGCGACTTCGCCATTTTCTTGTTGTCGCTCACGGACGCGCTGCATCAATTGAGGAAGACGATTTGTGGCGCTTGCTTTCCATGCTTTTACTCCTTCAACACTGAGTTCATTCGCCAAAGATTCATCACCGGCTAATAGGCGCACACTTAACAAGGCCGTCGCTGCATCGAGTTCGGACTTGGCTAGTTCAACGGCTTGTTTAACTGTGCACACTGAATGACCAAGTTTTGTGCCCGAGTCCCAAATTGGGTACCAAATTTTAGAGGCAAGGTCGTCAATGTTTTTTGCTCCGTCATGTATCAACATGATGTCTAAGTCACTAAATGGAGCTAACTCACCCCTCCCGTATCCACCCACAGCAATAAGTGCGACCCGCTTTGAAACTTTGACCGATTCAGAAGCAGCCGCCCAAATTTCGCAAATCCACTGATCTGTTGCGTCACACAACGCATGGGTCAAGCGCACCCCGCGTAATTTGGTGTCAGCGAGAACTTGCTGGCGGCGTTCCATTCATACAGTCTGACCGAAAATGGTGACAACAAACCATTTTAGACTTGAGTTCTTATTGGTCTTTCTTGCGCATCATGACGGTGGCCGCTTTCCAGGCTCCCCATTCAATACCCGGCTCAACGAGTGCTTCGTCGATATCAACCCATGTTGCCGGACTGAGTCCGTAGACATCTTCAGGAAACGAGCGTTCATTAAATTCGTCGCGGCTCACCGGTGAGCACCCAAGATTGCTCAGCAATTCAGTAATCCGCCGAGTTGCCTGACGAAAGATTGCCAGCGGGTTCGTCCGTTGTTCAAACACATCTCGAGATAACAACTCAACCAAATTGTCGTGGACTTCGGCGGATACTTGGGCGATCGCAGAGATGCAAAGATCTCCGACCCGAGGGTCGGAGATCTTCTGTTCATCACAATGTTGTCGGATTAAACGTTCAACCCACTTGGCGACGACTTGGTCGGAAGTCTCAAGAAGTCGAGTTGAGTACTGATCCACCTGCTCTATGCAAGCAGACTTTTCGTCAATTCACTCACCCAAGTTCAAAGAGCAACTGTTGTCGTAGGGGCTACTTCTGGTCCCAGAAGATCAAGAACATCATGCAAGATCTGGCGGGCCTCATGCAATTGATCTCGGGTTGGCTGTGAACTATCGCTAGGTTGCACCAAAGAACGAACCTGAGCGAGCAATAACAATGCGTCAGAGTTGCCTTGTTCAGTTGCTCGTGGCTCAAGGCGATCAACAATGGCAATGATTCGTCCAACTGCAGATGCGATTCGTGCATCACGAACTTGTTGCAAAGCATCACGGACAACTTGTCGAGCATCAACTGTTGGATCATTCAATACCTGATCTTGGGCTGCCCGCAAGATAGTGAGCAGTTGTGCTTTCACGGCGGCAGGAGCATCTGAGGCTTCCACCGCAGCGATCACACCGGCAAGAGTCAATGATGCTCGAGCCGCTGGTTGATCACTCAACGCATCTTTTGCTAATTCCATTGCTGCTTCAAACGCATCATGTTCGGGCAACGTTCCAGCATCAAGAATCGCTTTCACTTCTTGTAAAGCGGCGATCGCGGCGACTGCAGCATCAGAAGCATTGCCGTCAAGTAAGCGCAAGGCTTCGGTCACTTGAGCAAGTTGACGAGGCAACTGTTGATCATCACGGACATGCCCAAATTCTGGAGTTACAATTTTGGGGTTTTCGCCACCAATACGTGTGTAGACCAGAGTTGCAACATTGGCGAAGACCGCTCGAACTTCAGCGGCTGGTATGACTTCACCGGCGTCGAGCCGAACTTGAAGTGCCGCCAGAGCTTCTAGGGCAGCATCGCGCGCTTCACTTTGGGGCAGAGCATTGAGTGCCGTTGTGGCTCGAGCAATGTTCTTAGCCAAGTCATCGTGACGGTGTTCAGAATCATGATGTTCATCTTCAGGGGATTCAGATTCATTGTCATCGCTTGAGTCATCACCCGAGTCATCACCTGTCTCGCTACCTGAGTCATTTGCGGGCAGGGCAACAATGACGTCTGACGGAATTGAAGTCGTTGACGAAGTATTAGTACGACGACGCTTTGGTTCTGAAGTTGATGGCGTCACAGAATCTGAGTTCTCTGAGTCATCATCCTCGGTTGTCGGCGGCGCAACTGGTGGTTGCGAATTTGCTGGAGCAGCTCCAACGACAGTTGTCGGAATAGTTGAAGGAATAGTTGTTGGCGGCACACTTGGACGGGGTCGATCTCGACGAGGGACCGATGATCGCGGCACTTCGGTTGATTCAGTTTCGTTTTCATGTGAATCTCCACCCGATGCGAGCAATGGGCTCGAACTCAGAGCGATGGGAGTCAGCAAGATGGCCAAAGTGGGGAGTACGTAACGACGCTTCATGGTTTGTCCTTTGTGTTGAGAATTGTGTGTGTGTTGACATTGAAATCGGGTTTTACTCATTACGGAGCGACAGAATCAAGATCGGCAATTGCCTGATCAATGACTTCCAGATCGGCGTCTAACGACGCCAAGTCAGTTTCAACTGCCGCTAATTGCGAATCACTGACGGTTGAGACTTGTGTCTCTTCAATGACTGCTGCAGTTGGCGGGCTTTGGTCAGATTCGGACTTGCTTGAGCCATTACTGCAACCCATGACAAACAGGCTCACGATGGCCAGGGTCATGTAACGCTTGAGAGATTTTGTATTCATCGACGCTCGCTTGCGGGATCTGCTGAGTGACTGGCGGTCGCTCAGAACGAAGTAGTCACGCCCCACCGCAGCACAAGGTTTGGTGGATTGGGGGAATTTTGTCCCGCTCGGGTATCGATCGGTCCTGAGATGCCACATCCCGTATATATGGTGAAGACATGGGATTCTTTGAAGCACGCAAACAACGCCAGGCCGCCAAATCTGCTGCCAAGCAAGCAGCTCATCAGCACGCACAAATGCAGGGCTGGCAAACAAACGCCGACTCTCTCAATGCGATGCTTGAGATCGTCCGTGATTGCCGAAATGGAAAAATCGGCGAACAATTCACCGATACCGGCGACTACGGATTCATGTTGAAAAAAGGCGAATTCGCCGTGGCATTTTTACAAGTTGGATTTCTTGAAAATGTTCGCGAACCAACAAGATATAGCGGTGGCTACGGCGGGGTCTCCTTTCCTATTTTTGGCAAGGTGCGACTCAATGCCGGCAAAACCGGCGGAAAAATCACGCAAGGTGCCGAGTCAATCAATGCAACCGACCAAGGACCGCTTCTCATCACCAACCAACGGATCATGTTCGCTGGCACCAAGCGGTCTCATGAGTGGCGATTCGACAAGATGATGAGTTGCTCGCATTCACCGGCAGGTTCTTCAATTTTTGCCATGACGGGTGCTGCGAAACCAACAGGTATTGCCTACGGAGAAAAAGCCGCAACTGAAGTGCAATTTCGTATTGAGTTAGCGTCGGCAATTGCCCTTGATACTCTCGACCGCTACGAAGCCGAACTGCTGGCTGAACAAAAGCAACTTGAAGCCGACCGACCGCTTCCTCCCCCACCAACTATCTAATGATCAATGCTGGATTTGATCGCGCTTCTGCAGGCGATTGAGATATACCACAACAGCGGCAATCACTGCCAAGAAAATTGCACTCGTGCCAGTTGTTCCAAGCGCAAGGCCTCCGTCATCTTTACTCTGCGACATGTAGTCACCGATTGATGCCCCGAGAGGACGTGTCAAAATATATGCCGCCCAGAACGCAGCAACCGCATTCAATCGCAAGAACCTAAAGGCAAATGCGATCAACGCAATCAGGCCCGCGAAGACCATTGCCGATTTCCAGTATCCAATTGCAAATCGTTCGGCAACCAGGTCACCACTCGCGGTGCCTAAGGCGAATGTAAAAAGAATTGCCCCCCAGTAGAAGGCTTCTCGCCGAGTGGTACGAATTGAGTGAATAGACATGGTCTTTTCAACAACAAACCATGAAATGAAAACAGCCGTGAGTGCTACCGCAAAAACAACGGTGCTGAGAACCAGACTGACGTTGAATCGGTCAGTCAAATTGTCGGTAATCAATGTTCCGACAACGCTGATGAGCACAACGGCAATCCAATAAATAGTGGGCACGTATTGTTTGCCGCGGAACTGCCAAAACAGTCCTCCTACTAAAGCCAATGTCATCACTAAAGTTGTCCCAGTCAAACCGAAGTGAAGAGTCTCATTCAAAAAGTCTGCTGCTGTTTCGCCAACGGTTGTCGCCAATATTTTAACGATCCAGAACCAAATGGAAATTTCTGGGACCTTATTTAAGAGATGACTTAAATTTCGATCTTGCCCAGTGTCTTGTGCTTGTTCCATCGACATCCCTTTCAGAAGCATTTGCCAAGCGTAGACACGCATCCGAACCTCGCCACGGGCTATCAATGACAAAATCGTGTAAGAAACTGCCCAATGATCAGCAACTCTGCTCAGCTCACTATTAGTCATGATTCGCCCACTCAAAGGGCATGAGGTTCTAGAGTTCAAGGCATGAGTTTGCACAGGCGTCCAATGATCGCCTTATTTTCGTCGCTAGCTACGATGGCTGGTCTGGTCGCTTGCAACGGTTCAAGTTCTACTTCAACGCCCGACAGCACCCCCCAGGTTTCAACGACTGTTGCCTCCCAAGTGTCCGATGGAGTTTTTCGGCTTGGCTTGCTCATCCCCCAAACAGGATCAGTCGACGGAAGCGGCGAATCGCTCACCGAAGTGGCAACTCATGCCATCAACATAGTCAATGCCTCTGGTGGAATACTTGGCCGCGACATTGAACTTGTCGTCCGAGATGAGGGAAGTGACTCGGCGACGGCACTTGCTGCGATTGATGATTTCATCAGCGAGGATCACATTGATGCTCTGATCGGCCCGATGTCATCACCGATTGCTTTATCGGTGCTTCCACATTTAGTTGAAAACAAAATCGGTTCATGTTCGCCAACTGCGACAGCAGTCTCGCTTGCTTCATTTCCTGACAACGGGCTTTTTGTTCGCACCACGCCATCAGACATTTTGGCAAGCGAGGCCATGGCACAATTAATTGGACAAACTGGTGTGGTTGAGACTCTGGTCGCCTATCCCGATGATCCATTTGGCCGAGCTTTTGTTGCCGAAATTCGTCGATCGACCGCAGTACAAGGAATCTCGATTGTCAATGAAGTTGCTTACGATACGGATGCCTCTGATTATTTGCCAATCGCTAAAGAACTCACGGTAAATCCAAATAGTGTCATCACACTGATCGGCGACAGCGAAAGTGGTGGTCGCCTCTTGAATAGTTTGCTCGATACACAGTCGGCCAACAAGATCATTGTTAATGATGCAATTTCTCAGGTCAACCTGAGCACCAACGTCAATCTTGATTCTGAACTACGAACGAAGATTGTCGGAGTCGCAGTTGACGCATTCGCAGGGACCAAACCAGACGACGGTGCAATAGCTCCACCATTTTCTGCAGCGGTTGTCGATTGCGTCAATCTGATTGCTCTTGCAGCAATCGCCAGCAAATCAGATATCGCCGATGAGTTTATGGCTCAAGTTCCGGTCGTCAGTCGAGGTGGTTCGGGTTGTAATGCATTTGATGACTGTCTCGCTTTGTTGAAACAATCACTCAATATTGATTACAACGGGGTCACTGGTTTACTTGACCTCGACCCAAACGGCGATCCCTCACGTGCTCAATTCGTCACCTTCGGATTTGATGACAAAGGACGAAGTGAATTTAAAGAGCGAATCAATGTGGTTGCTTCGCCGTAAAACTGACGCTAGATCAGTTGAGCTAATTCACTCACGTCGGTGACGGTACCCGCATAAAAAGTTCCGAACTCGGCATAGACCGCTGACGCCTCGTCGAAGCGCATTGTGTAAACAACTTCTTTGAGATCGTCGGGGCGATTCGCGAACAAGGTCACTCCCCATTCGAAATCGTCAACTCCGGTTGAGCCAGTCACAATCTGAATCACTCGACCAGCAAACTTACGACCGCTCGTTCCGTGCTCGTGCATCAGTTCTTTACGTCGGTCATACGGCAAGGTGAACCAGTTCGCATCTGTTACGCGGCTCTTGCTCATGGGATAGAAGCACCAAGCCAACTTGCCCTCGGGTGGAAGTTGCGGGTAAAGCCGTGGGGTCAACATCGCCTCAGGCATACCAACGGCGTATTCACTGACTTCGGTCATTGACACGTAACTATCAATGATGTCGAGACCAGCGTGCTGAAGTGCCGTCTGGAACTTCCGCAATAAACGCCAATCTTTAGTAAGCGCCATGATTGCAACATCGGCCTTGTGACCAAGCATGGACACACAGACAACTTGCACCCCAGCGGCTTCGGCATCTTTCACCGCAACAATGAATTCATCGGCTTCATACACCAAAGTTGGTTTGGCAAAAAGATGGATGACAGAAAGACCAACGCTGGGGCTCATCGTTCCGTCTTCGGCTGGACCAACTACGGGGGCATGCTCACTCAT
>JBAXIP010000008.1:0-31178 GCA_037138315.1 Actinomycetes bacterium
TCGGGTTTGAGTTCTCGAATGAGTTCGAGGGCCACGTCTCCACGCCCTGCTTCACCGATGACCTCATAACCCTCTTCTTCAAGGGTTTCGCGCAGGTCAAGACGAATAATGGCCTCGTCTTCGGCAATCACCACTCGAATACTCATGTTTCTATTCTGCCACTTCGGGAGAGACCAGACCTCAACGATTCGGGTCAGATCAGGATTGGCTCATTTTGTCGAGTAACTCATCTTGTTTACCTTCAAGTTCAAGAATTGAGTTTTGTACGTGAAGTCGATGCTTACGCATGGCATCGGCGTGCAATTGGGCCTCTCGATATTCCACTCCCGCTCCCGAAGTCTCAGCGACCAGTGACCGCAAGGCCTTATCGTCTGCCTCATCGTCAAGATGACTCAATTGCTCGTCGACAACCGAAAGTTCTTCTCGGAGACGGCGTAAGCGCACGCCAGTCTCACGTAAACGTCGTTCAATCATCCGTTGACCCATAGTGCGAGCCTAGCGAAGGTGTTTTCAATCATGAAACAAACTGGTGGCGAATCCGAGCACGAAAACGCTCGTATTCGCCACCAGAATGACGTCGTGCCCCGGGTGGGATTTGAACCCACACCGTACGGAGTTTGAGACCGCTGCCTCTGCCGTTGGGCCACCGGGGCGACCCAAATATGTTAGCCCCGATCACCGAAAAGGACTCACTTTGGCCTTGTCGTCCCGACATCGTTACTCGGTGGTAGCCCAATGAGGGTCTCGCCAGCGTCTAACTTCTATACGTGCTGGCATTTACCTTTCCCGGTCAGGGATCACAGCGCCCAGGCATGGGCCGCCCTTGGACCGAGCATGAATCGTGGGATCTTGTTGAGGAAGCCTCAGAGGTTTCAGGACGCGATGTGGCTCGGCTACTTCTTGATGCCGACGCCGACGAACTCAAAGATACGCGCAACGCACAACTCACGACGTTTGTTTCTAGTTTGATGGTCCTCGACGCAGTTGAGCGACTCGGTGTCGAACCAAGTTTTTGTGCTGGCCACAGTCTTGGCGAATACACCGCCTTGACCGCGACAGGCGCGCTCGGTTTTGACGACGGCGTACGTCTCGTGGTTGAACGAGCCGAAGCTATGCATGAAGCAGGACAAAACAATCCGGGAACTATGTCGGCGATCTTGGGACTCGACGATGAACTGGTCGAAGTCGCTTGCCGGAGAGCAGATAGCGACGTTTGGGTTGCCAACTTCAATGCTCCTGGTCAAATCGTCATTGCTGGATCTGCAGCCGGAGTTGCGCGTGCTGTTGAAATCGCTAAAGAACTCGGCGCGAAAAAAGCTATGTCCTTGCCGGTGTCGGGGGCTTTTCATACTCCGTTCATGACACCTGCTCGTGAACGACTACGTGAAGCAATCGCCTTGGCTCAACCTCGTGACACCGAAGTTCCTATCGTGAGCAATGTCGATGCCATCGCTCACGATCATGGGGACGAATGGGCCAGCTTGTTATCAGCTCAATTATCTAGTCCGGTTCGTTGGAAACAGTGCCTACTAACACTCGCCGATTTAGGTGTCACTGGTTTCGCCGAACTAGGTCCAGGTGGTGTCCTCACTGGCATGGCGAAACGAACTATTGAAGGTTCACGCACGATTTCGGTTGCGACTCCTGATGAACTCGACAAGTTCATTGAGTGGGTCAACAATGCCGCTCCCACCAAATTGCAACAACACGAGGGCGAGCATCTCTTTGCGGTTGAGCGACTTGTGGTTAGTCCGGCTTCTGGAGTGTTCATCCCAAAAACTTCTGTTCAACAGGGTGATCGCATCACGATTGGCCAAACCCTCGGGATGATTGGCGAAACACCGGTGGTTTCGGTCTTTGACGGGATTCTCCAATCGTTCATTGCTGTTGATGGAGAACGAGTGACGCTTCGCCAACCGATTGCTTGGCTGAGGACGATTTAGCGTGCCCGCTTCTCCACCTGGGATCCGTGGCGCCGTTATTACTGGTTGGGCCAGCGCGCTACCACCGACGGTCATCACTAACGAAGAACTCAGTAAAACCCTCGAAACCTCAGACGAGTGGATTCGAGATCGAAGCGGAATCGGCGAACGCCATATCGGCGGCACCACTGCCGAACTCAGTATCCAATCTGCGTCGGCGGCTATGAAGATGGCCGGAGTTGATCCGTTGGCGATCGATGCTTTGGTCTTATCAACCACAACACCCGATCGCTGCGTTCCAGCGACTTCGGCGACAGTTCAACATGCCCTTGGATTGAAATGCGGTGCATTCGACGTCAACGCCGCATGTAGTGGATTCGTTTACGCATTGACTGTTGCCCACGGTCTGATCGCGATGGGCGCCGAAAAGGTGTTAGTGATCGGAACAGACACGTTGTCACGGATCACCGATTGGTCCGATCGCAACACGGCAGTGTTATTTGCTGATGGATCTGGTGCAGTCGTTCTTGAAGCCGTTGACGGTCCTGGCCAAATGCTCGCGTGGGATATCGACGCCGATGGTTCTGCTGAAGAAGCCCTCTACGCCGAACTTGGTGGATTCATCAAAATGGAAGGTAAGGAAGTTTTCCGTCGGGCGGTGCGGATCATGGTTGATAGCGCTCAAAAATCACTCACTGCTGCTGGATTGACTTCATCCGATATCGATGTGGTCATTCCTCATCAAGCCAATATTCGAATCATCCAGGCCGCTTGCGATCGACTCAATATTCCTATTGAAAAGGCCGCCACCGTTTTGCATTTCACTGGCAATACATCATCGGCGTCTATTCCACTTGCTCTCGTGCATGCAGCCGATACAGGATTGCTCAAAAAGGGTGACACTGTTTTACTTGTTGGCTTCGGAGCTGGCATGACAGCCGCCAGCGCAATCATTAAATGGGAAGGACGATGATGTCAGAGCTAACAGGCCGTGTAGTTCTTATTACCGGTGGTTCACGCGGAATCGGGCTCGCAACTGCTCAACGTTTTGCAGCTCTTGGCGATCGTGTTGCAGTGACCTATCACTCGAGTCCCCCACCTTTGGGATTCTTCGCAGTGAAATGTGATGTCACCAGTACCGCCGAAGTTGACGCAGCGTTTACCGCAGTCGAACAGCATTTTGGTCCAGTTGAAATTGTCGTATCGAATGCCGGTATGACCAAAGACATGTTGATCCTGCGCATGTCTGAAACTGATTTTTCAGATGTCATTAATGCCAATCTGACAGCGGCCTATCGAGTCGCCAAACGGGCCGCTCAAGGAATGTTGAAAGCTCGCAAAGGTCGCATCATTTTCGTCAGCAGTGTGGTCGGAATGCTCGGTTCGGCCGGTCAAGCGAATTACTCGGCTTCTAAATCTGGTCTCATCGGACTCGCCCGATCAATTGCCCGAGAACTCGGTAGTCGTTCAATCACTGCGAACGTTGTCGCCCCTGGGCCAGTCGCGACCGACATGTTGGCAGCACTCTCTGAGGATCGACGAGAAGCGCTTACTGCAGCAGTACCCCTGGGCAGACTGGCCAGCCCGGATGAAATCGCCGGAACAATCGCATTCTTGGCATCTTCTGATGCCGCGTTTATTACAGGAGCAATTATCCCCGTTGATGGTGGGCTGGGCATGGGTCACTAGCCGAAGTTCACTTGATAAATACCCAATCTGAACGCTCCAGCGTTTACAGTTAAAACCGTTGCCGCATTGGCCGTTAGAGGAGAACCACAATGAATGAAGAACTTTTCGCCCGCTTTCGTAAGTGTGCTGTTGACGTATTGAGCGTTGACGCCGACAAGGTCACTCTTGAAGCATCTTTTGGTGACGATCTTGATGCCGACAGTCTTGATCTCGTTGAGTTGGTCATGGCCCTCGAAGAAGAATTCAATGTCGAAGTACCTGAAGAAGAAATCGAAGGCGTGAAGACCGTCGGTCAGGCGTACAACTTGATTGTTGGAAAGCTCTCCTGATGATTGGACGCCGAGTTGCCATTACCGGTCTCGGCGTCGTTGCCCCATGTGGCATTGGTCAAGAGAACTTCTGGTCAGGTCTTCGAGGACCTGGAATTACAAGTGGAAAATGGATCACCATTGCAGATTGGGATCCACTGCCTTGGTTCAACAACAATGCAAAAGAAGCTCGTCGTGCCGACCGAGTTGAGCAATTTGCGGTGGCGGCTGCTGCAGAAGCAATGGCCCAAGCCGGAGACCTCAAGATTGATCCGACTCGTTTCGGCGTCATTATTGGAACTGGTATTGGTGGACTAGGCACCCTTGAAGAACAAATACAAATTCGCCTTGAAAAAGGTGAACGTCGCGTCTCGCCGTTCTTGGTTCCGATGATGATGGCCAATGCTTCAGGCGCTGCTATCTCAATGAAATATGGGCTCCAAGGTCCGAATGAAACGATTTGTACGGCCTGTGCGGCATCAACTCATGCTTTGGGTTACGCGTCTCGACTGATCGCAATGGGACGTTGTGATGCAATTGTGAGTGGCGGTTCAGAGGCCGCTGCTACACCGTCGTCTCTTGCTGGTTTTAATAATATGACCGCACTTTCATCATCTGGACAAAGTCGCCCATTCGATCGAGATCGCGATGGATTCGTCATGGGCGAAGGCGCTGGCATCTTTGTCCTTGAGGCGTGGGACCACGCTGTTGCTCGAGGAGCAAATATTTTGGGAGAGATTTTGGGTTCGGCAAGCAATGCTGATGCCCACCACATCACTGCACCCTCACCTGGTGGTCGTGGAGCAATCAATTGCATGCGCCTCGCTCTCGATGAAGCAGAACTCAATCACGACGCAATTGTGTACATCAATGCGCACGGAACTTCGACGCCGCTCAATGACGCGGCAGAAGCCGCAGCAATGTCAACGGTCTTCCCACATCGCCCCCCAGTCACAAGTATCAAGGGAGTCACTGGACATGCGCTTGGCGCTGCTGGAGCACTTGAAGCAGCGTCAGTGTTGTTGTCCTTCCAACATAAATTAATTCCTGCCACTGCTGGAACAGTTCACTTAGACGATGACGTCAACATTGACCTCGTCATGGGCGAAGCACGTCAATGGAAGCCAGGGCCGACAATTTCAAATAATTTCGGTTTCGGCGGTCACAACGGTTCAGTCATTCTTGCTCCCGCCTGAGCAACAGGTTCCAACTGGACTGTTTCTCTAGGCGTCGACAAGAACAAACATCAAGTCACACTCACAAGCCGTCTCGCCATTGAGTAATGCTTTGCCAGATCCTTTGCCGGCCCGGGCTGACATCCGGCCAAGAAGCACGTTCAACTCGAGCGTGTCGCCAGGTTGAACCTGTCGTCGAAAACGGGCACCATCAAGACCGCCAAAAAGCGGAATCTTTCCTGAATGTTGTCCACCCACCAAAACAGCGATTGCTCCCATTTGAGCAATTGCTTCGCACATCAAGACGCCAGGCAAAGTAGGCCGATCAGGAAAGTGCCCCGAAAAAAACCACTCGTCTCCCGTGAGATGCCAAACACCAGAAGCCGATACACCTGGTTCGACTGCCGTGATTTCATCCACGAAAAGAAATGGTGCTCTATGGGGCAACACATCAACTGGACGCGGAAAAGAACTCATGGCGACACCTTAGAAGGCGACGCCCAGACCAAGGATGATGTCCCAAGGTGATTTCGTGGTCGCTCGACTACTCAGAGTGGTATATAACTCGAATAGTCCGAATGACCTATCGGTAAATCTCACTCACGGTGATTTGATGAATTCTGTTCCTCCACAGAAAGGTCGATCATGTCCGGTCGTCCCATCAAGCGTCCTTGCTGAAACCAGTAGGTCAATGACTCAAATCCCGGCGTTTCGGAGTTTGACCAAATCCCAATCCCCGACCTCGCGCATGAGCGTGATAGTGATCGGGGATATTTCGCATGTTGTCGTCAATGTACGGCTCATAGTCGAACACCGTTGTTGCGACACTCAGCAACCTTTGATGTAATTTTTCCTTCACAGCGGCGTCCGGATTCGGATCGTGCTTCTTCCATACGATCATCGGGACGCAACATGCCTCACACTCGGCAACCCAACATTGATCGTCTTCGTAGTACCACTCGGTAAATCGAGCTGCCTCGCATAGTTCACATGTCTTATTTGCGTCCATGAAAGCAATTCTGCCATGCCGAACCCTTTGATCTGAGAATGACTGAAGGCGGACCCGAGGGCCCGCCTTCAGCGACTATCAACTATTTCAAGGTGAAACTCAGAGTGCTGAAACGTCTACATCTGGCGGCAAAATCACAGCGTCAATCACGTGAATAACGCCGTTACTTGCTTCGATATCGGTTGCAACCACATTGGCTCCATTGACCTGTACGCCATTGTCGGTCGTCACAGTGATGTTCTGACCTTCAACTGTCGGCACCTCGCCGGCAGCGACATCAGCGGCCATGACTTTTCCAGAAACTACGTGGTAGGTCAAAATCTTCACGAGAAGATCTTTGTTTTCTGGCAACAAAAGCTTGTCAACTAGACCGGCGGGCAAAGCTGCGAAGGCTTCGTTGGTCGGTGCGAATACAGTGAAGGGGCCTTCACCTTGCAACGTCTCAACAAGACCGGCTGCGGCAACTGCTGCAACGAGTGTAGAAAAGTCTTCATTACCGCTGGCGATTGCGACAATGTCGGTTGCCTCATCCATCGGAGCATCTGTCTCCATGGGTGCTTCTGAGGCCATAGGTGCTTCAGTTGCCGGAACGGCATCTTTCTTGTCGCTACCACAAGAAACAAGCAAACCGATGAGTGCTAGAGGGGCTAATAATTTACGCATAACTCTCCTTTAATTGGGGGTAAGAAGATTATGAACCAGAAATTATTTTGTTGTCTGACTGAACACTGTGGATGAATATGACCCTCGTCACCAAAGATTGGTTCAACCAGCGTCGATAGCCGCGCGAACTTCAGCAACATAAGTGCCAACCGCATCTGGGCCGCTTTCCATGAGCCGCCGCACAACTGATGCGCCCTGCACAATCCCATCCGCAACCTTGCACGCCTCGACGGCTTGCGCACTATTTGACACTCCGACGCCGATGATAACCGGCACCTCAGTGACCTTCTTCAGACGCTTGGCCAACTGACTAGCGGTCGCTGCCAGTTCGGTTCGTTCACCAGTCACACCAAGAAGTCCAACTGAGTAAACAAACCCTCGTGCTCGAGCACATACTCGCGGCAAACGTTCATCCGGTGCGGTTGGAGCAGCCAACATGATCGTTGCCAAACCAACGGCATCAGCAGCTGCGCACCATGGTCCAGACTCTTCAAGAGGAAGATCTGGGATGATCGCTCCGACTATTCCGGCTTGAAACAACTGCGAGGCAAAACGCTCATGGCCGGCGTGGTGAACCGTGTTGTAATAACACATCACGACGAGAGGCACATCAACATCAAGCGTGCGCACGCCTTCAAGAATCGACACCGGCGTTGCACCATCATCAAGTGCACGTTGAGACGCTTGCTGAATGATTGGTCCGTCCATGACCGGATCAGAAAATGGTAAACCAATCTCAATCACATCAGCACCATTCGCCGCTGCCGCACGAATCGCATCAGTCCAACCTTTTAACCCGCCGGTCACGTACGGCACGAGCAGTTTGCGTCCAGCATCGCGCTTGGCACGCAAGTTCACTTCTAACGGCGTCAATGACGTCGAAATCATCCGAGAATTTCCATCATCTGACCGACATCTTTGTCGCCGCGGCCAGACAAATTCATCAACACAGTCTTGCCTTGCATTTTGGGGGCTTCTCGAGAAATCCATGCCAACGCATGGGCACATTCCAATGCCGGAATAATGCCCTCAGTCTTTGCCATTAATTGGAATGCTTCAATCACTTCAGCGTCGGTAACGGTCGGATATTCTGCACGTCCGATCGAAGCCAAATACGAATGCTCGGGTCCGACACCTGGATAATCGAGACCAGCTGAAATTGAGTGAGCCTCTTGAACCTGCCCGTACTCATCTTGCATCAGGTAACTACGCATGCCGTGTACAACTCCGGGCTGACCGCGTCCGACGGCTGCTCCCCCTGCGGGTTCAACGCCAATCAAGCGGGCCTTCGTGTCAACAAAGCCTGAAAAGATTCCGATCGCGTTGGACCCTCCGCCGACACAAGCAACGACAAAATCAGGATCACTTCCGTAGCGCTCGAGACACTGCTCGCGGGCTTCGCTACCAATCACCCGATGGAATTCACGAACCATCCACGGATACGGGTGTGGGCCCATGACTGAGCCGAGGCAATAGTGCGTCGTTTCAACCGAAGCCACCCAGTCTCGCATGGCTTCATTCACTGCGTCTTTCAACGTACGACTACCGCTGTGAACAGCTTCGACTTCGGCACCGAGAAGCTTCATGCGGAACACGTTGAGTGCTTGACGCTCGACGTCAACGGCGCCCATGTACACCTTGCATGACATACCCATGAGGGCTGCGGCAGTCGCAGAGGCGACACCATGTTGGCCGGCTCCTGTTTCGGCCACAATGCGCTTCTTGCCCATTCGCTTGGCAAGAAGTACTTGACCAAGAACATTATTAATCTTGTGCGAACCGGTGTGATTGAGGTCCTCGCGCTTGAGCACCAAACGGATTCCTAACTTGGCTCCGAGTTGATAGCACTCAGTGATCATCGAAGGACGACCTGCGTACTCTTTCAGCGACTGATCGAGTTCTGCTCGAAAAATCGGGTCGGCCCACGCCTCGCGAAAAGAAGCTTCTAATTCTTGACAGGCTGGAACCAATGTCTCGGGCACAAAACGACCACCGAAATCGCCAAAGCGACCTGATTCGGATGGATCAGACATGATGGATTGATCTGAAATCGACACTTCACTCCTCACAACGAATCTCTATGTTCGCACCCATCAAAGCAAGTTGCCTAGTTCTTTAGCGAATTTGTCTTGTTACTTGTGCGACTATTCGTCGGCCCAGTCATACGGGAACTCCGTCGTTCCCGACGTTGGATCTTCCGGTGGGGCGGCGGCTCGAGCGTTAGCAACAAAACGGCGAAGTTTGATCGCGTCCTTTTTGCCAGGTGCTGATTCAACACCCGAGGAGACATCCACTCCCCAAGGGTTCACGTACCGCACTGCATCCGCCACATTTTCGGGAGTCAATCCCCCAGCCAGAATCATGCGAATCCCGGAGGGAATCTGATCGGTCAAAGTCCAATCGAACACTTTTCCCGACCCTGCCTCTGGGGCGTCAACCAAAATCAAATCAGTCCCAAACTGGTTCGCGACCCGAGATTCCCGAGAACCTGCCGCGACGGCCTTGATAATCCAGCGCACATTGTCGGCCAATGCTGCGACAGTTGACAGAGGTTCATGACCGTGCAGTTGAACAGCTTTCACGCCCGACTTAGAAACAACGTCGAAAATTCGATCAGGGAGATCGTCTTTGAAAACTCCGACAGTCAAAATTTCCGAAGGCAAACGACGAGTGATGTCATAGACAACTTGGGCCGACACTTGACGTGGCGACGGCGCGAAGACAAAACCGACGGCGTCGGCCCCCATAGCTACAGCAAGAAGCGCATCATCTTCATTCGTGATGCCACAAATTTTCACGAACACGAAGACACCGTACCGCCCGACAGCGAAACGGCGGCGGATACTTAATGAGTTATTTGACTGTTACCGACGCGCATCGCGCAATAAACGAACCGCCTCAGAAGGATCAGGAGCGGTCACCAGACTTTCCCCCACCAAGATTGCGTGATATCCAGCCTCACGCAGTTCAGCCGCGTCTTGGGCGTTGCGCACTCCACTTTCTGCAACCCTCGCGACTCCCGTGGGTATCAGATTTGCCATACGCAATGCTCGAGCATGATCAACTTGAAATGTCACCAAATCACGTTGATTCACGCCGATCAGAGTGGCCTTTGCCTGAACTGCAAATTCCAGTTCTCGCTCATCGTGGATTTCGACCAGAACGTCAAGACCCACCTCGGTGGCGAGAGCGTGAAACTCTTGAAGTTCAGCTTGCGACAGGGCCGCGGCGATCAACAAGACACAGTCAGCACCCATTAATCGAGCGTCACACACATCGTGTCGTGAAATGGTGAAGTCTTTACGTAATACCGGCAGCGCACATGCCGATGAAGCCCGTTGCAAGTCAGAGATCGAGCCACCGAAAAACTCTTCATCAGTCAGAACCGACAGACAAGACGCTCCCCCTGATTCGTAAGCAACGGCGATGACCTCAGGATCTAGTCCTTCGGCTAATTCACCTTTAGATGGCGACCGACGTTTAATTTCACCGATGACGCTGATGCCAGATTGTGAATCATTAAGCACGCGATCACGAAAGCCACGAGTTGGCGCCATAACTCGGCAACGCTCAACAAGTTGATCAACATCTCGCTCGTCCTTGGTCGCCAACTCGCGATGGCGCACAAGGATTCGATCGAGATAAGTCGCAGCGTGACTCACGAGAGAATCAGGCGCCCTTTCCGCCAATGGGATTGACGAAATGCAATTCTGGACGTCCACCCAAGAAAGGAGTAATCGCCGGCCCGAGAGCCTTGAAAGCTTCGGATCCCATATGTGCGTTGAGCGCATCTTGAGATTCGTACATCTCGTACATAAACAACGCATCGGCGTCGTTGGGATCGTTATGCAAGATGTAATACACGGTTCCTGCTTCGGCTTTTGCTGTTTCAAGTGCGTTTCCAAGTGCAGCGGCTAAATCGTCACGCTTACCTGGAGCTGCTGGAATCTTGGCCCATACGGCAACTTTTGACATGTCATTCCCCTTTTAGTTCAATGAAATAGTGAGATGAATTAACTGTTGGTACAAACCGTAGACGGTGACTCAAGTAAATCAGAACCCGAGACGGATACGAATTTGATTTTCAAGATCTGCGACTGCTACCCGCACCTGTTCGGTGGTGTCGCGGTCGCGAATTGTGACCGCGCCGTCATCAAGAGAATCAAAGTCGACTGTGATGCAAAGCGGCGTACCAATCTCGTCTTGACGGCGATACCGCTTGCCGATTGATTGCGTGTCGTCGTAATCGACCATGTAACGCTCGCCAAGATTCTCAAAGATCTCGCGGGCCACAGGAGTCAAGGTGTCCTTTTTGCTCAACGGCAAAATTGCCACCTTGTACGGGGCTAAACGTGGATGAAGACGAAGAACCGTCCGAGCCTCACCACCAATTTCGTCTTCTTCATACGCTGCTAACAAGAAAGCGGCCATGGCTCGGTTGACACCAGCGGCTGGTTCAATCACGAACGGCACGTAACGTTCGTTTGTTGACTGATCGAAGTAATCGAGTTTTTGACCCGAATGTGTGGCGTGCTGATTGAGGTCAAAGTTGGTGCGCTGAGCGATTCCTTCAAGTTCACCCCAACCCCACGGGTAAGCAAACTCAACGTCGGCAGTTCCAGTTGAATAGTGGCTCAATTCATCGGAGTCATGTGGACGTAAGCGCAACATTTCAAGCGGAATGCCCAAATCGACGTACCACTGCAAACGCGTATTGCACCAATACTCGTACCACTTCGGACCTTCTGACGGCGGAACAAAAAATTCAAGTTCCATCTGTTCGAATTCGCGCGTTCGGAAAATGAAGTTTCCGGGAGTGATTTCGTTTCGAAAACTTTTTCCAACTTGAGCGATACCGAAGGGTGGCTTCTTGCGACTGGTTTGCAACACGTTGGCAAAGTTCACGAACATGCCTTGAGCGGTCTCGGGACGCAGATACACCTCTGCACCCGATCCCTCAACAGGACCGGCGAACGTTTTGAACATCAAGTTGAACGCTCGAGCGTCTGTCAGGGTGTCTTTGGCTCCACAGTTTGGACATACCGACTTGTCTTCTAAGTGATCTTCACGAAACCGTTGTTTACATGTTTTGCAATCAACGAGCGGGTCGCTGAAATTGGCCAAGTGACCACTCGCTTCGAAGACTTGCGGCGGACCCAAAATGGCTGCATCAATCAGCACAACATCATCACGCTTTTGCACCATCGTGCGAATCCATGATTCACGCACATTGCGTAACATCAACGAGCCCAATGGGCCGTAGTCGTAACTTGAACGAAAACCGCCATAAATCTCGGCCGAGGGATACACAAAACCACGGCGCTTGCACAGGTTGACGATTTGATCAAGATCTTTAGCCGGCATAGACCTTCAAGGTTACGGGCAATGACCAGAACATCAGCGTTAAATTGCGGGTTTCGCAGACGCTCATCGACCTCTAGTGACGTTCAAAAATTGACACCGACCGCAGTCGACGCTCAATGTGATGCTCAAATGCCCGAGTCGCCAACTGTGACACCTCGTTGATGACTGGATCGTTCAGTTGTTGACCTTCAGGGTTGTACGCCCGGTCGAGTGACTCGCCGAGCTTTCCACCCAAAACGTCCCGCATCAGTGCGAGGGCTGGAGCAGAAACTGCCATGCCACTGCGACACGACCGGCACACGACTCCCCCAAGATCAAGGTCGAAGGCCACAAACTCAAGGTTCGAAGGTTCGCCACAAGAAACGCACACATCCAATTGAGGCCTCAACCCCTCAGAGGACAACAACTTCCACAAGAAGGCTGGCACCACGAGCGGTGACGGTCGGGTCAACAAAGTCTGCCGAGCCCCCACCAACATGCGATACATCTGTGGCACTGGTTCACGATCTGGCACCAACTGATCAACTGCTTCCAGAATCGAACTGGCCTCGGTCATCGAATCGAGGTTTCCAAAAACCGGGGATGTTGTATCGACACTTTCAACCTGACTCACAATGTCAAGATCTTTGCCCCGATGCAACTGCACTTCTACGTGAGACAGAGGTTCAAGTCGACCGCCGAACTTTGATCGCGTTTTACGCACACCCTTAGCAACCGCACGAACCTTGCCGTGATCTTGCGTCAGAAAAACAATAATCCGATCTGCTTCACCAAGCTTGTACGTTCGGAGCACGATTCCGACGTCGCGGTACAGACGTGAAGTCACGTATCGACTCCGCCAAATCGACGGTGTCGCAAAAAGTATTCTTGAATTGCTGATTGAATTTTTTCAAGCGACAACATTGTCCAACTCTGTTCAACAAAAACGATTTCGCTGTATGCAAGTTCCCACACCAATGAGCGCGGCAGGCAATTTGCCGGTCCTAAAACCACGACTAAATCCGGATCACCGGCGCCGCCAAACAATCGTTGATCAAGAAGACTTTCAGTAACAATTTCAGTGACCGAAAATTCTTGCAACGCCAAGCAGATACGTTCGCGCCCGTCTGTTGATGAATGGACGGTGACGTTCATGCCATTGATAATGACTTGCCGATCAAACGTCTGAGTTTGCACTTTGTGATCATCAATATCGGGGCCATGCGGATACAGCGAAAGAAACTGAACACCGAACGGACTCATCAATTCGGTTAATTCCTGGATACGGGTCTCCCAATGCGACCCAAATCGCTCCCATTCGCACAATGAACCACCAGCGATTGCAATATGCAGCAATGAGTCATCACTATCAACCGCTGTCTCTACGACCTGCTTGCGGCGGTTGAAAAGCTTCCTCATTGCAGTCCATTGTTGCCGATACCGACCTTCCGACGGGGGTCATTCACACCAGTAACCGAAATCCTGTGGACATTCCGAGAATAGATGACACTTGAACAGCAGTTGTGACGACTACCGTGAAAAGCGTGCATGTGGCCTGCATCATGGATGGAAATGGAAGATGGGCCCAACGTCGGGGGTTACCCCGCACCGCTGGCCATACCGCCGGTGAGGAAAACCTCGCCGCAGTCGTGCGCGCCAGCGTTGCCCGCAATATCGACTATCTCACGGTTTTTGGATTCTCCACAGAGAATTGGATCAGGCCACGCGGTGAGGTACGCCACATTCTGGGGCTGCACAAAAAATTATTCGGAAGAATCACTGAGTTAAATGAACTCAACGTCAAGGTCCAGTGGGTTGGTCGACCGTTTGACGACCAAACTGCCAGGACTCCTAGGTACGTGCAACGGGCCATCCGTAAAGCTATTTCTGACACCGCTAACAACACTGGTATGACGATGACAGTGGCATTTGATTATGGGAGTCGCACCGAAATTGCCCACGCCGCCCGGAGGCTCCTCTCGGCTCATCAAGTCCCTAGTGTGCTGAATATGTCAAGCCAGATGTACTTACGTGACATGCCTGAAGTCGACGTTTTAGTTCGGACTTCAGGAGAAACCCGAATTTCAAATTTTCTACTCTGGCAAGCCGTCGGGGCGCCTAGTTATTTCACTGACAACACCTGGCCCGAGTTTTCGGCCGAAGATCTTGATTTAGCCCTGCAGTTGGCCCATCAATTTAAAAATCGTGAAACTGCGAACTTGACTCCTAGAACGAACTGACACCTCACCCTGCAGTACGGTTGCACCTTGTGTCAGGGCCCCGTTCAAAGATCAATGTCAGCGATGCCTTAGAGATCGCTACCTCTGCGCTGCCACAATCAGAATCACGGCCTGGCCAGAAAGAAATGGCCCACGTAGTCGATGAAGCCTTGTCTGAAGGTAAGCATTTGATTGTCCAAGCAGGCACGGGAACCGGTAAAACCATCGCCTATTTAGTTCCAGTCATTGTTGCAGGTAAGAAAACGATTGTCACGACAGCGACCAAGGCATTGCAAGACCAATTGGCGCAGAAGGACCTTCCGTTTTTGGTCGAACAACTCAGTTCGTACGTCAAGCGAGATATTACTTTCGCTGTTTTGAAAGGCCGAAGTAATTACGTCTGTCGTCAACGATTAGCCGAAATCAATGGTGAGTCAGAAAAGAAGAACCGCAAGGCCGATTCGCCTACGTTGCTTGATGACGACGAAATGTCTCATTCAGTTCGCCGCGAAATTGATCTCATTTCTGAATGGGTCAAGAGTTCAAAAAGTGGAGATATGGCCGATATCTCGTGGTCGCCCTCCGAACGAGCTATGAAAGCGGTCAGCGTCGGCAGTGATGAATGCCCAGGTGCTCGACGATGCCCAGTTGGTGGAACTTGTTTCTCAGAGATCGCTCGTTTCAAAGCGAGTGAAGCCGACATCGTTGTTGTCAACACACATTTGTACGGTCTCCACGTGGCTTCAGGTGGACAACTATTACCCGATCATGAAGTTTTGATTATCGATGAAGCTCATGGATTAGAAGACATCATGAGCGACACTGTCGGCGTTTCTTTGCACGCTGGAAATTTCAATTTTTTCGCCGGAGTCGTCAAGCGCATCATCGCCGATCCCAAGGTGATCACTGACATCATCAATATCGGAATAATGCTTGATGAAGTCCTGTCACCCACGCATAACCAACGAATTTCGGCTCCATTGCCTTTAGAGATCACCGCGGTATTGGCCGAAGGGCGACGTCTGGTTGCCCGAATTCTCGACATCTTGCGAGTCATAGAAACCAAAGATGATGACAGCAATCAACGCAAGCTTCGTGCTCAAACATTGGCCACGCGTCTTGCCGATACCATTGACGTCGCATTAAAAACCGATGATACGTACGTTCCGTATGTGTCGGGCACTGTTGATCGTCCAAAACTTGATATTGCTCCGCTTGATGTTGGACCAGTTCTTGATGCAGGCGTTTGGCAAAAAACTACCGCCATTTTGACGAGCGCAACAGTGCCTAACAAGATGGCCGAACGTATCGGCCTACCTGTTGCCCGTACACAACTTTGCAATGTTGAAAGTCCGTTTGACTATCAGTCAAACGCAGTTCTTTATTGCGCAAAGCACTTGCCAAATCCAAACTCTGCCGAATTCACCAAACTGATGCACGATGAACTGTTTCATCTGATTGCTGCTGCGGGTGGACGAACATTGGCGCTATTTACTAGTTACCGAGCGCTCGACTTAGCGGTCGAGGCAATGCGTAAAAAACTGCCCAACACAATTTTGTCTCAGCGTGAATATCAAAAGACCCAACTTGTCAAGCTTTTCACCGAAGATGAATCGTCGTGTCTTTTTGCGACATCCGGTTTTTTTCAGGGCATCGATATTCCTGGTCGCACTTTGTCGCTTGTCACCCTTGACCGCATCCCATTCCCACGGCCAGACGATCCGTTGCTCAGCGCACGACGCGATGCCATTGGCGATCGAGCATTTCGAGAAATTGATCTTCCACGCGCCGCAACTTTGCTTGCTCAAGCCACCGGTCGACTCATCAGAAATGCAACCGACCGTGGAGTCGTTGCGGTATTCGATCCGCGCCTCGGAAACGCCGGTTATCGACGAGATATTTTGGAATCAATGCCACCTATGCGAAAATCAATTGATCGTGGCGAAGTGGAAGAATTTCTGCGTCTGATCACCCGCTGAAATTTGTGATCTAGTTGATCGGCATGAGTCGGTAGCCAATGCCACGAACTGTCAATATCAATTTCGGATCATCTGGCTGTTCCTCAATTTTGACTCGCAAGCGCCGAACGTGGGCATCCACTAATCGACTATCTCCCAGATAGTCGTATCCCCACACCCGTTCAAGCAGTTGATCTCGTGAAAGAACAACATTGGGATGATCAGCAAATTCACATAACAAGTTGAACTCGGTTTTTGTCAAGGAAACTTCTTGACCGTTCTTAAATACCAAACCTTGCTCGCGACGCAAATCGATGTCACCCAGAATCTCGCTTTGCGATTCTCCGGGGGAAAGATTTTGTAATTGAGCCCGACGTAAATGAGCCCGCACCCGCGCTGCAAGTTCTTTCGGAACCACGGGCTTAGTGACGTAGTCATCAGCACCCGCTTCTAGTCCGGTGACCATGTCGTGAGTGTCGGTTTGAGCGGTAACCATAACAATGGGCACAATTGACATTGCCCGCAGGGCCCGACAAACATCAAAGCCCGACATATCAGGAAGACGTATGTCCAACAGAACAAGATCTGGTTCAAGAGCATGAAAAGCGGCCAATCCCGACCGCCCATCAGCGGCCTCTCGAACCTCGTACCCCTCGTCCTCAAGAACAAGGCGTAAGGCCAGGCGGATCTGATCGTCATCTTCGATAAACAGCAGAGAATTCACTAGGAAGCATTCTTGCCCAGATTTCCATTTTGTTACACAAAACGCACACTATTCACACGGTCCCTTCACATACGACCGAGAAACTCATAACTGTTCACGCTGGTTCGGTGGAGGTCGTCCTCCCCCTGATCTCCCCCGGCCAGCGGAACCCACTCTTCGCCCGACTCGCTGGCATATTGTCCGAGTCGGGCGTTTTCTATTCCATCGACTCACCGCCATGTCAGATCTCGCCCTACATTTCCGCTCACCAATCGGGCAAGATACAAGAGTGCGTTTGGCCGACCGAATCCGTCACCTGAGTTTGCGAAGCCGCGTGACTCTTCTGTTCTTGATGACTGGTCTTGTCGCTGCTTTACTGCTTTCGGGAGCGAGTTATCTCACGGCACGAACCTACCTACTGCAACGGCGTGAAGAGATTGTTGAACGTCAGGCATTTAATAACGCTCAGTTGATCCGTACACAACTGCGTACTCGGCGCACTGAAGCCTTTGAATTAATTTCTGGGATACGCACCGAGTCAAATGGATTCGCAATCTTGCACGTGTCACCAGAAGACCTCTATTTTTCTCAAGACATTCGCCATACTCAGACTTTGCTGCCATCAGAATTGGTCGCTTCAACTCTTCAGGGAATCACTTCGCGCCAACGATTTTCAATTGATGGCGAACCGTTCATCGCAGTTGGCGTCTCAATAAACGAAATCAACGCCCAATATTTTGAGGCTTTTCCCTTAACCGATGAAGAACGAACTTTGACCATTATCGGCTCAACTCTCCTGCTCGGAATCTTTGTCGTCGGATCACTGTCATCTTTGGTGGGACTTTGGGTCAGTCGTCGTCTCATGCGACCCTTAGAACGAGTCAGTGAAGCTGCGAGCGAAATTGCCGAAGGCGGACTCGATACTCGCCTTGAACAGGAGAATGACCCCGATCTTTCGCGTCTTGTTTCGTCATTCAACGACATGGCTGACGCTGTTCAAACTCGCATTGAACGAGAAGTACGTTTTGCCTCCGATGTCAGCCATGAATTGAGATCGCCCATTACTGCGCTCGCCGCAGCGGTAGAAGTTTTAGATGCACGTCGTGCAGATTTGTCCGACCGCACTCAACAAGCACTCGATGTCGTCGTCTCACAAATTCGGCGGTTTGACCAAATGGTTCTAGACCTCCTAGAGCTTTCCCGACTAGATGCTGGAATTTCTGAGATTAATCAAGAAGAAATAGACATCGTTCCATTTATCCGCCGGATTGCATCGCGTTATGGCGTTGACGATATTCGAGTCATTGTCAGCCAGGGTTCCGACAGTTTTATCAAAATTGATAAACGCCGCTTTGAGCGAATTATGGCCAACCTCTTAGAAAATGCGCGAATACATGGCGGCGGAGTTTCGTTGGTTGAAATTGAAAATCAACGCGACGGGAGCACCAGAGTCTCGGTTGAAGATTCCGGTCCAGGAGTCGCGCAAAGCGAGCGCGTACGTATCTTTGAGCGTTTCGCACGTGGTTCTGCCGGTCGGAGTCGCGCCGGCGGTACTGGACTCGGGTTGGCCTTAGTCGCCGAGCATGCGCGAGCCCACGGTGGCAAGGCTTGGGTCGAAGATGCGACTTCAGGTGGCGCACGATTCGTTATTGAATTCCCAGGAGAGAAGTCATGAAACGAACTTTGTGGAATATCGCAGGAACCCTCACGGCATTAGGGATAGTCGTGACAAGTTGTTCACTACCTGGTGACGGATCCGTTAAACAGATTGACGCCGACAAGATTCCTTACGAACTCAATGCCACGACCACAAGTTCACCTCCGACAACTGTGCCTGCCAGCACGACAACTACACCGGTGGTTGAAACAACAACATCAACAAGTTCATCAACGATTCCAGTAGAAATAGTGAGCATGTTTTTTGTGGCTGGCACCCAGGTAGTTCCCATTGATCGTCTGCTACTCAGTCCAGCAGCAGCTCCTCAGGTTTTAGCCGCTCTGTCCGAAGGCCCACCAGAGGGCGACGCCGCGGCCGGGTTGCGAAGCGCTTTGCCAGTCGGATTTGCCGCAGAAGTCACCGTCGAAAGGGGTGTGGCAACCGTAGTTCTTCCCAAAACCTTCATCACCGATCTTCCAGGTGGTGAACAACGACTAGCTGTCGCCCAGATCGTTTTAACTTTGACTCGGCAATCGGGAGTCGGTCAGGTTCGTTTCACTAGCAACAACGAGCCACAGGCAGTTCCACGTGGTCGCGGAGACTTGACGACACCAGGCGCAACAGTTGCCTGCGACGATTACGCAAATCTCCTCCCCAGCAATTTTTCATGCTGATGGCTCAGTGAATTAGTAACCGAGGCGCTCGACACGATCGGGTTTGCGTTGCCAGTCTTTATCAACTTTGACATGAAGTTCGATGAAAACGCCGGGTGGTAACTGCTGGCGAACTGCAGTACCAACCATCTTGAGAACTGCGCCACCTTTGCCGATGACCATTCCCTTTTGACTTTCGCGCTCAACAATGATCTCGCAACGAATACGTGGCCACTCCCATTCAGTCACAACTGTGGCGATTGAATACGGCAACTCATCATGAGTTGCAGCAAGTAGTTGCTCGCGCACCAGCTCCGCGACGAAATCGGCTTCGGGCAAATCGCTGACAATATCGTCCGGGTAATACATCGGACCTTCCGGCATACGCTCAAGAATGTGTGCGACCAGGTCGGCGACTCCATGACCAGACTTTGCTGAAATCGGAAAATATGCCAGCGCATCAAGACCTGAAGAAGCGATGAGGTGATTGACAACTTGCTTCTTGCTCGCAACATCGGTCTTGTTCACAATCACGATGGTTTTTGAGAGGTCAAGGCGATCTGCGACCCACTGATCTCCTGATCCGAAAGGCATCGTCGCATCAAGAACCAGACAAGACACATCAACTTCGCTGATACTTTCAATAGCGGCAGCGTTGACTCGCTCACCCAAAGCGCTCACTGGTTTGTGGAGGCCTGGAGTGTCGACAAAAACGATTTGACTATCTGGACGAGTCAAAATTCCGCGAACTTGGCGGCGGGTTGTTTGCGGTTTGTCCGAGACAATCGAAATCTTCTTGCCACAAATCGCATTAACCAAGGTCGACTTCCCGACATTCGGACGACCAACGAGAGTGACAAATCCAGAGCGCATTCATTGCGTACCCTACCGCCCTATCTGAGCAACTATCCGATATAGACCGCGACCAACCTTTGATATGTGGCACTCTTGAGACATGAATAAGCGCCGCCAGCACCAGCAGTTGAACCCTCGCAAATGGTTCGACCGTATGCAACCACAAACAATGCAAATAGCCACATGGCTGCTATATCTCAATGGGTTTTTCGCCCTCATCAGTTTTATGGACAAGCGCGACTGGATTGGCTACGCCCGCGTCGACAAAGGCGCATTCGGCAGCCTCATCGGAATTTTGGTCGTGGCGTCTTTCATCGGGGGAGGCTTCCTGATGGCAAATGACCGCAAGATCGGCTACAAACTCGCACTCGTCGCCGCCTTTTCACCCTTCGCACTCAGGATTTGGATTTTAGGGTCAGCTTCCGGCTTCAGCGTTTTGGACAAAATCACGGGTGGCGACACGATCGGATTCATCTTTGAAGCGGCCCTGTGCGCGCTACTACTTCATCCCCTGAGTCGAGAACATCAACGAGTTTGGTATTCGTAACCGATCGACCTTGATGACTAGGGTAAGCATATGAACGCACGAGTAATTACCGGAGTCGATGGACTCAAAGCCGCTATCGGCGAACACCTCGGATACAGCGAATATTTCGACGTCAGCCAGGAGCGCGTCAATCAGTTTGCCGAAGCAACCGGAGACCACCAGTGGATCCACGTCGACGTAGAACGAGCTAAGAGTGGCCCATTCGGTGGTCCCATTGCCCACGGCTATTTGACTCTGTCACTCGGACCGATGTTGTATCCCACTGTCGTGCGCATTGAAGGATTCTCCATGGGGGTGAATTACGGAGCCAATAAGATCCGTTTTCCTTCTCCCGTTCCGGTCGGCTCAAAGATTCGTCTCGGTGTCAAACTGCTCGAAGTTGAAGAGATCGCCAACGGGGTTCAGATGACAATGGAATTTACCTTCGAATGCCAAGGCGCCAGCAAGCCATCGTGCGTTGCCGAAATTATTTTCCGTTCATACATCTGATCCCACGAAATTACTTGAAGTTCGCCATTACCTTTTTGGCAAACAACTCAATGGATTCGGTGGACGGATAGTCAGCGCTCCATGGAATAAATCCGCTGCAACCAATTTTCAGATATGTTGCAATCTTTTCTGAGACCTCATCAGGCGTTCCGACCAAATTTCCATCACGCCAATCTTGGAACGATTCGTCGGACATTCGCTGAGGTGCTTGTTCAATGAGCTCTCGCTCTGTTTCGCGAATGAACAACTCTGGCGACCACGTCATGCGAATCTCATTGGGGTCTCGTTTGACAACCTGACAATGACCGAGCAAGGTTTCCCTCTTGCGTGCCCATTCTTCTGGATTTCCACCAAAGTTCGAACAGTCGGCCAATTGTGCAACGACTCGCAAGGTCAACTGCTCGCCGCCACCGCCAATCCAAATTGGAGGGGTGGGTTTTTGCAATGGCTTAGGGTCGCAATTCGCTCGGAAGACCTCATAGTGCTTGCCCTTATAGGTGGTTTCCGATTCGGTCCACATACTGCGAACAATCTCAACGCTTTCACGCAACATGCCAATGCGATCCTTAGGTTTTGGGAACTCATACCCATAGGCGCGGTATTCGTTTTCATACCATCCAGCGCCGATACCCCATTCCAAACGGCCCCCAGAAATCACGTCAATCGTCGAAGTGATCTTGGCGAGCAATCCAGGATTGCGGTAACTATTGCAACCAACCATTTGTCCTAAACGAATTCGTGAAGTTCGCTGACTGATTGCTGCGATGGTTGACCAGCATTCAAAAACTGTTTCGTGAGCTGGTCGCGGCACATTGTGGAAGTGGTCGTACACCCACAGCGAATCAAACCCCAACTCGTCAGCAAGAACTGCTATCTCGACGGTCTTGTTCCATTTATCCGCTGGTTCTGAAATTGACGCCAATTCCAATTTCCAGCCCTGAGGAATAAATACCCCAAAAACAACTCCATGTGGTGACTTGCCAGTAACCGGCGATTGATCTCGATTCACCTCATAGACGATAGCGACCCAAAGGCTCCACCTTGACTCGTAATCGGCCTGGCATAAACCCTAAGTTTTGGCGGTGCAGCAGTTCACTGTGGGAGAAATCCACGAAGCCATCGCCAAATCAAGACCTGAGGAAGATTGTTTGGTTTTCCGAGATCATCGTTTTACCTGGCAAGAAGTCACTGAAAGAACTCGTCGCCTTGCAAATTTTCTGAACGACCGCGGCTATGGATGCCATACCGAAAGAAGTCAACTCGCTCAACAAGAAAGTGGCCAAGATCATCTCGCCATTTATCTACACAACGGAAATGAGTACCTTGAGTGCATGCTCGGGGCGTTTAAGGGGCGCGTTGCACCGTTCAATGTGAACTATCGATATGTCGCCGAAGAATTGACTTATCTGCTCCAAGATTCGGCCGCTTCGGTCATTGTTTTCCATTCAATATTTGCACCTACTCTCGAATCCGTACTTGCCGATGCTCCGCAATTGACTCTTTTATTACAAGTTCCTGACGAGTCGAACAACGCACTGTTGCCTGGCGCGATTTGGTACGAGGACGCGCTCGAAAGTTCGCGAGCTGATGAGCCTTCACCTGCGAGCCCAGATGATCTGTACATCTTGTACACCGGTGGAACTACAGGTATGCCTAAAGGAGTCATGTGGCGCCAAGGTGACGCACTTGTTGAGTGCTTCGGGGGTTCACGTTTCGCACAGACAATTGAAGATTTTGTTGCTGAAACTAAAGGCCGTTTAGCGCTCGTCGCGCCTCCGTTTATGCACGGCGCAGGACATTGGGTGGCATTCGGTAGTTGGAACGCTGGTGGCACCGTCTTCGTCCCGTCGATTCCTGAGCGCTTGGATGCTCATGACATCTGGTCAATGGTTGAGCAGGAAAAAATTGATTTTCTATTAATCGTCGGCGATGCGTTTGCCCGACCACTCATTGATCAACTCAAAGTTCGCACCTACGACATCTCGAGTTTGACGGTCGTCATTTCAGGTGGTGCAGCCCTCTCGGCCCACTACAAAAATGAATTGCTCCAACTCGCACCCCATCTCATGATCATCGATGGTTTGGGTTCTTCAGAAGCTGGTGGACAACTCACGCACTTGTCATCCGTTGGCGGGGCATCAACCGGAACCTTTCCGTTGTCTCCGAATAACCATGTCCTTTCCGAAGATCTGTCTGAGGTACTTGAACCTGGTCACACCGAATCTGGTCATCCCGAAGCAGGTTGGTTAGCCAAGAGCGGTCGTTTGGCTCTCGGTTATCTTGGTGACGCCGAGAAAACATCAAAGACCTATCCAGTCATCAAAGGAGTTCGCTACGTTGTCCCCGGAGACCGCGCTGTGCTGACGTCGGGCGGACTTGTTGAAATGCGTGGACGTGACTCGGTCACAATCAACTCGGGTGGTGAAAAAATCTTTGCCGAAGAAGTTGAGATGGCTGTGAAAGCCCACCCCGCAGTACTGGATTGCGTCGTCACCGGCCGACCTAGTGAACGCTGGGGTAACGAGGTTATTGCGATTGTGCATCTACGCGAGAGCACACTAACGACGAACGAAGAGCTGATTAACGAGGCCGCGCAACATATCTCCCGCTACAAACTCCCGAAAGAATTTATCTACGTTGATCACATCGTCCGTTCGCCATCAGGCAAGGCCGACTATCGCTGGGCAAAATCAATAGCGAATCCAGCAACCGATCACTAGAGATCAGATCGGCAAATCACCTGTTGCGGTACGCGTTGTTCCGTGGTCAGTAAATGCTTTGATGGTGTTTTCGGCAATACGCATTTGGTGAATTTCGTCAGCACCATCGGCGAAACGTGCCCATCGGGCATGCTGCATCATGTTGGCCAAAGGCGTATCGGTTGAATAACCCAGAGCACCGTGGACCTGAATTGCCCGGTCGATGATGCGGTTCAAGCTGTTTGCGACGAAATGCTTCGCCATCGAAACTTCAGTACGGAAATCATCTCCACGATCGATCTTGAAGGCCGCGTGCAAAATCATCAGTTTGCATTGGTAGATCTCCATTGCTGAATCAGCGATCATCCATTGGATTCCTTGCTTTTCAGCCAAGAATGATCCATGGGAGTAACGCTTCAATGATCGGTCAACCATCATGTCGAGAGCAGTTTCTGCCTGGGCAATCCAACGCATACAGTGCGCCAAACGAGCCGGTCCGAGTCGGTATTGGCCGAGCCGATGCCCGTTTCCACGTCCACCCAAAATTTGTGAATCATGGACACGCAAGTCTTCGATAACAATTTCACTATGGCCGCCAGGACCATGCATCGTCTCCACTTCACGAACGTTGTTCCAACCAAGTTGCGGAAGATCAATGATGAATGCGGTATTTGCCCCGCGTGAACCTTCAGGCACATCCATTTCGGTTCGTGCAATCAAAATTGCGAACTTGGCGCGGTCAGCACCAGAAATGAACCACTTGTGCCCGTTGATGATCCACTCATCGCCATCTTTAATGGCGTGAGTACGAATCAAGGTGGGATCTGAACCAGCAACCTCTGGCTCGGTCATGGCGAAGCAAGACGACGAAACACCATCGCACAACGGCTTCAGATACTTCTCTTTTTGTTCGGGTGTCGCCCAATGCACCAATGTGTGCATGTTTCCTTCATCAGGGGCTTGACAGTTAAACACCCACGGACCGACTCGGGTCTTTGCGGCCTCAGCCTGAACCATTGCCAGGGCCACGTGACCAAGTCCCATGCCGCCCCATTCTTTAGGCATATGCGGTAACCACAGACCTTCTTTCACCGCTAACTTGCGCAGTCGAATGAGTTCGCCAACGTACTGACGATGCTTTTCGGGATCCATTTCGTCGCGGTGTCCAAATGGCTCAACCGCCGGTTTGATGTGATTCTCGACAAAGTCCCGCACCTTCGTGCGAATGGCTTCATGCTCTGGCGCCAAAGTGAAATCAATCATGTCCTACCCCCATACATCAGTTCATCCGAACGAGTGATCCACAATCTGCGATGACCCTCTGCAATATCTTGCCCCATCGTGACCAAAGTCGGCGACTCCGAAATCCCCATCGAGCCGAAAAGCCGTTTAGCCTAAGCCTGTGACCTTTTCCCAAGACCCCAGCGAACGCCCATCGGTTCCTTCTTGGGACACTGAGACCCTTCCACAAGGTCAAGAAAAGGTCCGTGCAATTCAGGAAATGTTTGACACAATCGCGCCCCGCTACGACCTCGTGAACCGCATCATGACCTTCCGTCTTGACACTCGTTGGCGACGCAAAGCGGTTCGACTGCTCAACCTTCCCCAAGGCAGCACTGTTCTTGACCTCGCAAGCGGGACCGGTGACCTGTGCATCGATCTTCGTCGGGTGGGTATTCGGCCCTTATCCATGGACCTGTCATTTGGGATGCTGGCCGCCGACCGCTCAGGTTCACCGCGATCGCAAGCAGATATTTTAAATCTGCCCATCGGCGATCACAGTGTCGATGGCGCCACATGCGGGTTTGCTCTGCGGAACCTAGTTGACCTTTCGGCCTTTTTCAACGAATTGGGCCGCGTCGTACGACCAGGCGGGCGAATCGCATTACTTGATGTCGGAATACCGCATAATCGTCTCGTTCGTTTCGGCAACGGAATCTACTTCGGCAAAATCGTTCCCAAAATCGGTGGCTGGCTGTCTGACCCGGCGGCCTACCGGTATTTGCCTAAAAGCGTTGCTTACCTTCCTCCCCGTGACGAAATGCTCCGAGTGTTACACGGAGCAGGATTTTCCGATGCCACTCATCATCAACTCTCGGGCGGGATCACGCAACTGATGCTTGCGACAAGGGATCAATGATCCGTGATTGCTACAACCATTGAATTTGATTCATCTGTTGATCTGAATAATGTTGCAGGCAACGATGGATACCTTTTCGTGCGAAGTGGCGTCGGTTACGCAGCGCGTGGAATCGCTACACGTATTGCATTCTCAGGAGTTCAAAAAACTCTGTCAGCAATTCAACATCACAATCTCACCAATTTGGATGTTGCACCGATTGCGATGGGCGTTCTTCCTTTTGTCGCTTCTTCTCCTTGCGATTTCTTTATTCCAAAACAAGTTGTAGGCAAAGATGAAAAAGGGAATTGTTGGCTAACAACGATTGACGATGAATCAGTCAACCTAGAAATTTCTCAACCTCTGGCAGCGACGACAAACACATTTACCGTTCGCCCACTGACCCCAATTGAGAATTACCTTCAAGCAGTTGCGAGTGCCCGTGATGCAGTTCGTGACGGAAGAATTACAAAAGCCGTTATCGCCCGCGAAATACTCGTAGAGGCCGCACAACCGATCGATGTTCACGCGGTTTTACAGAGGTTGAGATCATCGTTTGGTAATAGCTACCGATATTCAATGAACGGCTTTATTGGCGCATCACCCGAGTTGTTGATTGAAGTATCAGGACAGACAATTCGTTCGCACCCGCTAGCCGGAACCACTCCACGTACTGGCGATCCAATCACCGACAACGAACTTGCCCGCAAACTTATATCAAGTATGAAAGATCAGGTTGAACACCGAGTTGTGATTGATGTCATTCATGACATGTTGCTGCCGTACTGTTCGTATTTGGATTGGGAACCTGAGCCTTCGGTCATTCAAGTTGCCAATGTTCAACATCTCGGCACCTTGATTGAAGGCCATTTATCGGATGATCATCCCCCGTTACTCGAACTTGCGCGGATGTTGTGCCCGACTCCAGCTCTTGGCGGACATCCCAGAGCGGAGGCCTTAGAAGTTATTAACCAACTCGAAGGCTTTGATCGTAAAAATTATGGCGGAGCAGTTGGCTGGGTCGATGCCCGTGGCAACGGAATTATGGCTGTTGCCATTCGATGTGCCGAGTTATCAGACGATCGAAAGACTGCTCGACTGATCGCCGGAGGCGGAATCGTTGCGGCCTCAGATCCCAACTCCGAATTGGCCGAGACTCAGGCCAAGTTTCAAGCCATGTTGTCAGCGATAGTGCGACCCTAAATTGTTTGATTTCCGTTGATCGCTGCTGCGACCAAGTCGTTAACTTCTTGATGCGTCAAAACCTCGTTCTTACGATCGGTCAATACTCGAATCACGCAAGTTTCAGGTGAAGCGAGCGCATTCTTCAGTTCAGACGCCGATTGACAATCGTACGTCGATAGATGGTGAGCCTTAGCCAACTGCAAAATATCTGTTCCGTGCGGCGTGCCAAACAACATCTCAAATGCTTCAGCATTGACCGACTTCGCCTGAGGCAAATAATGAAAGATTCCGCCGCCATCATTGTCGGTCACAACAATCTTCAAATCAACGTTGCGCCGATTGAGGTCGGTCAAACTTGACGAGTCATGTAACAGTGCAATATCACCAATCAAGACTGCGGTTTTTCGCCGAGTAGCGATTGCGACGCCAATAGCCGTAGCCAAGACTCCGTCAATGCCATTGGCGCCGCGATTTGAGAACACGTTGATACGCGAACAATCCCCTCCGAACCATTCCAAATCGCGCACTGGCATCGACGATGAGACAACAAGGTTGTTCTCTTCTTTCAGGCTCTGGGCTACCAATTGGGCTACACGCGGTGCGAGAAGGTTCAAATCTGCATCGCCAAAATATTTCTCAATAGTTGTTCCGGCTGCCCGATTGGCACCCAACCATTTAACTAGAAAACCTGAATCTCTATTGGGCTTGACGCGTCTCTCTAATTCTCGACAAAAAACAGACGGGTCACACGAAATATGTAGAGACATCCGATGATCGGCATCAGCAGTTGATTCAAATGCACTGACATGCACTTGGGTTGCCTGTGATTTCGTGACGAATTGACTCAGCACTTTAGAACTCGGGGATTCACCCAGACGTAAAACGACCTTGGGTTGATTCGCTACAACAAATTTCTCACAACGTACGACGGCGTCAAAATATGGAACTGCTTCCGGTATTCCTTGGCAGCCTGATCGAGAATCGGCAAGCACTGGCCACTGCAGCAAACTGGCCAATCGTGAAACTTCTTCGGCGCTTCCACATCCACGCCCGGCAATGATCAAACCTTGCTGGGCATTCAATATTGTTGCGACTCCCTCATAATCCGCCGGACTTAATTCAAGGCGACCGATGAATTGATTTCGAATAAACGGCGAAAGCGGTAGCTCAACCGCGGTACCAACTAACGGCTCACGAAATGGGAGGTTGAGGTGAACTGGTCCCGGAGAAACACCTTGACTAGCAGCGAAACTCTGGCGGGCAAGTGACCTCCAAGAATCATTTGCCGCAACATCGGCGACTCCTGGGTCATGAAACCAGCGAACCGTGTCGCCATACATTTTCGTTTGATCGATGGTCTGAGGTGCTCCAACATCTTTCAATTCAGGCGGACGATCAGCGGTAACGACCAACATCGGCACATGCGACAAATCTGCCTCAATGATGGCGGCGTAAAAGTGCGCGGCAGCGGTTCCTGATGTGCAGAGCAAAATGGCGGGCTGGTGAGTTGCGAGCCCAACACCCAGGGCAGCGAAGGCCGCCGAGCGTTCATCGTGGAACACTTCAATATGCATTTCGGAACGGTTGGTGAGAGCCAAAGCCAGAGGCGTCGATCGCGAGCCTGGAGCGATGACGACGTGACGTATCCCCTGTCTCACCCATTCGTCAACGAGCACCGCACAAAAGGTCGCTTGAACATCTTCAGAAGGCCGACCGGCCAAGCGCTCACTGAAAAGATCGCTCTCCACCAACCCTACGCTACGAGCAAAACCGGCTTGAGACCATCTAAGGTACGAACATGCAGATTGAAATCTGGTCCGACGTGGTCTGTCCATGGTGCTTCATCGGAAAGCGCCGTTTTGAAGCAGCCCTTGAAAAGGTAACGACTGGCCCAGATGCCATCACTCAGCCCATCGAGATCGTCTACCGTGCCTATCAACTTGACCCAACCGCACCTGCCAATTCATCGGCGCCTGTCCGTGAGGTCTATGCGAAAAAGTTTGGTGGCACCGAACGAGCCGACAAAATAATTGCGCAACTCACAGAAACCGCTGCTCAAGACGGCATCGAATTTCGCATGGACATCGGGCAACGATCAAACACGATCCTTGCGCATCGGCTGATGTGGTGGACTGGCGTCAATCATGATTTCCAGGTGCAATCAAGCCTCAAAGAAGCCTTGTTGAACGCCTATTTCACCGATGGCGTCAACGTCGGAGATTCAGAACAACTGATCACCATCGGTGTGCGTACGATTCCTCACGAAGTTGAAGACACCGAGTTCGCCGAGTTCTTACGGGCCTTTTTTGCGAGCGATGCCGGAAAAGGCGAGGTCGCTGAAGAACTGGCAACGGCTATTTCTCACGGCATCACCGGTGTCCCCACTTATGTCATTAACGGGCAGTGGTCTATCCCGGGCGCACAAGATGCCGAAACATTCGAACGGGTGTTACGACGGACTGCCGAACGATCGGCTTCATGAGCAATTCTTCTTCTCGAAGTTGGACCAGTATTGAAGGTTCGCTTTTTGTCGAACAATCGGGCGATCGCTCGACGATCAGTCAGGTGTTGCTGCACGGGTTCACCCAAACTTCTCGTTCCTGGAACCGCTACATCGATTTGATTGACCCACAACAGTCGATCATTCGTGTCGACGCTCCAGGCCATGCCGGTTCATCAACTGTGGCGGCCGATCTCACAACAACAGCTCAGATGGTCGTTGAGCAATGTGGCTTTGGTGATTACATCGGCTATTCAATGGGTGCCCGTCTCGCCCTTCACATCGCCTTACTTCAGCCTAAAAGTGTTCGACGTTTAGTATTGGTCAGCGGATCTCCCGGGTTGCGGACAGTCGAGGAGCGACAGACTCGAAGTAATTCTGACGAACTGCTAGCCCAAGAAATAGCCACTATTGGCGTCGAGAGATTCATCGACAAATGGCTAACTAATCCGATGTTTGCTGGCCTGATATCTACTCGGGCCGACATACAGGATCGCCTGCGCAATACTGCAGAAGGTCTCGCTTCAAGCTTGCGCCTGAGTGGAACTGGGAAACAGGAGTCTTTGTGGGACAAACTTCAAAATCTCGAAATGCCTGTACTTTTAGTCGTCGGTATCAATGACGAAAAATTCTGTCAGATAGGTAAAGAAATGAAATCCGCGATGGGCGCAAACGCGAACCTGATCGTGGTTGAGAACGCTGGACATGCCGTACATCTTGAGCAAACGAAAGAGTTCAACTCTGTCGTTGAAGAATTCTTGAAATAACTAGCGTGAAATCAACAACAGAAAAAATGTCGCAACATCAAGAATTCCGAGAATAACTGCGGCCTTAGCAAAACCTTCGCCAGTCAACGATCCCTGTGAAGACCTAATGTTTTTTCGTGATTGCACTCCGAGCCCGATAGCCACGCCGCCGAGAACAATCCCGAAGACAAGCAAACCAACGATTCCACATACCATGGCACCTACGGCTTTACCGTCACGCTTTGGGGCAAAATTATTGATGGACGTGTTGGAGTATTTCGGCATTTCTGGTGGTGGTAAAGAGGTCACGGGTAAAAACTACCTTCCCAACACGAAGGCGATCAGTGATAGCGCCCCAAAAACTATTTGTACTTGACCAGTTGCGGCCAAAACTGCAATGAGCCCACGACCCTCGACCCCTCGCTTCACAAGATTGATTGGCTTCATTGCCGGTATGAAACACAGCAACAGAATCAATGACCAAGAGTTTGCAAAAGCAACGGAGACTCCACACATAATTCCGAACACAACTAAGGTTTGAAACAGAACTCGAGTCCGCTGATCTCCAAGGCGCACAGCCAAAGTTTTCTTCCCCACTACTTGATCAGTTGGAATATCACGCAAATTATTGACAACCAAAAGTGCACACGCCAAACTTCCGACTGCCACACCCTGCAACCAAGCCATTGCCGGAATTCTTTCGAGAACAACGTATGTTGTTCCAACCGTCGCAACTAAT